>JAYOTP010000057.1:0-1735 GCA_038150465.1 Flavobacteriia bacterium | reverse complement strand
CGAATGGGATCCAATACCAATTGCACATTTCCTCCAGCCCCGCCGCCAGCCATAAAGAGCTCGGTCAAACTGTCCGCGATCGCTCTGGCTTGATCTCTGTAGACTACCTGGTCCAAATTAGATCCCGGCTCGTTCGCAGGCTGTTCGGGTTCTAAGGCCTCGGGTAAGGCAACGGCCAGCATGCGCCCATCGCTCAGACGCAGATATACATACTCCTCTCCATCCAGTCCGAAGAAAAGTACCTTATTGGCACCCACCTTCTCGTAGGAGATCCGGCTCCCTGTAGGACCTTCCACGTTTTCTACAGCCGTCAGAGCATCCGAGATCAAGGTATCTCCATGATAGAGAAAATCAAATTCGCCCGCCATGTCTGAGGCAAATTCTGGCAGCTCGGTCAAAGCGTTCACTGGCAGATAGCTGCGATTGTAGTCTTTGCGTCCATCCAATATGGACTGCAGGTCCTCCTCGCTCAGATACATATCGGCCATGGCCAAGGTGTCCCGCATACCGCTGAGTTCAATGGTCCAGGGTGTATGGGCAGGAGAAGTATAGTTGTTCAAAAAGACCAAATTGTCCAATTCGATCACCTCTTTCTGATCCGAAGTAAAGGCTTCGATCTGGATCAACTCATCCTCTGAACCGAAATAAGTATTGTAAGCGAAAAGGATATTTTGAAGGCTCAAGCTCTTTACCTCATCGTTGATGCCCAAGAATTTGACCGATCCTGCATTTCCAATGAAGCGCATGTCCTTGAGGGAGATATCCGTCGAACCCTTTGCACCGTTCGAGGTCATATTGTAGAAGCTGAAGGTCGAGCCACTCTTTCCGCTGGAAACGACCTCTACATTTTCAAACTGAATAGAAGCATACTGCGTGTAAGATTCAAAGTAGACTGCTTCTTCCAACTGCTTGAAAAGCACATGCTCCAAAGAAACAGAACCTCCGCGCGAAGAAGTGACCTGAAAAACAATGCCGCGACCGGGCGCATCCTGGTCTGCACTTTGAAAGACCACTCGCGCCTCCTCGGTTCCCTGCACCTTCATCCCATCAGTGACGATAAGGGTGGCGTTGGGCCCGAACAGAACAGTGGTTCCGGGCTTGATCTGTTCGGCCACAGAAGAAAACAAGGTGTTGCCTTCAATAGAAACCGTATTCTGAGCCTGCACGCCCCAGGCGGCAAATAGCCATGCGATCGCAACGAACTTTTTCATAACACGTTTATTGTATGTTGCTTCATCTCAATTGACGCTCCTCGGTAGGTCAACTGGATGGATTGGAGGAGAATGGCCAGTGGCTTTTCCTCCACCTGCTCAAGGGAAATACAATCTCCCGAACTTGAAAATCTTTGGTGTCCGTTGGGGGTAACGATCACGCCAGAAGCACCTGTGATCTGATACGCTCCTTCGCTCAATTCTGAGAGCACGTCGATGCATTCAGTTCCCTTCCAGCTCAAGTCCGCCCATCGAATGGATGTGCGCAACTCAGGCAGGGGAAATTCATTCACATTGGCTTCGCGAAGGATGCGTTCGCCGGCTGATGTCTGAATGCTGTATGTATGCGTACCGGGACGGTCAAAGCGGATCTTGAACAAGCCATTGGCCGAAGAGATGACCCGGCCCACCGATGGGTCGATCGCCATGGAGGACCACTGCGAATTGAACAGATGAATGGTATCTCCAGGAGACCAAAAAGCTGTGTTCTCCACCAAGGTAGCTTCTGCCTGCTGCGGTCTGGA
>JAYOTP010000056.1:0-1997 GCA_038150465.1 Flavobacteriia bacterium | reverse complement strand
CCTCCTGCGCGGCACTGACCGCACCCTACCATACCAACTTCGAAGGCATCCCTCTGGGCCCGGGCAACCTCAACCTGGCCGGCGGATGGAACAACTGCTGGACCTTCCGATCCAACTCCGCCAACCCGCCCCGATGGGAATCCGAAAACTCCACCGGTGCCAATGAGAACAGCCTGAACACAGGCCCCTTCTTCGATGGAACCTATCCCACCTCCGCTGGCGGTACCTATATGTTCCTGGAAAGCGGCTATGGCGACGCCAACACCAGTGCAGAACTCGTCTCTCCCGCTATCGACATCAGCCCTCTGGCCACCGCAGAACTTCGGTTCAAATACCACATGTACGGCTCCAACATCAACAAACTGGTCATCATCGCTGAAGAAACCTCCTCCGGCCTGCAAACACGACTCGACAGCCTGATGGGACAGCAACAGACCGCCGGATCCGACAGCTTCCTGCTGCGCACCACCAGCCTGCAAAGCCTCAGTGGAAATACCTACCGCTTCATCTTCCAAGCCTTCAAGGGAAGCAGCTTCCGTGGGGACATCTCCATCGATGAGGTGCGTGTGGAGGCTTCTTGCTTGGGAATATCTGCAGATAATTCCGTTGTGTGTATTGGCGATTCCATTCAATTGAGGGCACATGTAGGCTCTGCGAGCGGCAGCTTGCTTTGGTCCACTGGGGATACCGCCCGAACGATCTGGGTCAGCCCACAGCAGGCGACCACTTTCTACTGCACCTTGATCAGCGGAAGCACCCAATGTTCCGACTCGCTTCGATTGGATGTATTGCGTGGAACAGGAATCGATTCTGTAGGCGTACATGACGCAAACAAAGGTCTGCTCATCGCATATTTCGATGCATCCGATCAGTTCGCTCATAAACTCGAATACAAACTGGAAGGATCGAACACATGGCGAACAAAGAACTTGAGTCAGGGTGCCATTCGATCGGGTAGCCAGCGATTCAACATAACCCCTTGGTTCAATTCTCTTTTGGAGGTGCGAATGAGCAGCCTGATCAATGGGGTCTGGGAAGAAGGCTGTTCTCAAAGTATCCAAAGTCCCTGTAAGGGAATGACGGTGGCCATCGTACGACAGAAAGCACCCTTTTGCCCCGAGGACTCTGCACTGCTCCGTGCAGGCATATCCGGTGGGCTGGGGAACAAGAGCTACCTCTGGAGCAATGGGGCAACGACCAAACGCACCTATGCGCAGCAGACCCAATCCCTCTGGGTGACTGTGACCGATGCCGCTGGATGCGCCGTCACAGATACCTTCACGGTTCCTTCATTGGGCAGCGGAATCGCTCCGAGCAATTTGCAAGTGAATACAGCTGCTGGGGTCATCCAGGCACAGTGGACGCCCTCTGTATTCAGCAGCGGACAAAGCCTCATTGGCTATCGCTTGGCCTACAGACTGCGCAATACCCAGCTGTGGAGCAAGACGCCACTGATCAGTGACACGACATACGCTGCAAATTGGAGCGGCAGCGGCAATCCGTCGGGCAACTACGAATTTGCTGTCTTCGCTCGTTTCCTATCGAACGGAACACCTCAAAACTCTGGCTACAGCTGCAAGGTGGTCAAGGGATATACGGCTTCAACGTCTAAATCTTCAACTGGGAATGGCACTTCTTCCGATGCTGCAGATGGGCATTCGGGCATCCGCATCTATCCCAATCCGACCAACGACCTTGTTCACCTGCATTCCCCTGCTGCCAGCGAATGGATCCTCTGCGATCTGCAAGGGAATGTACTCTGGCAGGACTCTTCATTGAAGAATGAAGCCCTTATCGATCTTTCTGTATACGCAGCAGGAGTGTATATCCTGCATGTGAAAAACTCCAGCGGGACATACTCAAAGCGGGTCATTAAACGATGACCTATTGCTCATTGAATAGGGGCATTTGATCTTTTTGAATTGGCCTCTCTTTTTCTTATCGACGCAAACGCTTTCGAAGAAGCCGGGCAAAGAGCGCATGCAAGGGCAGGATCA
>JAYOTP010000055.1:0-2514 GCA_038150465.1 Flavobacteriia bacterium | reverse complement strand
AGGGGTCGAAAAGAAAAAGCGCCTCAAGAAAACATCGTTGAATTCGTAGGTTGCATGAGGCAGCTTTTTTTGGAATTCTGAAGTGAACGGAACTCCTTTGGAGTCGATCTCCAATTGGTTGCCTGAACATGCACCCACTTCAGGATGTGCTTCCATGTATTCCACCTGAATGTCCAGCTTGTTGGGATCCCAGATGTCATCTGAACCTGTGATGCAGACGTACTTCCCTGTTGCCTTTTTCAGTGCCAGGTTGATGTTGTAGATGATCCCTCTATTGGTTTCATTCAAGATCAGATCGAAACCCAATTGCTCATGTTCCTTAATCACCACATCCCGACTCCCATCCGGGGAACAATCCTCAACCACGATCAACTGAATATTTTCGGCTCCGTAGCTCTGTTCCCATATCGATCGGATGCAGCTGCTGATGTATTCTTCGTGATTGTAAACGGGGACAATGACAGTTACCTGAGGTCTATTCATGTTCCTTCGCTCTTGGTGTTGAACAGCGTGTCACGGAACAAGAATACCATTCCCAAGAGATAAAGAAAATAGATGATGGCGTGTGCGTAGGTGACACCCAGCACTCCAAATCCATCTAAGAGATAAATGGAGATTCCGATATAGCCTAAGAAAAACAGGACTTCGCTAAAGATGTGCTCCTTATACATCCCTTTGGCGATCATTTGGAAGCTTATCAGCCAGGCCGAGACCTTGAATACATCACCAATCAGCTGAAAAAGAAAAAGATCTCCGCCCCGCTCGAATTCGCTCGTGTAAAGGATCGAAAGGATGAATCCTCTTAGAAGATAGATGGCGCCAGAGGATGCAAGCACCAGGGGAAGGATGGTCCGAAACACTTTGTATATCTCTGCACGGACCTCTTTCTGTAATTCCAGGCCGGATAGTTTAGGTAAATAGTAGACAGATAGTGAAAGGACGATCACCGAAACATGCATCTCCGAAACCTTCCATACGGCCTGCCATATTCCAGCCGTCTCTGATGAGAGATGAACGATGATGTGGTCTCTGAGAAACATCTGTCGCCAATTCAGTAAAACTGCAGATACCATCGTCATGAGTGCATACTTGCTGAAGTTCCTGGCCCTTTTCGAATAAAAACCCTTGAACATATAGGCCCTCGAAAACCAGAACTTGGAGCGGCTGAAGTAGATCGTGATCAGGAAAGCAGAAACTTGCGCCAGGATCAGCGCGAGAAGGGCGCCGTACAACCGCATCTGATAGATGCAGATCACGGAGATAAGAACCCCCGCCATACTGGCTCCGATCCGCGCAGCGATCATTGCCCGTATCTGTCTGAAACCGTTCAATACCTGAAGCATCAGAGTAGTCAGGCCGGTGAGCGTGGCCGTGAGTCCGATGGCCAACACGATACTGTCGTACTCATTGGTCTTGAATAAGTAGAACGCGATCTGCCCATGGAAGATCGCGATGGCAATGGACATGAGCAGTCCACTCCCAATGCTGATACAGATCGCTGTGCTCAGCAATTCCTTTTTGGTCTGGCCACTGTCTTTATCCTCCTCCGAAAGCAATTTGACCACCCCATGGCCGATCCCAAGATTGGCACCTGATCCAAGTAAGCCAAGAAAACTCTGGAATTGGGCCACGAAAGCCACTCCCGAAGGGCCGAGAAAATAAGCTGCGGCCTTTGAAGTGATCAGACCTGAAGCGATGCGCACCACTGTGGCAAGACCCGAATAGAATACGGTCGACTTCAGATTCATCCTTTGGACTCTTGGAAAACCATCCGTTTATTTCTGCTGAATCATTGGGAAACTTCGGCTGAGTAGCAACTTAGTCCCGAGTGGAGTACCGATATTTTTTTCTCATTCCTGAATGATCCTCAGAAAATCATCATAATCCCGAATGTAGTCCTCTTCTTGGTACGGCATGGACGCCAAGACCACACAGACCGCACCTTTGGTGAAGTTGCGCATGACCCGCCATGTCATCTTGGGGATCAGAAGGGCTTTTTTGGGCGAGTCCAACAAATATGTGGACCGGTTCGTTCCGTCGAACAATTCGACTTCAATGGATCCTCCCACAACGAACATCATTTGCTCCAGTTCATAATGGGCATGTTTGCCCCGCTCCACAGATCCAGGAACGTCGTAGATGTAGTACGTTCTTTTGATCTCAAACGGCACGTGCCGTTCTTCCTCGAGAAACAATAGGTTGCCTCTTCCGTCCGTGATGGGACTCAACTCCTGAATTTCACCGCATTCGGCCATTGTTCCTTGGGTAGTGTTTCCTTCCAAATCTAAAGAATAGAGATGAGCTCTTGGCCTCCCAAGGCAGGAAAGGATGAGCAGTGGTCCGTTCATATTCTATTCTACAGTTCATCCGTCTTGTTGCGCCTTCTGAATGTCCAAGTATCGTGGCCTGCTTCGAACAGCTCTATGAAACAGAGAAGACCGCAATGGATGCCCTTGCTACTCGTCCTATCTTGCAGAAGATGATCCATCAACCATCCCGCACTGCATCGAGAAA
>JAYOTP010000054.1:0-3362 GCA_038150465.1 Flavobacteriia bacterium | reverse complement strand
TCTGGGTGGGGACGGATTTTGGCGTATCCCGATTCGATGGCAGCAGCTGGACGACCTACACAACGGCAGACGGATTGGCCCTGAACAGGATCGCCGATATCGCTGTGGCACCTAATGGCGAGATCTGGTTCGCTCACGCTTCATTTTCGGCCGGCGTCAGTGTTTTTGACGGCACGTCCTGGCGAACCTATGGCAGCCCGGACCTTCCCATCAGCGGAGTTGTGGCCACTTCTTTTGACAGCAAGGGCGACAAGTGGTTCGCCTCTCCTTTGGATGGCGTGGTGCACTACGACGATACCACATTTCAAGCCTACACTTCGGCTTCAGCGGGCTTGTTGAGCAACTCGAGCACAACGATCCAGTGCGTGAACGACGATAAATGGATCGGCACATCGAGCGGAATGACCGTATTGCATGCGTCGAATGCAGTGACCAACTACACGATCATGCATGTGCTTCCACCGCCGGATACGCTCAATCCAGTGGTTGACCTGGCCGTAGACGGTCTGGGCCGTATTTGGACCACGATCTATGTGGGCTATTTAGGGGTTGGCGGAGTGGCGTTCTGGGATGGTTCGTTTTGGGTGAGTTATGACGTTTCGAACGGATTGGCCGGGCACAATGTACGTGGCCTGGATACAGAAGGGCTGAACAAAGTCTGGGTGGCCACTTCCACAGGTTTGTCCAAGATCGAATTTCCCATTGGCAACGGTTCGGAATATCACCCAACAGCGGATCTCCAACTATATCCCAACCCGACCAGCCACTATCTGCACGTGGAGGTTGAAGGGGAAAAGAAGTGCTACAACTCAGCGGGACAATGTGTTATGAGTACTCGGGAAAGGGTTTTGGATGTATCTCATTTGCCTGCCGGGATCTATCATTTGAGTACGGCTATCGGCACAAGGACCTTCATTAAGGAATAAATTTTGGCTGTGAGTGTAAGCAGTATCTATGATCAAATGGCGCAGAGCAGATGAAAGAATCTAAGGATATCCATGCCTGTCTGTCGGCATTTGACCCGATCTCTCTGGAAGAGCTGGGAGCTTCGGCATTGATGGACCGGGTGGAAACCAAGTTCATCTTGTCCGTGCGCCAGTTGCCCGAACTTCTCGAGCAGCTCCATGCTGATTATTCCGTCTTGGAAGTCTCGGGAAAGCGCATATCGTCCTATCAGACTGCTTATTTGGATACTGAAGCCCTGCACTGCTATCACGAACACCATCGGAGGCGGAAGAAGAGGTACAAGCTGCGTTTTCGGAAATACGTGGACTCCGATTTGAATTTCTTTGAGCTCAAACGAAAGGACAACGGACGGATAGACAAACGCCGCATGCGGCTTGAGACCGATAAGGCGCAGCTCGGTGATACGGAAGCGGGTTTTCTGCAGCGCTCGGAGATCGACCCCTCGGGGTGGAAGCAAAAGCTGTTGAATCGGTACCAACGCATTACATTGGTCTCCAAGCATCAAGCAGAAAGAGTGACTTTGGACCTCAATATCGAATTCAGCCACAACGGGGTGGATGAGCAGCTCGGAGATCTGGTCATCCTGGAACTCAAGCAGGCCAAAGCTTCACGAAAGACCGCGGTCTACAAGGCCTTGCGCAGCCAGCATATACGCCCGTTCAACATCAGCAAATACTGCATCGGGCTGATCAAGACCCACGGACAAGAGAAGCTGAAACACAACAGGTTCAAGAAAAAGCTTTTGAAAATCGCTAAGATCAATCACGCATGAACATCAACTGGTTTGACGAGGATGTCTACAAGATGCTGCTGCGGCTGGGCATCAATTTCTTCTTCCTCACGCTCATCATTCGCTTCACCTACTATCGGGTGTCCAGACGGAAGGATTATCTGTTCACCTACTACCTTTTGGGTTCGATCGTCTTTTTCATTTGCTTTTCCCTGAAAAAGCTCGACATCGATACGGGCATGGGGCTGGGTCTTTTTGCCATTTTCAGCATCATCCGTTACCGCACCAGTCAGATCGATATTCGGGAGATGACCTATCTCTTCCTGGTGATCGGCTTGAGTGTGGTGAATGCATTGGCATCCAAGAAGATCTCCATGATCGAACTGGGGATCGTGAACAGCTTCATCTTCGGGCTTACCTATTTCCTTGAATTCGGCTGGCAGGTACGCAGTGAAACCCAGAAGCTGATCCTCTTTGAAGACATTGAGCTGGTTCGCAAGGGAAGGGAGGCCGAACTCAAAGAGGAGTTGGAGCGGCGCACCGGACTCTCCATCCAAAGAGTGGAAGTCGGGAAGATCAATTTCTTGGACGATACGGCTCAGGTCAGGATCTTTTATCACAGCGATGAGCAACATCCCGCACATTTCAATGAGAATGATTGATCGGATGCTTCGTCCTTTCAGGGTCTTGAGGTTTTTCGGACTCCTTCTTTGCTGTATGCTGTATGCCTCTGAGCTCCGCGGGCAGGAGGACGAAGCCAGCACCACACCACAGGAGCTCTGGACCGGTGCGGCAGTGAAGTACGAATTCCTTCCCCGTTACAGCATCCAGCTACACCACGAGCAAAGATTTCGAACCGATGGCTTTGTTCTCGACAAAAACTTCACAGAACTCGAGCTGAAGCACAAATGGAAAAGCGGATTCAGTTTGGCTGGTGGACTTCGTTACATCAGGAACAACGACACCGAGGGTAAGGTCACGGGCATCGAGGAGCGCTACCGTTGGCAGGCCGATCTGGGCTATAAATTCGACATCGAAAGATTCAGCATCGGAACGCGGGTCCGGTTCCAGTCGAGAAGGGAGTTTGAAGGGAACGACCCGAGTGTGAACGCATTCCGCTGGAAGCTGGCCTTGGGATACAACATCCGCAAATGGAAATTGGACCCCAAACTATCCACGGAGCTCTTCAAGCGAACCGACAAGCAGGAATCCATTACCAAGATGCGCCTGACCCTGGGAACGGAATATTCGATGGGCGAGTGGGGAAGCGTACATCTCTTTTACCGCATGGAAGAAGATTTCACCGCCAACGAGCCCTTGACCAAAGGGATCTGGGCCCTTCGGTATGTTTATGCACTGTAGAAAGCGGTTCCACTCGCCTGATGGCCGTATTCTGTGAACAATAAGGCTTCTTAATTCCTCACTATTCTTCTTGTCTCTACAGCTTCTCCTGTCTGTATCTGAAGCATATACACCCCCTGTGCGTAGGAGGACATATCAATGGACGTCTCTACAGCCTCTGTTGTGAGCTGCGTGAGGGTATTGCCATTCATGTCCACAAGCGTGAGGGAACTGTTCTTTGGCGCTTGGACGTAGAGGGTGTTGGCTGTTGGGTTGGGGAATGCATTCAACTCAGAGCCTATTTCATTCTCTGATACAGAGATGT
>JAYOTP010000053.1:0-3704 GCA_038150465.1 Flavobacteriia bacterium | reverse complement strand
ATCCAGGACCAATCGAAATGCGACCAAGAATATCAGCACTCATTCATACGGTGTCTCTTTCGATGTATCATACACGCGATTCAATGGCCTAAGAGGAAAAAACAGTCGACTGCAGAAAATTTTTGAAGATCTTCTGATCGAATATCAAAGTCGAGATCGAATCCATGTTCTCATGGAAAAGCAGTCCACCTGCTATCACATCACAGTTCGGTGATAAAGCTGTTTGATCTTGGACTCTACATTTGATAAATCTGAAGAATTAAAATACAGGCCGCCTTGGCAGACAGGCTCAACTGTCGGTTGGTTCAAGTCCGTCTCCAATTCACACTCAGGATATTCTACAACACCTTTAACTTCCCACAAAACTACCATGCCCAACCGCGGCCGCTAACTGCAACTGGTTGTGCCTCATGCAAAAATGAACAGACCAATAATCATATCGACCTTCCTTAATTTATATCTATAAAACCGGATGAAATATTACTTTACTAAAAAGACTACTTTTTTATATCTCTTTTTATTCTCCTACTGCAACATATTTGCACAGGATGAGTCATTACTGAATAAAAAAGTACCCATACGGGAATTTAGCTACGGAATTGCTGTGCCCTATGATTTGAGTGACAATCCTGCAGTATTCCCTGGACTCTCCTATCTCTGGGGCAGGACACACATCACAAAGAGCAATTTTATTTTTGAATATGCTGCTGGTCTTGCCTTGCCGTCAATAGCCACATGCAAATTAGGGATTGGGGTCAAGATGAATGATACCGAATTAACGATCGGAATCCGTCCATTTCCTTCCAATCTTTATCTGCAGTCAACTTTCCCGAGAAAAGAGAAAGGAAGGTGGCTTATCTCTTTTGAATACAATCCCTTTAGTCCTAATTCAGGCCTGTCATTTGATTCCAATGGTCTTGTGAATTTTGGCTACCGATATGATTTGGACTATCTGAGAAATAAAAAGAAGGAAAAGGAAAGGAAGAAGAAGGAAAGAAAAAGCAGTTTTGATTCTTGGTTCTAGAAATATTGTAGACATCTCTCTATCCAATCCTTCTTTTTTACCAATTGTAAGTATGACTTATGACAGCATGCCTTCTATTGATTGAATCGACGAATTAGAGCATTCGCAAACTGTATACTTTCGTTTTTGCTTTACCCTAGAATCCATTCTTCGCTCTACTGCCCCCACTGTTTGCCAGTCCATTAGATCGATTCTCCATCACCGCTCAAGAGACATTCTCATAGAGACCAAACCCAGCTCTCCAGACACCTTGTTGCAAAGGCCGTTTTTGGCTATCATTGGGACAGAAAAACAAAAACACATGAAGCGTTTCTGGACGGCTCTTATGGCCACCCTCCTCGTATTGCAAGTATCGGCCCATGAGGGCATGTGGCTGCCGCACCTGATCAAGGCGCTGAACCATCAGGACATGACCGAACATGGACTGCAGCTAACGGCCGATGAACTCTACAGCGCCAACGGTTCCAGCTTGAAGGACGCCATCGTCTCGCTCGGTGGATTTTGCACCGCGGAAGTGATCTCTGATCAGGGCTTGATGCTGACCAATCACCACTGCGGCTATGATGCCATCCGCAGCCATTCTACTGAGGAAAACGATTATCTCAAAAACGGATTCTGGGCGATGAGCAAGGCGGAAGAACTGCCCAATGAAGGGCTGACCGCTACATTTTTGATCAGTATTGAAGATGTGACCGATCGGGTCAATGCCGTCCTCAATGGAGAGATGTCTGAAGACGAGCGCAGCAAGGCCATCCGCTCGATCAGCCGGGAGATCGCCCAGGAAGCCAAAGGCGATTCGCATTACGACACCTTCGTGCGCAGCTTCTTTCATGGAAACGAATTCTACCTCTTTACCATGGAAACCTTCAGGGATGTTCGGCTCGTAGGTGCGCCACCGGAGTCTGTGGGCAAGTACGGCGGCGATACGGACAACTGGATGTGGCCACGGCACACGGGAGACTTCTCCATCTTCAGGATCTATTCTGGCCCAGATGGAAAACCAGCAGATTACAGCGCAGACAACATTCCTTTGGCGCCGCGTCATTTTCTGCCCATAAGCCTGGACGGCGTGCAGGAAGACGACTTCAGCATGGTGTTTGGATTCCCCGGCTCTACAGACCGCTACTTGAGTTCTCGTGGTGTGCAGCAGGCCATCGACAAATACAATCCGTCTGTGGTCAAGGTGCGCGATCTCAAACTGGCGATCATGCGCAAGTACATGGAAGCGGACCGCAGCGTCGACCTGCTCTATGCTTCAAAATATGCCAGCACAGCCAACTACTGGAAGTACTACATCGGCCAAACCAAGCAGCTGAAAAACAACAATGTCTACGGCAAGAAGAAAGCCCTGGAAGACGACTTTGAGCGCTGGGCGAGCGAATCGAGCGAACGTTCAGCCAGCTATGGAAATGTGATCGGCATGCTGGCAGATGGATATAAGGCCACGGATAGATATGTGGTTTCCGGCGTGTACAACCGGGAGGCGCTGCTTCGCGGGTCCAGTTACATCTCCTTTGCCCTGGGTGCTTCGAGCCGTTTCACTGGATTGGAGAAAGCCCATCAAGCGGTCAAAGACGCCGAAAGCGATGAGGAGGAAGCGGAAGCCCAAGCCAAGTACGATGCACTCCTGGCAAAAACACAAGCGGCATTGACTGCTGGAGCAGAGGGATTTTTTGCCGAAACTCATGACCCCATGGAGCGGGAACTCATGGAGCGTTTGTTCCAGTTGTATGCCGAAGACATTGCGCTGGATCAGCAACCCGCATTCATCTCCGAGAACAAAGGGAAAATGGCCAAGCTGGTCAAGAAGCTTTGGAAAAAGTCGATCTATACCGACAAAGACCGCTTCATGGCTGCTGTTGCAGATCCGAATTTCAAGAAGATCAAAAAGGATCCATTGGGCCGTATTGCCATGCAGACCCTTGATCTCTACCGAAGCAACAGAGACAAAACCGAAGAGGCAAAAGATCAGCTGGAGAAAGCCTATCGACTGCTGACCGCAGGCATTCGCGAAATGCAGCCGGACAAAAAGTTCTCACCCGATGCCAACAGCACCATGAGAATGACCTGGGGCGTAGTGGGAAGCTATGAGCCGCGAGATGGCGTGCGCTATGACTATCAGACCACCTTGGACGGGGTGATGCAAAAGAAAGATGAAAGTGGCAATGAGCTCAGCGAGTTCTATGTGATGCCGCGCCTGGAGGAACTCTGGAGGGCCAAAGACTATGGAGAATATGCAGATGAAAATGGGGAGCTCGTGGTCTGCTTCATATCCAACAATGACATTACGGGCGGAAACAGCGGCAGCCCGGTGATCAATGGCCACGGGGAACTGATCGGTACGGCCTTCGATGGCAATTGGGAAGCCATGAGCGGAGACATCTTCTTTGAAGACAAACTGCAGCGCACCATCTCGGTGGACATCCGCTACACCCTCTTTATCATCGACAAATACGCCGGTGCCGGACATCTGGTGGACGAGATGAAGCTCGTTCGCAGGAGGAAGGAAGAAGAGAAGGTGGAGGAGCCGGTCCTGAACTAAGGCAAAACATCTTGTTGGAGAAGGACGCCTCGGTCATCAAATCGAAGTGCCTTCTCCCCTCTTTCATGGTTGCGCTGACCGACATCATGGAAGTGCTATCGTTTTCACGGGAGAACATGCCATGAGATGATCTTCACT
>JAYOTP010000052.1:0-4275 GCA_038150465.1 Flavobacteriia bacterium | reverse complement strand
ACCGGGTGCAGCCTCGTCTACACCGGTTGGGGAGTGGATTTTGATGGGAAGTATGTACAGGTTTTAGATTCCGCGGCCAATGAATAGACTGGTAGCACTCTTTTTTTTTCTGCTTCTACACTCTTGCACCAACCCAACGGTCGATCGCAGTGAAGTACCCAACTACGCCGGTAAATGGCTGGAGAAAGATGAGTTCTCGGAGTATTCACTCGAGCTCTTTACCATCGACCAAATGAGCCAGACCTACCGCTTTGAGCTCTATGGCTATGAGCGCCGAGGGGCGGTGAAATATCCTGGGGGAATGGTGGATCCATATTTCATCATCACCATAAAAGACGGCAAGGCCTTTTACGAAGACGATGAGCACGTGCAGGTGGACAACCACGACCTCTACGATGAGGGCGAAGAGCGTTGCAAGGTATTCTTCGAGTTCACCGAAGACCATGTGGACATCCGAACCGAAGCTTGTGAGTTCATCCGCGGAGGCGCAGGAGTAAAATTCGAGGGCCGCTATTTCCGACTAAAGGATGAACTCGGCAATGGCCGTGTGCGGACCCAATAGCATTCAAAGGTTAAATTTCTTGAGGTGCCGTTCGCGCAGTGCCTCGAACTGCTCTTCTGAGATGCAGAGGTGTTCCTCCCGTCGATTGTCTTCACTCTTTCGGTGGGCACAGGATGGACAGAAGATGTTCTTGTCCCGGCGTCGCTGGCCGCCACATTCGCAGGGCTCAGAGACAGCCACCTGAATGCCCTCCTCATCAGTCTGTTCACCTGAATAACTGAGCTTGCCGCAGTCCTGGCACTGATACTCATGCAGCAGGTGAGGACCGCTGTCGGTGGTGAGTTTCATCTGCCCGCTGAAGGTGGAAGGCTCCTGGCAGCTCCGACAACTGGCCTTGATCGGGAAATACATATTGATAAAGGGCAGGTAGATGGCAACTGGGCGGTTGTCCGCTTCTTCTTCCGCCTCTTCTTCGTCTTCATCCTGCTCCTCTTCGATCTCTTCGGGCTCCTCTGTCAGGTAGCGTTCGTCGAAATAGGTCATGGCCGTATTGGCATCGCCAAAGAAGCCAGCCACCGGGTCGTCGTTCTCCACCCAATACAGCGGAAGCGCATCGTGGCCCAAAAGACGCGCTGTGGCGTAGTATGCGCCGGCTATACGGTTGTTCATCCACTCGGTTCCATCTCCGCAAACAAGCTCTATAAGACTGTTGTAGGCGGTGTTCTCTTCAGTGTTCGGTTGGCTCAGTTCAGCTCGGCAGCGATCCAAGTGATCGACACCGAGTTCGGAGGCGATCATCTCGTTCCATTCCGGGTTCTTTTCGAGGCGTTCGAGCACCTCCAAGGGCGCCAAATATTCGGCTTCAGGCATAGGTAAATAGCTTTGGGATTACCTATTCAATTTACGACTTAAATCCCTCATAACCTATTATTTAAGACCTTTTTTGAGGACTTTTATATCCGTTCGGATCCGCCGTAAATTGAGGGCATGGATCGCCTTGTTCTACACTGTTCGAAGCTTGTTTATGGAGGGCGCTGAAGTCTCGAAGGCCAGACAACGGGAACTCACGTTGGCCTTTGCCGAGGCCGTGGCCTTTCGCAAGCGTGATGCGCTCAAGGAGCTGCTGCATGAAAGAGGGGATTTTACGGTCATCCGCACCCCTTCAGAGCACGAGGAATACCGCAAGACTCATCCGGAGGCTGAACACGGTATCTACTGGGTGGACCGAGACGGTTTCCTGGCCTTTATGGACAAGCGCTGGTCGATGTACCGGGAGGAAATACACTTCCGTTTCGATCAATGTCTGCAGTGTGTGCTGGGCAATCCGGTGGTCCTATTCCGTGAGGGCTACTTTCCGGTGCGCAATCCCAATTTCTACGACAGGGACCGCACTGGCTTGATGCTGGAGTTCAAGGACGACAAGATCTCGGATATCACCTTTTGCTATGCCTTCCTCAAAACCGAAAATCCGGACCTGGGCCAGGTGCTTATTGACGAGGGCGACTGGTGGCCCGACTACAAGCAGGAATGGATCGATAAAGACGGCCTCTGGTGAGAGTCGATCGATCTGTGCTCAACGCAGCAGAAGGTCTTCAATGGAGAAGCGGGCGCTCAGTAGATCGAGATCCACCCGTTCAGAAATGCCATCGATCTCCCCGTCCTCACTGAACTGCCAGGCGGTCCAGTTGGATCCGTCCCGCATCCAGGGCGACTCTTTGCCATAGCGGGCGATCAGAAAATGATACTGCCGGTAGCGGCCTCTTAGGTTGCGGTTGTAAAAAGTGTTGAAGGTGTAGATCAGCGGCTTTTTGCCGAAGTGCGCTTCCACCAGCGTGAGGAATTCGCTGAGTTTGGCGTGGTACTCTTCGCCCTTCCAGTGGTTCATTTCCTCCAGGTCGATCATCGGGATCAGATCCTGCTGGCTGAGGTCCACCTGCGCAATGAAGTTCTCGAACTGGCTCTGCACTGAGCTAAGGGTGGTAAAGAAGTGGTAGCTGCCCACCCTGAGTCCGTTGGCACGGGCGCCTTGGATGTTCTCTGCGTAGCGGTTGTCCTGCAGGGTCGTTCCTTCGCTGGCCTTGATGTAGACGAATTCGATGGGGTGGCCCTTCCACTGCCGAACCTGGCTCCAGTCGATCTTGTCCTGATGGTGGGACACATCGATGCCGTATACATATCCAACGGACGGATGCGGTTCTCTGGCAGCTGGAGGCGGATTCACCTGTCGGTAGAGCCGCTTGGCAATGGCGTATCGGTAGGGATAGGCCAAAATGATGCCCAGCACCACAACGAATAACCCGGTCGACAGGATCAGGAAGCTCCGTTTGCTCATAGGTGGAAGATACAGGCTCTGGCTGCTCCTCTGCCTTGAATGGCCGATGGGAATTCAACGCAGGCAGGTGGACATCCGTACCTTTCCTTGTGCAATGCCCAGTTCTTCTCTTATGCGCAACCAAATAGGTGATGAGCTCCATCGCTTCCGCCTTTCAAAAGAAGGTACGCCTGCGCTCCGTTGGATCGGCCTGAACCCGAGCACGGCCTCTGAGGCGCGGCTCGACCCCACCACGCGGAACATCGAAAAGATCAGTTCAGAATTGGGCTACCCGGCCTGGACGCTGTACAACCTCTATCCGTTGCGCTGCACCGATCCAGGGGCGCTTCCCAAAAGAGCAGACCGCGGCTTGCTCCAAAAGAACATGGACTTGGTTTGCGGGGAATTGGAAAAGAGCACGGAACCCATCGTGCTGGCTTGGGGCAATGGGGTGCACACCCGATCTTATCTGGAAACGGCTGCAGCAGAATTCCTCGGATGGATGCGCCAAAACGGTCTGCCTATCCGATGCCTGCACCGCAACCAAAATGGAACGCCCACGCATCCCTCCCCTCAAGGGCTGATCCGTGTGCCAAGGCCGTTTTGCTTGCAGGAATTTCGTTGAGTACAGCCGACAAGCGCCGAAGGAAAGATCAAAGCCTGATCTGGATCTCCAGTGCGCCTTCCAGGCCTTCGTGAATGATGCGCTGAAGCGTGGAAAATCGGATGTCTTTGGCATCCCGCTCTACTTTGGAGATATATGATTTGTTGGTTCCCGAGCGCAAGGCGAGTTGCTCTTGAGTGAGGCCTTTCTTTTTCCTCGCCTGCTGTATAAGAACGCCGAGTTTGAAATTGCGGTAAGCGGTATCGAACGCCTCCCGCTTTTTGCCTCCAACTCTTCCGATCTTCCTGTCAGTGAAGGCATCAAGGCTTTCCAAACGATCATTTTCTGTGCTCATGGTATGCTTTTTTAAGGCGTTCTGCTCGTTCGATTTCACCATTAGGCGTCTTTCTGCTTTTTTTCTGGAAACCGTTGACGACTACCACACGATCTTGGTCAAAGAAGCAGAATATCCTAAAGATGTTGTTTCTCTGTTGCACGCGGATCTCAAAGAGGCCTTCGGACCCGCGAATTGATTTGAGGAAGCGTTCGGGAATCCTTTCAAGAACTTCGATGAGCTTGAATGTCCAGAGGATCTTGTGTTGAACAACCTTATCAAGCGAGTCGTAAAACATCTCAAAGTGATCTCCATAGAAAAAGAGCTTCCGTTTTCTGTTCATTGCAAATGTACTGAAGTAGTCTTATCGGACCACAAAAGATCGGAAGCAAATGAATGGGTTGGTGATCAAAAACATCCCGATAACGGACAGATAAAAATGGTGGCAAGCCTAGACTCTACCCTGAATCCCCCTATATCTATTACGCGTGCGCGGGCATACGCACCTGAATCTCCATTTCTAA
>JAYOTP010000051.1:0-5068 GCA_038150465.1 Flavobacteriia bacterium | reverse complement strand
TCTTGAGAACCCTCCTTGAAATGCGCGGAACGATGCCTTTTTGCAGGGTCGCCGCAGCCGCGTACATCGTTCGGCATTAGCGGTTATATTTGATAGAACATGGCAGGATCATTGAATAAAGTAATGCTCATCGGCAACCTCGGTACCGACCCCGAGGTGCGGGCATTGGAATTCGGCAAGGTGGTGAAGTTTCCACTGGCCACTTCTGAGCAATACAACAATAAAGAAGGCCAGCGGGTGGAACGCACCGAATGGCACAATGTGGTGGTTCTGCGCAAGGGTCTTTCGGAGATCTGCGAGCGCTACTTGAGAAAGGGCATGAAAGTCTATATCGAGGGCCGAATACAAACGCGAAGCTGGCAGGATGAGCAGGGCCAGACGCGCTACATGACGGAGGTCAACTGTCAGGAAATGACCATGCTCAGCGGACGAGATGAGCAGGCTCCGCCGCGAGAGACGCCTGCACCCACTTCCGGGCCAACGGGGCCGGAGGGCGGAGATGATCTTCCGTTCTAGTCTCACCAAGACGCACGCTATTGGATCCCGACCCTCTTTCCTTTTCTCTCTTGCTCAGCATCGACTGGGTCTTTTGGTTATCCATTGTACTTCCCATCCTCATCCTGCTCATCCTACTGAGCGGTTCGGGCTTTGTCTCGGGTTCTGAGGTGGCCTTTTTTGCCCTCCAGCCTGCCGATCTGCGCGATCTGGAAAAGGGAAACACCGATGCCGACCGACGCGTCCTTCAACTGCTTGAGAAACCAAAGGAACTGCTGGCGACCATCCTGATCAGCAACAACCTGATCAATGTGGGCATCGTCATCTTGTCGAGCTACATCTTATCCGATCTCTTTGGGCATTTAGAAAATCCGCTCTACCTCTTTCTGATCGAAGTGGTGGGCATCACCTTCCTCATCTTGCTCTTTGGAGAGATCCTCCCCAAGGTCTACGCATCGCGTAACGCCATGGGCTTTGCCCGCAAAATGTCCTCCGGGCTCTATGGAACGGTCTGGGTCTTTCGCCCGCTCTCCCGTGTTCTGGTGCGCTCTGGGAATTTGCTCGACAAGGGTTTTGTCGGAGGCAGGCCTTCTACGCAGGATGCCCTGTCGGTGGACGATCTTTCACAAGCTCTGGAACTCACCCAGGAGCCTGTGGGCGACCGCGAGGAACAGAAGCTACTCGAGGGCATTGTGCGCTTTGGGAACACCAATGTCAAACAGGTCATGACCCAGCGTTTGGACGTGATGGCATTGGACAAGAACATGCCGTATCCGGAGGTGCTGGACCAGATCCGGGAATCTGGTTTTTCCCGCATACCTGTGTACGAAGAGTCTTTCGACAAGATCGTGGGCCTGCTCTACATCAAAGACCTTTTGCCATATATCGAAGCCTCGTCCGAATTCGACTGGAACCACTTGCTGCGCAAACCATTTTACGTTCCCGAGTCCAAGAAGATCGATGATCTCTTGCAGGAGTTTCGAAACAAGCGCATCCACATGGCCATTGTGGTGGACGAATTCGGAGGAACGTCCGGTCTGATCACCCTGGAGGATGTGATCGAAGAGATCGTGGGTGATATCTCCGATGAATTCGACGATGACGAGGTCGTGTACAGCAGGCTGGATGATCATACCTACTCCTTTGAAGGCAAGACGCCTTTGAACGATTTCTACAAAGTGCTGGAAATTGAAGGGAGTTCTTTCGAAGAAGAAAAGGGCGAGTCCGATACTCTGGCCGGTTTTGTTCTGGAGATCGCTGGCGTATTCCCCGAGATCGATGATGTGGTCGAATTCGACCGATATCGTTTCACGGTGGAGGCCATAGAAGACCGCAGGATACAGCGGGTAAAAGTGGAGTGCCCCGAGGCATTGGAAGAAGGCGATGCGGACTAGTTTTCTTCTTCTCGTTTTGATGCTCATCAGCTGTGGCGGAGAGCCCACAGTGCCGCTGCCGAAAGGCTATATGCGGATCGGCTTACCGGCTCCCGAATACGTCTACCAGGAAAGCGATTGCCCGTACCGCTTCCTGATGAACCGCTCCGCGCGTTGGGAAGCCAAAGAGCACTGCTGGGGTGACATCTATTACCCGAGCCTCCGCGCTCGTATTCAGTTGACCTACAAGCGTCCGGGGGATGAGCTTGACCGCATTTTGGAGGAGTCCTTCCAGTTGGCCTACAAGCACACTGTGCGTGCCGATGGCATCTCTGAGCAGTTCTTCGAACATCCCGAACACGAGGTCTACGGTCTGCTGTATCGTCTTCAGGGCGAGATCGCCACATCTACCCAATTCTTCATGACCGACAGCGCCGCGCATTATCTGCGGGGTGTGGTGTATTTCTATGCGGCGCCCAATCCGGATTCGCTCAAACCCGTCGAAGACTTCATGGCCGCTGAGGTGGTCCGGCTCATCGAGAGCCTGGAGTGGAAAGAGCCCGTATGATGGATTTCCACCGATGAGCGAGTGGGTCACTTTGGTCGATGTGGATTCGGTGCCCCGAGCGCATCTGCTCATTGCCCATCTTCAGTCGGAAAACATCACAGCGCGCATCGAGCACGAGCACATGAACAGCCTGATGCCTGAGTTGGGTCGGGCACAGCGAACTGTTCGGATCAAGGTGCCATGGCAGGAAGCCCGACGGGCGTATGAACTGATGGAAGCCTACCGGACGGAAGACGGCGACCGCTTATTCCTGTGAGCGATAGTGCAGCAGGATGCGGTGGAAGAGCCATCCGAAGAACAGGGCGGCCCATACAATGTGTACCGGCTGCAGCGCTTTGGGCAGATCGGCGTAAAAAAGGCCTGCGCCCACGGCGACGGCGAAGAGGGTGAAACCCAAAAGGCCACGTGCGGTTGGGCTTTGGCGGTTGAATGCGTAGAACAGCAGGCTGGCGATGCTGATGGCCCAGCTGAAGCTGCGGTGGTCGGTGAATTTCTTTCCGATGACCTCCAGCATGCCCGAGCGGGCAACGGTATGCGCCTTGTCTAGGATGTCCACTTCCTCCCGGACCTGAGTTCCCAGGTAGATCTGGATCAGCAGGAGAATGAGCGACAAAGGCAAAAGCCAGCGCAGGCGGACTTTGGCAGTCTTCTTTTTGGGGCTGTGGCGCAGCAGCAGGACCACAAGCGAGGCCACGATGACCAGCGCTCCGAACATGTGGATGGTGATGTGTCCGGGTACGAGGTTGCCGTCCACCACATATTTCCCCAGCCAGGCTTCAAAGCCCAGAAAAAAGAGGGCCAGAAGCGCAAAGAGAAAATTCAATGGTGCCACACGGATTTTTCCAAGCGACAGCAGGAAGATGAGCAGGATGGGCAGGCCGGCCAGGGCGCCGATCAGGCGGTTGATGTATTCTGTCCAGGTGTGGAAGGCGTTGAAGATGGCATAGTCGTGCCGGGTGTAGGGCGCCCAGTTCTCTGCCGAGAACTCAGATGAGGTGCGAAAGTCCGACTGGGCCACCAGCAGGCGTTCGCCCTGCACGATCATCATCCCCTTTTTGAATTCGGTATTCGGCTTCCAGATCACCTGATCCATCTCTGTGGGCGGAATCAGGTGCCCGAAGCACTTGGGCCAGTCCGGGCATCCCATACCCGAGCCGGTCATACGCACAATGCTGCCGGCCAGGATCACCAGATAGATGAGCACTATGGCCGTGCGGATCAGCCTGCGAAAGATGCGTTCCATCAGATGTGGCTGGCCGAATACTGTCCGTCCGCGAGTTCCTCGATCACGGAGATGATCTCCGCACTGCTGGTCTGCAGGCTGTCATAGGCCACAAGGGCCCTTCCTTGTTCAAAGTCCACCCGGCATTCGCCAACGCCCTCAGCCGCTGCGATCGCCTCCTGAATGACTCCGGCACAGCCCACAGCGCACACCATGCCCTCAACTTTTAGGCGGATCTCGGTGTTGGACTCAACGATCTTAACCGCTTCGAGTTCTTCTGAAGTTTCAGGGCTTGGAGCGGAAGCTTGGCCACAGGAGGTCAGCGCGATGAAAAGAAAAGAAAGGACAAGGTTTTTCATGGAAAAGTTCTTCGCTGCAAAGATAAGTGACGTGCGGCCCAAAAGGTTCCCATCATACCTTCGCCGGCCATGAGTCTCGGACTTCGAAAGTGGCTGATCTTTTCCCTGCTGGCCTGCATCTGGGGAAGTTCCTTCATCCTGATGAAGCGGGGCCTTCTCAGCTTTGATTTTGTGGAGGTGGGCCTGATCCGTGTGGTGACTGCTTCCGTGGTCACGCTGGCCTTCACCTTTCCGGCCCTCAAGGAGTTTCGTCGGGCAGACCTTCCCTGGCTGATCATCGTTGGTCTTTTTGGCAACGGGCTTCCGTATCTGCTCTTTCCACTCTCTGTGGCCCATGTGGACAGTTCGGTGGTCGGTATCCTCAATGCGCTGGTGCCCCTTTTTACCGTGATCATTGGCTTGATGTTCTTTGGTGCACGGACCAACCGCAATCAGGTGATCGGGATCGTCACCGGCCTGTTCGGTGCCCTTTGGCTCATTGCTCCCTGGCAGGCGGATCTGGGTTCAAGCGAGTGGGTGTACACGGCGCTGCCTGTACTGGCCACTGTTCAGTACGCCATCGCGATCAATGTGATCGGGCAGAAGCTCAGCCACCTGAGTACGAATGCCATCACGCTTTTGGGCTTTATGACCATCTTTCCGCCTGCGCTGATCGGTCTTTTTGGCTTTACGGATTTCACTACAGACCTGAGCGCCACCGAAGGTGCCTGGACGAGCCTGTTCTACCTCTGCATCCTCGGGGTTGTGGGTACGGCCATTGCCGTTATTCTGTTCAACAAACTCATCAAGATGACCACACCCATTTTTGCCTCGAGCATCACCTACTGCATTCCGGTGGTGGCCATGCTTTGGGGCGTATACGATGGCGAGCAACTCGCTCTGCGGCATCTGCTTGGGGTGGGCCTCATTCTTTGGGGCGTCTATCTGGTCAACAGCAACAAACGCAGGAAGGCGGCTTAAGGCAGGGCCGCAGGAAAACGAAAAGCCCAGCTGGTCTTCGCCTCGTCACAAGACTGGTCCGTCTATGGGAAAAGAACCAAGAAGGTGCTGC
>JAYOTP010000050.1:0-5113 GCA_038150465.1 Flavobacteriia bacterium | reverse complement strand
AGCATCTGACTGTTAATCAGAGGGTCCTTGGTTCGAGCCCAAGAGGGGGAGCAAGTAAAATGACAAAACCGTTATACCGTTGTGGTATAGCGGTTTTTTATTTGATGATCATTTTCATGATCCATTCCAACGGACCATGCGTTTTATGTTTCAACCAGAGGTTGGCGAATACAATACATATCAGACTAAATAGTAAAGCATAGCCAACGGAAAAACCAATACTGTAAGTGCCCATTTTGAAATGGTTTATTCCATCAATAATGCCCATTCCAAGTACGACATGGGCAACGTAAAAGGTCAAGGCCAATTGACCTGTGTTATTTAAAGCACTAACTACCTTGTTAGATGCATATCTCTTTCCGAGCAGTATACATAATGAGATCACTAGAATGGCAATTGCTATACCGTTAAACATATAAACCGGTAGAGGCGGCATGGGATCAGTACCGATAATGGCTGACAAATCGGACAGCATTTCTTCATTGCCATTTGAAAGAATACGTATGGCGAAATAGGAAAAAAATTGAATGACTACGAATACCAGTGTACTGACCCAGATCGATTTCTTCAAAAACCGATCATTACTTAAATCTTGCTTGCCGTACCAAAATCCAACAAGCATGAACGACACCCATGGCAGCACAGGATGAAATCCGTTGATGAACAGATTCCGAAGAAATCCACGGAATTCCCAAAATTCGAGATACTCCAAGGTGTCAAAATTCCACCCGGCCTCATAGTCAAACCAATAAAGTAGAAGTGGATAGGTGAGTATCCCTGCTCCGGCCCACGTCAAGATCTGCCGCGTATTGCTCCGTATCAAAAAAAGAGGGAAGAGCATATAAACCCCATAAAAATGAAGTATATCGGCTGGCCAAATAGACAAATAAGAAAGGCCCACGACAAATAGAAATAAAGCCCGTTTGGCAATTTTTATTTGAGCTGCCTTCAATTTGCTCAGATCATTGTGTCTTAAGGCAGAGTTTGTGCCCAGGGCAATTCCTACTCCTGCGAGCACAACGAATGTGGCTGACGCTTTACCTTCAAAAACACCAGCGAATAACTTGAGCCAACCATCTCCTGCATCACCAAGCACCACTTTAAAATTTACTATGATCATGCCGATAACTGCCAAGGCTCTAGCTACGTCTATGCCAATTATCCTTGAATTCATCGGGTGGAGTGATGGATTGATTTTAGCAAGATAACCTCATTGAATAGGTTTCTCTCCCACAATCAAAATGATCTAGTGCTGCAACTTTGAATAATAGGGGAGCCATCTTAGACAAGCCGGCAGAAATGTCGGCTTTTTTGTTGGCCACTAAATATCAAATTTATGTGACTTACTGTCCCTTTTTTGCGCGCTCCAGCGTACTCGATATAAATACGTTGCATGATAGATCTCTCCCATACCCTATTCTTGAAAGGAAGGCACTTCGCAAATGACTACTTTAGGGTTTTGGTGCCTTGAGCAGATCATGATCAGGCTTGAACCATTAAATCACACATCAATGATGAAACACTATCTGTCTGTCCTATTGATTGCGGGCTCAACTGCAGCCTGGTCTCAAAGCCTTCCATTTGATTTTGAATCTGCCACCTCAGGCATGCTAGGTTACGACAACGCCACTTTCACTATCGTCAACAATCCAAGTACCACTGGCAACAGCAGCTCCAAAGTGGCTGAAATTGTCAAAACCACTGCAGGCGATCTATGGGCAGGAGGCAAGATCACAAACGTTTCATCATTGAATTTTTCTACGGCTTCTTCAAGTGTACTTTCCATGAAGGTCTATACCACTGAGCCCGTAGGAACGGTCATCAAAGTGAAGCTTGAAAACCCGTACACCAGCGAGGTGGATGCCGTTACAGAAGTGAGCGGCGCTTGGCATACACTCACCTTTGACTTCGGCATCCCATTGCCATCGGGCAGCGCAGACCTGGTGATCATGCCACAGCCCTTTACGGCAGGAAGTGGCAACACATTTTATGTGGACGACATTCAGCAAGTGCCTGGAACTGTTTTGCCGAAAAGAGCAGGATTGCCGATCACATTTGAATCGGGTACCAACACCGGTCATTTCTTCAGTTTTGAAAGTGCGACCATGGAAGTCGTCGCCAATTCAAAATTAGATGCGACCAACAACAGCCCGATGGTTGGGAAGATCGTTCGTTATCTGGGTGCCCCTTATGGTGGGAGTGTCATCACTTTTGCGAACAACATTGACTTTGCGAATCACCCTCAGATCACCATGAAAGTGTGGACTTCGGCGCCTGTTGGGACTTATGTCACCTTGAAGGCGGAGAAGCCATTCTGGGGAGAGGAGCGGAGCGTGCAAACGACGAAAACGGAGGAATGGGAGTTGCTGACCTTCGATTTTACCAATGCGCCGACGGACATGCCGAGCTTGGCATTGATGTTTGACTTTGTCGCTGGCAGTTCGAACGTGGGCGATGGCACCGCGACCTCGACCTTTTTCTTCGATGAAATAAAGTTTGCCAACGTGCCTCTGGGTTCAGACGAGTTAGGGGAATTGGGGCCAATTGAGGTCTATCCCAACCCAGCCTCAGATCGTTGGACCCTAAGCTTGTCCGATGGTCAAATTTTCGAGGTACAGATCATCAATTTGGAGGGAAGGGTAGTAGATGTGATCGAAGGAAAGGGAGCGCGCTCGCTCGAGATCGATGCGACAACATATGCCGCAGGGCTCTACACCGCCAAGATCAATTCTTCGCGAGGACAAGATGTCGTTCGCTTGGTCAAGCATTGATCTAAGGAAGCCTGTACGGCACTGGATATTCGCAGCACAGCACTTGCAGGTCCTTTGTCAATGAACCAGCAGGATCTTCCTGGTCTGCTGCCCCTGTTTGCTGCCCAGAATGCAGGAATACAAGCCATTGGGAAGGGCGCTCAGGTCCAATACGACTTTGTTCTTTCCGCTGCTGAATCGATCTGTCCAAACCTGCGTTCCATTCGACGAGTAGACGGAAGCATAGAGGATGGGGGCAGAACTTTCTATCGTGAATACACCGGTACTCGGATTGGGATAGATCTCCAGGGCAATACCTGTGTTTCGATCCGCTGTGCTGAGATTGCAGGGGGCTCCGATCATGTTGGCGTCGAGCCAATTCATTCTGTTCATCAGCCAGTCTTCTAAAAGTTGTACATCTCCGCCGTAGGTTGAAGCCACATACTTGACGGATGCGGGATTGTATCCACCGATCAAAGGCCAGCGGGCATGGTTGCGGCCGGCTATGGGTGAAAGGAGGTTCTGGTTTGCGTGGATGAAATCGATGAGGCTGTCCCGATGCCATACGGAGGCGGTCAATTCTTTCCATCTGCAGTGCACCGCATCGGCAAACTGAGGTGTGGCTTTGAGGTTTGCCCACCAGGCCGGATTGGTTGCGGAACACCAATTCCCATCGGCCATGTATCCATCGGGCAGATAGCCCTGGCAATAATCCACCAGGCCAAAAGCGAAGTTGAAATCCCAGACAGGCCCCGCATATATCTTGCCTCCATTACTGTCTTTTTTCTTGTGGTAGTAGGCGCTTGCCCTGTACGCATCGATGTCCTTGCTCACTTCCATCATCAGGAAATAATCGACAAATGAGGCCATGTCCAGGTATTCGTACCAGTACTTCCCCTTGTACGGAGCAGAGGTGTTTTGCATCGAGTGTTCCCAGTCGTCCACATAGGCCTGGATGTACTGCTCCTGCTCCGTTGCTATGTTCTTCCGCTTGGGATAGGTGTAGGTGTAGGGGATCAGCGTGGTGTCCCAGAGCATACTGAAGCTGGACCGCCAGTCCACGGGTTCCCAGTCCGTTTTGAAAATGTATCCTCCGGTCAGGTCGTCCCCTGAGATCTCGTCCGGGTTGAGCTTGGCAATGTCCACCCGATCCGGACCGCGCTTGATCTTTTCCATCAGCACATACAGTCCTTCATAATCGCCATTCACAAACAGCTCCACATAACGCGTTCTGGACGCATAGTTCCCCTGTTCATTGGCCATATGCATGGCCAACACATTGCGCATGAACGAGCGGTCGCCATAGGGTCCGTGAAGCACCCAGTCTTCTTCCTCTGCCAATCCGAGCGGCGACACGTCCGTGTCTTCCCACTTGCGGTCCTTGGTCTCTATGGCGTAGCCATTCTTAGGATAGACGAATTGAGAAAAGCGACCCCGCTTTTCGATCGAAATGTTTGTTTTCAGTTCTTGGGCCGGCCCATAGGAAGCGTGTTGTCCGGACGAATCGTTCCAAACGATTTCCATTTCACCGCGGATGGACGGACTGTCCACGATGTCCTCTTCCCAGGTATTGATCCGCATGATCGCCACAGGGCTTTCAAAGCTTTGGTAATTGAACCAGACCGCAGGACTTTGATGCGTCTGTGCAGCGGTCTTCATTCCGCAGTGCAGCCAGTAGCGTGCGCTCATATCGGAGCTGCTGGCCCCGTTGGTGTTCAGGGTATGGACGGCCAGTACATTCAGTCCATATTGCAGCAGATTCTTCCAAATGCCTTCATCCACGACATAGGTCACAGGGTCGCCCCCTTGGACCATCTTGGCTTCCCGCCATTGGGTAGGAGAATGGTCGAAGGGCGGATCGATTGTATCCACATTTGCCCGGGCGATCTCCACGCCGTTGAGGTAGGCTACGAATCCGTCGTCGTAGTCCGCATGGAAAACCAGCGCCTCCATATCGGACAGTGCGTAGGCAGAAAAAGATCGCCGCATGTACAGAGAGGCACAATGGGCAATAGTGGTCTGGTCGTCTCCATCGCCGTAGCCAATTCCTCCCGGTCCGGATGGCCAGTTGGCGTCATTGAATGAAGGGCTGTTCCATTGGGCAGGCGGTTCGCTGTTGCCTATGTAGTATCGCCAGCTATCGCTTTCATGAACCAGGTTTTCCCAATGGTCGATCTGTGCATTTACCTGAACAGTCTGCAAAATGCCCAGGAAGAGGAAGAGCGGCTTGAAAAAGGGCATCCGCGCCACGGTATTCTTTTGAGCAGAGAAACAGATCCATTGCACAGGCCCATTTGAGGGGCTGCTTTTTCTCGATGCAGTGCGGGATGGTTGATGGATCATCTTCTGCAAGATAGGACGAG
>JAYOTP010000049.1:0-6446 GCA_038150465.1 Flavobacteriia bacterium | reverse complement strand
GGAAGGTAGCTGAAGTTTCCAGACTCTTCCGCATCTTCAGGGGTGAATGAGTTGAGCATGTAACCTGCATTGAAATCGAGTCCGAGATTATCAGAGAACATGTAGTTGAAACCGATCCTAGGACAAAGACCTAAGCCATTGCCGTTGATGTCTGCTGATATGGAGAGTCCCATAGTTTCCACCTCGACACTCAAGGTGTTCATGTTCAAACCAGCAGAAAGACCAGCATAGAAGTTGAAATCCTCCCCTGGCATGAAGTAGTAGTTGGCCATTACATTGATCGGCATCGCGCTTAACGTGGATTTTGTTGATGATGAAATGCCTGTCAAGGGATCTGTTGTTTCTACTTCATTCGAAAATGAAACATTGGAGAGGTTCAGTCCAACGCCAATGTTGTCATTAAGCATGTATTCTGCTGTAATTCCTGCGCCAATGCCAAATCCGAGTTCTGCATCTGTAGCATCTGCACCCATAGGCAGGCCCGTATTGATTCCTGCTCCAATACGGATCTGTGCATTAGCCATGCCGCCCACGAAGAGGGCTACAGCTGTCAAAAGAATTGTTTTTTTCATTTGGTTTGATTTTGATGCCTACTCTGTATTGCTTTTCGGCGACCGCATTTTAACTCCAAACGAAGGAAGAGATTTGTTTGCCTTTCGCCTGGATTTTAACAATTGAGTTATCAACAAGCGTATCGATCCTCAGCTGTTGATCATCACCGGCATGACCAGCATCAGCACTTCTTCGCCCATTTCCAGGCCGTCCTGAGGAGAAAGCAATCCGGCTCGGTTGGGTGCAGAAAGTTCGAGCTGTACATCGTCGCTTTCCAGGTTGGACATCATCTCGATCAGAAAGCGGGAGTTGAATCCGATCTCCATATCGCTGCCCTCGTAGTCGCCGCTGAGTCTTTCAAAGGCCTTGTTGCTGAAATCCACATCCTCGGCCTGAACATGCACTTCTGAGCCGGCGAGTTTGAGCCGTATTTGATGTGTGGTCTTGTTGGAAAAGATGCTGACCCGTTTGATGCTGTGCAGAAAGGACTCCCGACGAACCTTCAGATTGTTCGGATTCTCCTTGGGAATGACCGCCTCGTAGTTCGGGTAGGTTCCGTCGATCAGACGGCAGTTCAACTCGATGCTGCCGAAACTGAATGCGCAATTCTTGTCGTTGTAGCTCATCTGGACCGTTTCCTCCGAACTGCCCAACACGCCTTTCAGGATGTTCAGAGGTTTCTTGGGCATGATGAAGTGGGCGCTTCCCGAACTCTGTACATCGCTTCGCTTGTAGCGCACCAGTTTGTGTGCATCGGTGGCCACGAAGGTCGCCCCGTCCGGATCGAGCTGAAAGTACACGCCGGACATCACCGGACGCAATTCATCGTTTCCGGCAGCGAAGAGGGTCTTTTGAATGGCAGAGGCCAGAACGCCAGAAGGGATCTCTGAGGAGGAGGTGCCCTCAAGGTCGGGCAGTTTTGGGTATTCTTCGGTAGGGAAGAAGGGCACTTCGTAACGCCCATACTCAGAAACGATCTCGAGTTGCTGGGCACTGCCGTCGCCAAAGTCAAAGGTGAGCGGTTGATCGGGGAAGGTCTTCAGTGTGTCGATCAGGATGCGCGCTGGAACGCAGGCTTCTCCTTCGGCATCTGTTTCCACAGAGACACCACAGGTCATGGTCGTTTCTATATCGCTGGCGGTAATGGCCAGGTGGTTCGGACTCAGTTTGAACAGGAAGTTCTCCAATATGGGCAGGGCATTGCTGCCGCCGATGACAGAACCTGCGGTTTGCAGCTGTTTCAGGAGCGTGCCACTGGATACGATGAAGCGCATGTTGATTCGGATTGAATGGGCTGGTTAAACAACCAAATATAGGGTGGAGGTCCTATGGCCAATGGGCCCTGACCAGTCTTTATTCAATGGAAATTGACAAGGCGTCGGGTCCGCCCATTACATGGCGCATTCCATAGAATTGAAGCAGCACCATTCGGCCGTCGTCCAGTATGCCGTGCATTCGGTCCGGGTCGTAGCGCAATGGATTTCCCTGTGCATCGGCTGCGTCTTCTGCAGGCTTGATGCGGTAGGCTTTCAGCTGATGGGAAGTGCTGTCTTCCAAGGTCCATTTCAGCTGCCAGTAGGGTGTAAGTGCCAGCAAACTGTCCTTGCGGGAATAGATGCCGTCGCTTTCCACAATGGCGCCCTCGTATTTGGCCTGTGCGAGTTGAGCGATGTACGCCTTCGTGCCATTGGTCCCAGCCTCAGATCCGGTCGGCTTCCATTTTCCTGCATTCTGTTGCAGGGAAAAGCTGGGCCAGGCGGGATCTTCACATTGCACCTCGATACGTGCCCACTGGGCCGGGGATGCTTCGATCAGCTGCCGGTCGTACCAGAGCTCCTCCACAGTGATGAAGCGGGAGGACAGGTAGCCATTGAATCCGGGTATGTGCACCGCGAAGGGAAGGGCGGCGCCTTTTTTGAGCATGTAGGTACCCAGCTGATCCTGCGTGTCTGTTCCGACATAGAAATGGGCCACGCACTCATCGCCCTGAAAGACTTCAACTTCCTTCCCGTAGGTGGCCATCCGTCGGATGATCTCCTCCCGACTGTTCTCCGGAACGAAGTTGCGCATGGTCATGCGCTTCAGGGTTTCCATCAGCACTTCCATGGCATCTTTGCGGATGGGTCTTCCATTGAGTTGCCAAACGCCCTGCTTATTTCGGTAGAGTTTGACCCGCTGAGGCACTTTGTTGCTGATCACGATGCGGTCCACCGATGCAGTATCCTCAATTCCAAAGGCATAGGACTCCTCCGAAAGCTCGCCCATTCCTCTGTCATCCGTTTGATTCAGCCACCACACCAGGGCGGCGATCAAAGGCAGAAGCATCCACAGGGTCTTTTTATTCTTCATAAGCTAGCGGGCATAGAGGCGTTTGCGGATCCAGGCATATCCGATCGAAAAAAGGAGCAGAATGCCCAAAGGGATGCCGGTATTGGCGGCGATCCAAAAGCTGCGTTCGTCCTGTCTGCGCTGGCTGTCCAAAAGCCGGATCTTCAGTTCGCGTGCACGCAGTTCCATCAGTCCGCTGTCGTCGAGCAGGTAGTCAAAGGCATTGAGCATGAATTCCTTGTTGCCGTATTGCGCACCGGTGAACTGATCGAATCCAAGGGGCAGGGGAACGCCTTTGGGGATCTGAGGATTCATCAGGTTCAACTGGTTCTTGGCGATGTCTCCATCGGCGATCACCAGCATCTGGGTGTGCAGGCTGCTGTCTTGCATGGGCAATTGCTGGCCCATTCGGCCCCTGGGTTGAACGCGGTTGACAAAAGCCGAGGGGAAACGACCTTCCAAAAGCACAGCCAGGGGGAGCGGCCCCTGCCTGAGGACTGCAGCATCTGGCGATTGGTAGAGGGTGGCCAGGCTGACCTGATGTGGTGCATTGAACCGTCCCGATCGCGGAGAGCTCTGCAGCAAGACGGTCTTTTTGATTCCCGGAGCGATCAGGGTGTCGATGCTGCTGCTGAATTCGAGCCGCAAGCCGTTCAGGTCTTTGGTCACCGGATGGTCGATGTAGGGCATGACCATGGGCGAATAGGCCCAGGGGAGCACCTCTCTTGAATCGTTCAGTCCTGCGGCCAGAAGATCCTGTACGAGGTCTGTATTCACGCGTACGCCGTAGCGAAAGAGGCTGTTGCGCAGGCGAAGCCGCTCGTCCAATGGCAGGGCAAGGAATTCCGAACGGCTGCTGAGGCTGTCCATTTCTGCAAGGACCATGTCCAGCGCCCAGATGCATTTGCCTCCGCCCATGATGAACTGGTCGAGCAGGTAGAGGTCCAGATCGGAGAAGCCCTTCATCGGTTTGGCTATGAAGGCCAGGTCGTAAGTGTTCAGTCGGTACAGTTGTGCGCGCACAGAGGGCTCACCAGTGACCGAATCCACAGCAAACTCGCGCAGGTTGAATCGGTCCACTGTGTAGTGTTCGGACAGGCTGCGCCCCAGATCGGCCAAATAGCGCGGATTGAGTTCGCCGTGTCCTTCTATAAAAGCAATGCGCGCCTTGCGCTCCATGGTGAGCTTGCGAATGGCCTGGGCCAGGGTGTACTCGAGTTTCTCGATGGACGCGTTCATCTGCGCCTCTGGGCGCTCGCCCATTTGGGCCTGAAGGATGTTCACTGCGATCTCGCGCTCCCCGCTGGAGATCAGGGCTCCGGGAAACACATTGAGGGTGCGCTTGCCCGATGACTCGTTGGTTTCCAGCTGGAAGGGCATCAGCCCTTTGGACCGGAGCTGCTGGTAGACTTCTTGCCTGTCCTTTTCCGAGGCCTGATCCGATGGGTCGATGAACTGAAAGAGCAAATTGGAATTGTAGGCCTGCAGCTCATTGAGCAGGTTCTGCGTTTCGCGCTGCAGTTTTTGAAAACCAGGAGGGAAATCGCCTTTGAGGTAGACCTTGACCAGAACGCGGTCGTCCAGTTCTTGGATCAGATCCACTGTGGCCGGGCTGAGAGAATATCGGTGCTCTTCAGTGAGGTCCCATCGGGTGAAGCTGCCGCTCAGCGCCATATTGGCCAGCAGCAGTACGACCGATGCCGACACAAAAATGAGTATGTCTCTCCACTTGCGGCTCACCAGTTCCTGCTTTGAAGGGTCAGGCGCGTGGCCAAAAGAAAAAAGACCGTCAGACTCAGAAAGTAGAACAGATCACGGCTGTCGAGAACCCCACGGCTGACCGATTCGTAGTGGGTGTGAATGCTGAGCTCGGAGAGGAAATACGCCAGGTCACTGTCGGGGATAAGGGCCGTGAGTTCGCCAAAGCCAAAGTAGAAGACAAAACAGCTGAGGGCGGCCAGCAAGAAGGCGATGATGGGGTTGTCCGTCAGGCTGGACGCCCAAAGGCCGATGGCTGCATAGGAGCCGCCCAGAAGCAAAAGACCGATGTAGCTCCCCCAGCTGCCGCCAGTGTCGATGATGCCGCGGGGGGCGCCCAGTTCGTAGAGGGTGTAGAAGTATAAAAGAGTAGGCAGTAGGGCCAGACCCACCAGGAGAAAGGCGGCCAGGAATTTGGCCAGAACGATGGTCCACTCACTCAAGGGCTGGGTGAAGAGCAGCTCGAGTGTGCCGTTGCGTTTCTCTTCGGAGAACATCCGCATGGTGATGGCCGGTAGCAGGAACATGAAGATCCAGGGCGAGAGGATGAACAGGTTGTCCAGATGCGCCCATCCGCTGTCCAAAAGGTTGAACTGCCCTTTGAGGATCCACAAAAAGGCCGAGTTGATCAGCAGATAGGTGGCGATCACCACGGTTCCAGTGAGCGAATACCAAAAGGCACGGATCTCTTTAAAAAGCAAGGCGATCATGGATGCAGTTCGAGTTGCTGCGTGCTCCACGCCATGGGTTTGTCGGCGAACAGGGCTTTGGTCTTCTTCCAGGTACGGGCGAAGAGCTCAGACTGCCTGTAGGCCTGAAGAGCTGCCTGATCCTTCCAGATGCTGAAGGTGAAGTAGACCGACGAGCCGCCTTCCTCGCGGAGGAGTTCAAGGTGCTGACATCCTTCTTGCGCCCTGATGTGCGGCGCAGTGCTTCGGAAGAGTGCTTCGAATTGCTCGGCCGCACCCGTCCGAAACTCCATTTTCACGATTCGTCTGATCATGTGAATCGGACTTCGATCCGGTCGCGTAAATATAGTCCGAGCAATTGGCTGGCGCCATTGTTGGCCGGTCCGGCCTGCCGCTTGACGGCGATCTCCAGATAGCCCATCGAATTGATCAGGGCCAGTGGCAATCCATCATCCATTTCCCGGTAATGGGTGCAGAGTTTGGAGATCTTCTGCCTTCTGCCCAGGTCGATCTCCAGAGAGCGATCGCCTTGGTATTCTTTGATCCAACTGCCGGGAATATTGGATATGAGGTTGCCGTAGGCATCGATGTGCTGAACGATCCCTGTGATCGACGCCTTCTCATTGCCCAAAGTGGGCCGCATGATCTTCTTTTCGATCATCGTATCCGTTGGGTGGCCCAACAGATCGCCTGCTCCGCCCCGAAGCAAATGGGCCGCCGCAGGAACATAGATGTCCAGCGCAGGAAAGTTCGTGGCCTCGGATCGGAAGTCGATCTCAAGGAGTTGGTCTGCCCGGATCTCCGGTCGGATCATGTGGAGGACGCCGTTGTCTGGGCCGATGAACCAGTGCCCTTCCTTGAGCATCAGCAGCGGACGGACCTCTGTGCTGTGTCCCTCATCTACAGCGACCAGATGAATGCTTCCTTTCGGGTAATGACCGAATGAATGACTGAGCAGAAAGGCGGCTTCTTCCAAGTGCAGTGGGCTCACCTCATGGCTGATGTCCACAATGCGGGCATCGGGCACCTCGGTGTACAGACGCCCTTTGAGCGCCGCCGCATAGGGGTCTCGGCTTCCATAATCCGTGGTGAGTGTGACGAGCGACATCTGAAGGAATT
>JAYOTP010000048.1:0-8931 GCA_038150465.1 Flavobacteriia bacterium | reverse complement strand
CCGAAGCTTGTTTTCATTCCATGAAGTTAAGTCCATTCACCTTGCACCCCCCAATGAAGAGGGCACATTAAGACGAGCTATTAAATATGAGTTAAGGTCCACGGCCTCTTTGAGTTTGCTCCGGCTTTGAGTGTATTTTCGTACACTCAAAAAATAAATGATGAAGAAATACAGCATTCTTTTGGCCATCGTCCTCATGTCTGGATGGGCAACCCTTCAGGCACAGACCGCAGACGAGATCCTCAACAACTATTTTGAAAATACAGGCGGAGTCGATGCCTGGCGCGCCGTTGAAGGAATGCGTATGAAAGCCAAGGTCAATCAGGGCGGCATGGAGATCCCATTGGAGATCGTTCGCATGAAGGACGGCAGGCAGATGACATCGATCACCTTCCAAGGGCTGGAGCTCAAGCAAGGTGTTTTTGATGGAGAGGTCTTGTGGGGAACGAATATGATGACCCAAAAGGCAGAGAAAAGCGATGCCGAGGCCACGGAGATGATGAAAAAAGAGATGAACGATTTTCCCGACCCTTTCCTCGATTACCAAGACAAGGGCTACACGGTTGAGCTGATGGGCAAGGAGGATTTCAATGGTACGGAGACCTTCAAGATCAAATTGGTGAAGGAGCCGATCACTGTGGATGGTGAGGAGGTTCAGGATGTCTCCTATTACTTCTTTGAAACCGAGAACTTCGTCCCGATCGCTATTCATTCAGAGATCAAGCAGGGACAAGCCAAGGGCATGATGTCCGAGATCACCTTCAGTGATTACCAGGAAGTAGAAGGGTTGTACATGCCTTTCACCATGTCTCAGGGAGTCAAAGGACAAGGCGGACAGCCGGTCACCATGGATTCCATCGAGCTGAACCCAGAGGTGAGCGACAGTGATTTTGCCTTCCCCGCTGAGGAATAATTCCAAATACATTAATGACTGCATACGGCAATGGAACCAGGGCAGTTGTCCTGGTTCTGTGATGCTGCGCATATTCCAAATCCAACCAAACCAGAATCCTTTATCCCTACTGATATGAGAAATCTCACATCCATAGTTGCATTGTCCATTGCGCTGAGCGGATGGCTCTCTGCACAGGAATCTTCCATCGATCTGTCTGCCTATCTGGGCGATATGAGTGCCCGTCAGATCGGACCAGCGCTGATGAGTGGCCGCGTCATCGACCTTGAGGCCCATCCGACCAACCCGCGCATTTTCTATGTGGGCAGTGCCGGTGGGGGCGTATGGAAAACCCAGGATGGCGGCATTTCTTTCAATCCCATTTTTGATGACCACTGCCAGAGCATTGGGGCCATTGAAGTAGACCCAAGCGATCCGGACAACACGATCTATGTGGGCACCGGCGAGATCTGGACCAGAAACAGCGTTTCCATCGGAGACGGTCTGTACAAGTCGGTGGACGGTGGCAGCAATTGGAACAAGTTGGGCTTTGAAGACTCAGAGCGCATTGCCGGGATCATTGTCAATCCGAACAATCCGCAGGAAGTGTACGTGGGCGTGCTTGGGGCCTTGTGGAGCGATTCAGATGAACGGGGCGTCTACAAGTCCACGGACGGAGGCGCCAGTTTCACCAAGATCCTATACGTCGATCAAACAACGGGTTGCGCCGATCTGGCCATGGATCCGAACGATCCCAATGTGCTCTATGCCTCAATGTGGGAATTTCGACGCACGGCCTGGTCATTCAATTCTGGGGGCGAAAAGAGTGCATTGTATAAATCCACAGACGGGGGAAGCAGCTGGTCGAAGATCCACAATGGGTTTCCGGAGGGCAAGTTGGGCCGCTTGGGCATTGCTGTTGCACCATCGAATCCAAACGTACTCTACACGGTCATAGAAGCCGAAGAAGACGAAAAGAAGGGACTGTACCGAAGCGACGATGCAGGCGGGTCGTGGACCCAGCTGAACAATGATTTTGGCATCACCGTGCGCCCGTTCTATTTCTCGAGGATCAATGTAGACCCAAGAGATGAGAATGTGGTCGTCAAGGCCGGTCTCTCGGGATCCATCTCACGGGACGGAGGAAAGACCTTCAAAAGCCTGGGGAGTATGCACGCCGATATTCATGATGTGATCTTTGACATAGAAGATTCGGACCGGATGTATTCCGGAACCGATGGAGGAGTGTACCGCAGCTACAATGGCGGAACCACTTTTGAAATGGTCAAGGACCTGCCCTTGTCGCAATTCTACCACATCAGCCTGGACAATGCGGAGCCCTACAATATCTACGGCGGACTTCAGGACAATGGCTCCTGGCGCGGTCCATCCCGTTCGGGCGGAGGCATCACCGCAGCAGACTGGATCTCTATTGGATACGGCGATGGATTTCGCGTTTTGAAGCATCCCACCAAGAACATCACTTACTCAGAGATGCAAGGTGCCGAGAATGTTTGGCGCTACGACGGCAACAAGAAAGTGGTCAAGACCGTTCAACCATTGGCCAAGGACGGAGACCCCAAATTGCGTTTCAACTGGAACGCTCCAATGGCCATCAGTTACCACGAGCCCGATCGCTTTTATATGGGCAGCCAATTTCTGCACAGATCCAGCGATATGGGCAATACCTGGGAGATCATCTCGCCGGATCTGACCACCAATGACAAGTCCAAGCAAAACCAGGAAAATTCGGGCGGATTGTCCAAGGACAATTCAGGCGCGGAGAACCACACCACCATTTTTACCATCACCGAATCGCCTTTGGATCAGAACGTCATCTGGGTGGGTACGGATGATGGAAATGTACAGGTCAGCCGGGACGGAGGTGCTTCATGGAAGAACACCACGCCCAACATTGAGGGGCTTCCCGAAAACACTTGGGTGTATCACATCGAAGCCAGCGTGCATGGTGCGGGGACGGCCTACGCGGTCTTCAACGCCTACACCCGTGGCGATAAAAAGCCTTACGCCTACAAGACCACGGATTTCGGGCAGACATGGACCAGCATCATCAGCGATGATGTACCCATTTTCGCTCGGAGCATTCAGGAAGATCTGGTGAATGAGGACCTTCTTTTCCTGGGAACAGAGTTCGGCCTCTACGTTTCTTTGGACGGTGGACGCGGCTGGAGTCGTTACGATAAGAATGTTCCACCCGTGGCCATTCATCATCTGGAGATGGACCCCAAAACCAATGACCTTGTGCTCGGCACGCATGGTCGGGGCATCATCATCATCGATGATGTGTCACCGCTCCGGGAGATCGACAAGGAAGTACTGGACCAGAAGCTCCATTTTTTTGAAAGCAAGCCTTTTGTCATGAAGGAGAGCAGCGGTGGTTTTGGATCGAGTTCCGGTTATCAGACCGAATGGTACGGTGGAAATCCAAGCACCAGCGCACAGATCAAATACATATTGCCCAAGCGCCACACCTTCGGTAAGATGAGCATGGAGATCCAGGACATGGAAGGGAATAAGGTGACGACCATCGGTCCGGGTAAGGACAAAGGGATCAATACGGTCAGCTGGAACTACACCATGAAGAACCCAAAGGTGGCCAAGGGAAAGACTTTCAGCTTCAGCGGGTTCACAGCTCCGCAGGTGCCTGCAGGTCGCTATAAGGCGGTCATCACCAAAGGAAAAGACCGCTTCGAGCACGAATTCACCGTGGAGAATGACCCGAAGATCGGCCTGACCGAAGAGCAGTATGAGCTGAAGCACAGCACCACGATGAAGGTCTACGACATGACCGAGGAGCTTGCCTATCTGGTGTATCGGCTCGATGCCTATTGTGAGGAAATGGGAAGTTCACAGAAGCGGCTTCTGAAGAAATTAAAGGCCCTGAAAGAAACCCTGGTCATCACCACAGGCGACAATTATGTGGGATCTGCTGAACCGCAACTTCGCGAAAAGATCGCCGATCTCTATGCCAAGCTGGCCAGCAGCTACGATGTTCCCTCGCAGGCGGAGTTGGACAATCTGTCGGCTTTGGAGAAGCGCTTCAAACGGGCCAAGACAGATTTTGAAAAACTCGAAGGCAAGATCAAGGGTTCTTCAGCAGAGCTCAAGAGTTTCGAAGATTTCCTGGACTCCTGACAAAAGCGAATAAAAAAAGCTGAGGTGCGCAGGGCATCTCAGCTTTTGTTCAGGGACTATTGGCAAACGGCTGCGTTCAGTCTTTGATGAAACGGAGGGACTTTTGCCCGGAAGAGCTCTTCAGGCGGATCAGATAAGTGCCTGGAGCCAGATGGGAGATGTCCACTTTGGTTTCGCCCAAAAGGCCTGTTTCTGACTGGAGATGTCGCCCATTCAGATCATAGATATCCAATGCATACCGCTCGAGAGGACCGTCGATATATAGGTTTTCATAGGCTGGCGATGGATAGGCGGCAAAGGTCAGATCGAGATGTGCAGGCGCTCTTGTGCTCATGGCATTGGTGCCTGTATTTCCAGTGATCTCCCACTCGAGGATGGGTCCGCCCCACCAAAGGGTGTCCACATTCAGACAGGCCATGCCCAGAGAGTCGTTGTAGATCAATGCCGAAACCAACATGGAATCCGTCGGCGGGACATTGTGGTTGAAAACCATCGTGCCCGTTGTTGAAACCGTACCTCTGGTGGTGTCCAGGTGGATGACATTCCCCTGGAAATCGCTGATCTCCCATTCGATCACATTGGGTTCCCTTGGCCACAGCAGATACATGCCTGAATGGTACAACTGTACATAATTGGGTCCGGAGGAAGCGACCGACATGCCCACCCAAGAGCAGTCGATCTGCTGCCCAAATGCTGGAATGTTCAGGGAAGCGATGAGCAGAAGCGAGAGAAAATATTTCATGGATGACATGATTTGATTCTCTTCAAACCTAGTCGATACGCTGCTTTCGGACGACACGCCTGTGGGTGAAAGTGGCCTAAGAACGGAACAGATGGGCTTTATTTCTTCAAGATCGGCTTTGGGCCGAGGAATATTCAGCCTTTCGGACCGATGGCTTTTATGTTGTTCGACCTCGATTGGTCGTCATCCAGTATCTGTTCGTCCACTGTGGCAAAGTCGATTGCAGCCAGATCGATCTTTCGTATCTGCCGATTCCACATGGTGTGGTAATAGAACACTCGGTTTTGAAGGTCTGAAGAGGTGGTCACTTGAGTGGAGCTGGATATGTCCTTAGGGATGTGCTCTGTGGGGATCTGCGCGCCGAGAGGGATGTTGAAATTGTCCAGGATCCTGAAGGATTCGAGTACGGCTTCCAGGCTGTTCTCCAACGGGCGACAGGACGCGGTGAAGGCGGCAGCGCGTGTGAATCGGGAGGGCGGCGTGAAATCGCCAGGCATACCCAACAGTCCTGAGCCACCGCCAAGTGGTTTCAGCTCATAGCCCGAGAAATTCTGAGGTGCGTTGGGCAAATTGCTCAGGCGCAGATAGTTCCGCTGATTGGTGACGTGCCAATCGTAGGTGGGCGAGTTGGTGATCACACCCAGATAGGGCTCATATACCTTGATCTCTCCTTTGTTCACGATCTCAATGATCTTGCTCGCTCCGCTCGGATCGGCCACCTTGAAATGGAAAGGCAGGTCGGCTCCTCCAAAATCTTCATTCTTCACTTCCACGACTTTCACAGATTGCAATTCGGCAAGGAGTTCGTCCACTGTTTTGAATGAGGACAGCATCCACTGCATCAGGTCGCCGACGCTCATGGAGTTCTCTGCATCGGCAGGATCGTATGTGGCATATTCAGCAAATCCAGGCAAATAGTACACACCCACATAGAGCCCTTCCTCATTCAGTCCATCCGGACCGTAGCTCTGTCCATAGGCAGTGAGGGTAACAAAGCCATATGTTCCAGTCCATACTTTGCCGTTCTGGCCTTCTGGGGTCAGTGCCTGAAAGCGCTTATTTCTGGGCACCACAAGCACCTTGTTGTGCTGCGCATCACTCAGCGCCCACTCAACGGTACGGGCAACGACGACCGAGCCGTCTTTGGCCTTGAGCGTAATGCCGGTGCATGCCCAAGACATTTGCGCGCACAAAACAGCGATCAGTAGGGTGAGTAGGTAGCGCATCATCTTCTCGGAATTTTCGTTTCCGAAAGGTAAAATGATTAGGCCTACTTGTTAGGAGCAGAGCGTACGAAAAAAGGAGTAAAGTGGATGGCAATCAGTGAATCAAGCGGTCAAATTCAATTCAGGATTAGATATGAGCAACGAAGATATTCGAGGAAGGTGTTCGGTCAAAAGGGCAAGCGCATCCTGAGAAGCGTCCTCTGAATTGAGGCCTGGGATGGCGTTCAAAGAGGAATTTTCGAACTCGATACAGCCCATGGACCAGTCATTGAATAAGAAATCATCAACGGTATCTCTAAAAATGACCTGAATATCATAATGACGCTGGTCTCTTTTGATCCGGCTGAACAGGTCTTGCACCTTTTTGCTCTCTCCCTCAATGACCTGGAAGAACAGACCATTCCTGTAATAGAGGAATCCTTTTATGTCATCAATGGAGTTGTAAGCGCGCGCATCGTGCAACAGATCCAGAAGGTCTCTCTTGCTGAAAGCCTCCGTGGCTTGGCTGGTGTAAACAATACGGGTCTTTTCCATTTTGGGGAATCAAAAGCATCCAAAAGTATGAAAATTCAAATGAAAGTAAGCAAAGTACTACGAATAAAGAACCTCTCTTTCTCTTAATGGATTCGCTTAAAGAAGTTTAAAACATTGAAAATCAATTATAAAATAACCTAATAACTGTGAATAGCTTCTGAATAAAGAGATGGGAAAGCAATATGTTGTAAGAAATCATTGAACCGATCTGGCAGCCCAACTGTCCAGCGCGAATGCTGTAAGAAATGTTCTATAGTTTTAGAAGCCTGATCAGAGATCGCCGGCCTTCAGCATCAGAAACTTCGATAAAATAAATTCCTTTGATTCCATCCAATTCATATTCGATCAGATCGACCTGATCGTACCTTTTACTGTCGATGGATCTTCCGGAAGCATCCGTGATTTTCACTGCAACATACTCTTGTACTGAATTGAATTGAATGGAAACCCTGCCATCTGTGGGGTTGGGGAAAACACGAAGGGAAGCATCTGTGAGATCATCTTCAATAACAGCAACGGTTGAATTCATCAGCGCAGAAAGGAGCTGAATAGAAACCTGGTAGGCCTGGGCTGGAAGTTGATTTATCAAAACACAAATGATGATCCCCGATGCAGGATCGTACATCATTGATGAATTGTAGCCTCCCCAAATGGTCCCTCCATGTGTCCAAACAGTTCTGCCGAGTACCGTTGCTGCACTGATCCCCATACCGTAATTACCAGAGCCGACGAAGGTGGTCAATTCACTGAATGAATTTGCACTGAGCACCTGTCCAGTCATCAGGGCATTGTACCATCGAACCATCTCGCCGGATGTGGAATACATAGCCCCTGCCGCCCAGGCGGCACTGTTGATGGATGTTCTTGGCATTGAATGGTTGTTGCTGCCCGCCTGCCATGGTTGAGCCACCGGATATGGGATCGTCTCATACACATCGAGAAAGGTGCTGTCAAGCTGAAGAGGCGCCAAAATGCTGTCTCGCAACAATTGCCCATAGCTTCGGCCGGTCGCACTTTCTGCGATCAATCCAGCGAGGAGATAATTGGTGTTGCAGTAGTCCCAGCTGCTGCCTGCGGAAAACAAGGGCGGGCCGGCCCAAGTCATCATTTCACTGGCTGTGAAAACCCGGTTCGGATCTGTCAACATGGAATCTGCATATCCCTGAATGCTCGTTACATCCGCCAAGCCACTTGTATGATTCAGTAATTGCCTGACCGTGATATTCGAATCGATGTTCGGATACCCTGGCAGATATTGATGCAAAGGATCATTGAGTGAAATGGTATTGTTTTCTGCCAATCTCAATAAAAGCACTCCTGTAAACAGTTTTGTATTGCTCGCTATTGCGAACAACATCTCGGATGAAATAGGTGTGCCTGCATGAGAGATGCCAGTAACGCCTTTCCAAGTTCCCATACCGGGATAGAGAACACTGGCAGATATTCCTTTGATATTGTGCCTGTTCCGAATACTGTCAATTTTGTTTTGAAGCGCATTTGCCAACAAAGGATCGAACGTCTGTGCGCTGACATAGAATGTCAAACACAAAAGAGATATGAATAGCAAATGCTTTTTTCTCATGGTCCTGTGATGATTCTTACCAACGGGTTGCGGACAGCGGCCGCGGCTGGGCATTGCGGGTTTGATATGAAGATAAGCGTGTTGTAGGATATCCAGAGTATGAGTCTGTGAAGGAATTAAACAGCCTGGCTGTCGAGCGGGACCGCAGTTGCCTATCGTTTTATTTGAGAAGTTTATCCAAGTTTTGCTTTCCAATTATTGCAATGATCTCTATTCCTTGTTTTTCTATTCGGTAAAAGATGCTGTTAGATTCAAAAGGACATCTTCTGTATCCTTTCTTGATGAAATCAACTGATTCAAATGCAAATGGATTCCTTGCTATTGTTTCAAAGCATTTAAAAAGCCCGTTGAGATATTTATCTGCTTGCTTTTCTCCAAATGTTTCAATCCCAAACTTGTAAATCTGAATTAGATCGGCCCTGGCTTCTTTGGTAATTCTGTATTCAGCCATTGATGAGCTTTCTTGCTTCCGCTCGAATATCCTCTTTGCTCACTGAAGTGAAACCACTCTGTTCAGCTTTGTCAAGTTTGGCTCTTATCCAATCTATTTGTACTTGTTGATTTCTAGCTTGTCTGATGAGATCATTTACAAGCTCACTTTTACTGGAGTACTCTTGGCTGTTCACTTGAGCATTGAGCCATTGATCATTTGGTTCAGAGAATGAAATACTTAGTCTTGGCATTTTATTGATTCTTATTTGCACCAAATTTACACCAATAAGATTTTTCTCCCCCAATATTTACTAATGCTAGCCAACGGTCTGTGTATGGTGCGTATCCCGAAGGGCATGTACTATAC
>JAYOTP010000047.1:2501-9477 GCA_038150465.1 Flavobacteriia bacterium | reverse complement strand
TCGTTTTCACGGGAGAACATGCCATGAGATGATCTTCACTTTATTTTCAAATCAGCAAGACCTGCTGTTGAAGACAGCGACAGCTCATCTGCTTGGCGATTTAGAGATCAGCTGCCATGGTAAATGGGCCACCCGTCTCGCTCGGACAAAGCGATCGCCTATTCGCTGATGATCAACTTGAAAACTTCCTTCTTTTCATCGATCTCCGTTACCACATAGTAGATGCCACTGGCCACGTCCAGATCGAATGGGATCTCCGATGTATCTGAGAAAGTTTCATCGCTCACGACCCGCCCTTCCTGACTGTAGATCAGCACATGCACTTTGGCCTGTAGGGCATCGAATTGGATGGAAAATTCGCCCGTCGATGGGTTTGGAGAAATAAGGCCCGCTTGACCAAACAACCTGCCTAAGCCCATGCCCGAGTTGGGTGAAACCACAAGGGCATAATCTTCCACCTCGCCATCGAAATCTGTTTCACAGGCGGTCGGAGCCGATGCGAATTTGGCGGAAACACGCATCTTGACCGGTCCTATTGCCGCGTTGGACGGAACGGTGATGGACAAAGGCGATTGGCTGGTCGGGCCATCCGCGGTGTTTTGAGCACTTCCCAAAACATATTCCTCACCCGGATCGTCAAAATCAGAGTCGTTGTTCCAGTCGATCCAAGCCATGGCCTGGATGGTGTAATTGCCATCGGTGTTCAAGTTGACGCTCAGATCGTAGGTTGAATCCAGATAGACCAAAGTGGAATCCGTGGCGCGGTAATCGGTATATGGCTGGGTTTTACCCGTTGCATTGTAAATGTCTCCGAAATCGACCAAAGTGACCCCTGTGGCCCAACCCATGTTCCCAAAGGACATGCAGTCAGGCCTGGTCTCATAGTGGAATTTATAAGTCTCGGTGGTGTCTGCAGAAGATCCCACGGCAAAGACCTTGAAGTAGACATCTGTGCCTTCCTGCAGTGCAGGAATGGGCGAAACACTCACCCAGGTGCTGTCTATGGTTCGGCTCATCACGATCACACTGTCCAGCGTCGGCGACCCTACAGACCAGCGAACAAATGCGCTGCTGATCGCTCCGTCGTCCGAGATGACCGATGTCACAAATTGCGGATCCATCTCGTTGGGCAGCACATCCGTGGGCGGATCGGTGATCCGGGTCGTCCAAATATTGGGATGGTCGTTGCGGCCTACCAGGGTGTATTCCCACATGCCCCGGCCCCAGGTGATGGCCCTGATGATGTTCGTGGCATACTGAATCTCCAGTTCGCGCACCGAAACATTGGGCAAGTTGGGGTTGTACAGCGACCAGCTGCCCGAGAACATCGGTTTCGAATAGATCCCGATCTCTCCGCCGAGGTAGATGTTTTGTGCTGCGGTGTGGTCGATGGCTACCGAGCGAATGGGCATATCACCCAGCGATCCGGTGATATTGGTCCAGCTGCCGCCTTGATCGAAGGAGATATACACTTTCTGCCCGTCGTTCTGATGGCGCTCATAGGTGACCACCAGTATCTGATCATCATTGGGCGCAAAAGCGATATCCGAGATCCAATGGCCCGGAAGGCCATTGCTTATGGAAACCCAGCTCTGCCCAGCGTCATTGGATCTGAGCAAGGTGCTGCCCCTTGAGATCACCATGATGTTTGAGTTGTTTTCGGCGATCACGCAGTGTATGATGTTGTCAATGCCCGGTGCGCTTACAAACTGCCAGCCCGTACCGAAAACTTCCGATCTGTAGATGGTATCTGTACAGTGATACACACGCATTTGGTGGTTTGGATCAAGGGCCATCGGGGCGATCCAGTCACCGCGTTCCGGAGTACCGACTCCATGCCATGTCTGCGCTTTGTCTTTGCTGCGAAAACGCGTTCCGAATTGCCAGCTGCCCAGCATCCACTCATCGTTCAGCGGCAGACATATTCCTTCCATTCCATCCCCGCCATTCCACTCATTCCATCCATTCTCCAAATGGACACTGCTGCCGTTGTCCTGAGATCCCGCCACGGCCACTTCCCAGTTGGACTGGCTAAGACCCGCCCGGTAAAACTCTCTGATCCCGGTGCCATCGTTCAAACGATGCCAGGTCTTCCCATTGTCATGACTATTGCACAAATAACCATCCGTGCCCACATAGAAAACGCCATTGATGTTTTCGGCCGTCCGAAGATCGGCATGTACGTAGGTGGTATCCGGAATGGTCGGGATGCCGCCGGTCCACCAGGTGCATTGGGCAAATGTTCTTCCGCCGTCTGAGCTCGCCTCGAGATCCACCGAGCCGTAGATGATCTGGGTGGTATCGTATTCAGAAACAGCCATTCCACCGATCCAATTCTTGTTCGGCGCAGACATGAAGTCAAAGTTCTGTCCTTCATCAAAAGACTTCCAGATGCCGTTGGCTGAGGCAAAGTAGACGCAGCCCGGACAGCTTTGACTCACCTCGATATAGCCGCGGGAATGCGCATTGAGCGGCATGCTTGCCGAGTTGGAATAGGTCACCCCCCTGTCTGTTGAGCGAAGGATGGCATCCGGATCCCAGGCGTTCCAGCTGTTGTCGTAGAGGTAGAGGATGTCCGGGTCGGTCGGGTGGAATTCGATGTCGACGATGTCGCCGGAAGTCAGCGGTTGTGTCCACGATTGCAGGTTGTCATCGGATCGGAAAAGCCCCCGATTCGTACAGATGAAGATCAGGTCAGGCACGAGCGGATGGTAGGCGATCTTGCGAATTTGATCACTCGTTCCCATGCCGCCCCAGCCGAGATTGTTGGGATTGAAAGGCGTGATGGAAAATGTGGCGCCGCCGTCGGTGGAGCGATACAGACCGTGCGTGGCGCCTTGCATTGGATTGCGCAGGTTGATCAGCACGGAGTCTGAGTTCGTAGGTGATGCCGTAATGGTATTGACACCCGTGGCGAACATGAAATCTGTGGCGTTCGTCCAGCTGGCGCCCTGATCGTTGGTGAACCAAAAGCCACCGCTTCTCGAGCCGATGTAGATCCTGTTCATATTCATCGGATCGACGTAGAATGATTCCACCCTTCCGATGCCAGGCGCATAGTGTTCTGTAATGGTGTTGGCATCATAAGGACCGAGGTCACGCCAGCCGTTGTTGAAGGTGGACTTTTGCGCCGGAACATTGCTGAGGATCTGTTGGTAGGCCTTCTCCACGAAAAATGGATCCACATTGCTTCGATCTCCTGAGGGGAAATACTTGGCTTCATTCTCTGCCTTCCAGCGCTGATAGCCTTTGTAGCCCGATCCTTCACCTTTATCGTGCGTGTCGAAATAGCGCTCGGCCGCCTTTACCACATCATAAAAGTTGACGGAAGGATCGTTCATCATCTCCTTGTAGGAGGATTGAGCCATTGATACAATGGATAAGCCGAGGAATGCCAGAAGAAAAAAGAAGTACTTCATTGAAGGGTGAATGAATTCTTCATTAAATATACCTTTTGCAACTGTTTGAACTCACTTGAAGAAGCCAGGCAGCCGCATAAATAGGCAGTTATTTCAGTGGCCTCTTCACAATGAAATGAGCCCTGATAATTTGAACCCTCTGATCTGAATCAACCATGGACATCTTCATCAAACCGATCCTGGCCTTACTTCTTCTGCTTTTGGCACCCATATATGGTTACGCCCAAGGATGCAGTGACGCGGGATTCTGCAGCATAGATGCTTTACGACCCAAGCCGCACAAAGAGGAAGTTCTTCGGGATCAGATCCGGATCGGGACTTTCTACGGAAATGCCGACCATGCCATCGCCGTATATGGAATGAGCATCGCCTACGATGACGCGTGGTCCAGCTCCTGGCGAAGTGAGATCAAACTGACTTCACTGGCGCAAAGCAGCGAGGCGATACAGACTTTCGGATTGTCCGATGTGTTGATCAACATTCACTTTCGCGCATCCGAACGCATGGGACTGAGCGCGGGCATCAAATGGCCCTTGTCCGACGCGTCAAATGAACTGAACGGACTTCCCCTTCCCATGGACCATCAGTCCAGTTTGGGCACACACGACCTGATCTTCGGATTTTCCTATGTCACCTGGGGCATCCAATGGGCCGCCGCCCTTCAGCAACCCATCACCCAGAACAACAATCAGTTCCTGTCCAGTTTCTATCCCTCGGAAAATGAACTCAGTGCCTTCCCTTCCACCAACGCATTCAACCGAAGCGGCGATGTACTGTTGCGCTGCTCCTACCCCATCCAAATGGCGAATTGGACCCTAACACCCAGTATTCTGCCCATCTACCATCTGCGAAACGACCGCTATCGGGATGAGTATGGCAAAGAACATCAGATAGACGGTTCCAAAGGACTGACCCTGAATGGCAATCTTTTCATCGACTATGCCTGGAGCAGCAAGCAGGGACTTCAATTGGCCATGGGCTTTCCCTTCATTGCCCGAAAGGCACGCCCCGACGGACTCACCCGAACTGCGCTCCTCACACTCGAGTACCATTTTCAACTTTAATTTAAAAGAGATGTTCGCTCTGGTCTACCGCTTCCGCATCCATGAAAACACCGAGCAGGCATTTATTTCTTCGTGGGCAGAACTCACCCGCATGATCCGAAAACACGAAGGCAGCCTGGGATCGCGCTTGCACAAGGAAGATGAAACCACCTACATCGCCTATGCTCAGTGGCCCAGCAAGGCTCATTGGGAGGCATCGGGAGAAGGATTGCCACCCGAAGCCGATGCCGTTCGGCAGCGCATGCGTGCCTGCTGCATCTCGGTGGAGCGTCTCCACGAATTGGAATGTGTAAAAGATCTCCTGGAAACGGCTTCCCTGTGAATTAATTCGAGATCACCGTCTGAACAGCGCAGCTTTTTCCATCTAACTTTAAAGGGCTTTTTGATTTCAATTCGATCCATGAAAACACATCTGAACGCCGTTATTTTTGGGACAGCCATCGTCGCCGCGTCTTTCTTTTTGGGAAAGGCCTATGTGGATCGTGCACGGGGAAGCGGTCAGATACAGGTAACAGGACTGGGAGAAAAAAACTTTGTTTCCGACCTCATAGTTTGGGAAGGACGCTTTGCGGCTGAGGCATTCGAATTGAAACAAGCATTCCTGCAGCTCGAAGAAAGCAAGTCGGTCATCAAGACCTATTTGTTGGGCAAAGGAGTGGATGAATCGGACATCATCTTTTCTGCGGTCCGCTCTAGTGAACAGACCAAGCGCAAATACTCCGCAGACGGAGACTATATCGGAGACGATTTCATCGGCTATCGCCTGACGCAGACTGTACAGATCGAATCCTTCGAGGTGGAACAGATAGAGAACATTTCCCGGGAGGTCACCGAATTGCTGAATCAAGGCGTGAATTTCTACTCCGAAGCACCTCGATATTACTACACAAAACTGGGAGAGCTCAAGATCGAGATGATCTCCAAAGCCACAGAAGATGCCCGTCTGCGCGCTGAAAAGATCGCAGAAAATTCCGGTGGTCAACTGGGCGAATTGAGTTCGGCCAAAATGGGCGTCTTCCAGATTCTCGGTCAAAATTCAAAGGAGAGCTACTCCTGGGGCGGAACCTTCAATACCAGCTCGAAACTCAAGACTGCTTCGATCACCATGAAATTGGTCTATAAGGTCGATTGACCGCCCTGAACAGATACCGATGGAATTCAAGTCTTTATTCTTGCGGACTTCGCTCCTATCATCCCTACTGATCCTGGGGTTGAGTTCACTCGCCCAGAATATCCAGGACGATTTTGAAGGAAACGGAAACATCTCCAGCTGGGCAGCCATCGACTGCATCCTCAACACCAATTTCAGCAATCCGGCCATGCAAGGCATCAACACCTCGCCCACAGTTCTGAAGTACCGCGACTTTGGCGGAACCTGGTGCAACATCCGCTTCGATGCCGGACACAAACTCAACATCTCCGCCCACCCGACATTCTCCTTCAAGATCTACGTGCCCTCCTCGGGCATTACAGGAAACCGACCCAATGAGGTGACCCTCAAGCTGCAAAATGGAAACACTCTGGATCCTTGGAAGAATCAGGTTTCCGTGACCAAGCCCATCCTTCTGGACCAATGGCAGGAAGTCACTTTCAACTTTCTGGCCGACCCGTACGACAATTTTGATGTCAATACCTCTCCGCCTTCGCAGCGAGTAGATCTCGACCGGGTCTTGATCCAGGTCAACGGCGACAACAACAACGATCAGGTGACCGCCTACATCGACGATTTCTTCCACGAATACCTGACACCTCTGCCGCCTGGCGATGTATACGACCAGCTTATCTGGTCTGATGAATTCGATACCGACGGCGCACTGGACAGCAGCAAATGGCATCATCAAACGCTTTTTCCAGTGGGCAGCAGCTGGTTCAGCGGAGAGATACAGCACTACACCGATCGGCTCGACAACAGCTATGTGCAGAACGGTTCCCTGCACATTGTGGCCAAAAAAGAGAACTACACCGACCAGGGCGTCACCAAGACCCACACTTCCGCCCGATTGAATTCAAAATTCGCCTTTGCCTACGGGCGTGTCGAGGTCCGGGCCAAGGTCCCCGGTGGCATAGGCACATGGCCAGCCATCTGGATGCTTGGAAAGAACATCGACGAACGCGGCGCATATTTTCAAACACAGGGCTATGGCACCGTCTCCTGGCCTTATTGCGGCGAGTTCGACATCATGGAACACTGGGGGAACGAGCCCAACGAGGTATTCAGCGCCATTCACACCCCAGAGACCTATTTCAACACCAGTGGAGCCGGCTGGATGGTCCACAGCGGAGGGCAAAAGATCCCCACTGCGCTGAGCGATTTTCATGTCTATGCCGTGGAATGGACCGAAGACAAGATCCAGTTCAGCGTAGACGGCATGGTCCACTACACCTACCAACCCATGTCCCAGCACCCGAACAACTGGCCATTTCAAAAGCCGCACTTCCTCCTGCTGAACATTGCCATTCAACCGGCAGTGGATCCCGCCCTGCTGCAAACCA
>JAYOTP010000047.1:0-2401 GCA_038150465.1 Flavobacteriia bacterium | reverse complement strand
TCAAATAAGAAACAGTGCATAAGTTCACCCTTGCTTTCGATCGACCCGCTGTTTCAGTATAATTTTAGATGCTCCTACTGCGGCTTCTGATCGATAAAGAAAAGATAGGATCAAGGCAACAAGAACCTTTGTCATATGAATTCGAACCGGATCATTTTAGGCAGCGAAGAGTGGTGTGGGTTCCCTCAGCTGAATATTCCGATCATCAAAGCAAGAGTGGACTCAGGCGCCAAGACTTCCGCTCTGCACGCTTTGAACATCCAGCCTTTCCGACGGGATGGCCTCCCTTGGGTGAGTTTTGATGTCCATCCGATACAAAACGACGGAAAGACCATCGTCCACTGTGAAGCGCCCGTATTCGACAAAAGGCGTATCAAAAGTTCGAGCGGTAGCAGCGAAGTACGATATGTCATCAAGTCCCGTCTTTCCATCGACGATAGCCTATGGGACGTTGAGGTGAGTCTGACCAATCGGGACAATATGGGCTACCGTATGCTCCTAGGCCGTCAGGCCATGGCAGGAAAGGTATTGGTCGACCCGGAATCTTCATGCCTTTTAGGCGCTCCTTCAGAGGATGATCTGCATGATTTCTACAAACCGAAAAAGACCACACGAACAGGACTGAAAATCGGTCTTTTGGGCAGCGACCTTTCACTTTACAGCAACCGAAGGCTTATGGAGGCTGGCCAGGAAAGAGGTCATGAAATGGAATTCTTGCAGATCAAGGACTGCTACATCAAATTGGACGGAAAGTACCCTGAGATGCACTACCGTGGGGGCAGGATCCTCAATGAATTCGATGCCATCATTCCGAGGATTCGACCAAGCATGACCTTTTATGGCTGTGCATTGACCCGCCACTTCGAAGCAATGGGCGTCTATACATTGAACTCCGCTGCTGCCATTACAAAATCAAGGGATAAACTTTTTGCATTGCAAATTTTGATCAATAGCGGCCTTCCCATACCGACTACAGGCTTTGCACATTCTCCATTGGATACGGATGAACTTATCAAAATGGTGGGCGGAGCTCCGCTGATCGTGAAACTTCTTCAGGGAGCTCAAGGAAAAGGGGTCGTTCTTGCAGAAACCAAGAAAGCAGCAGAGAGCTTGATCAATGCATTCAAAAGTTTAAAGGTAAATATCCTGGTACAGGAATATATCCGTGAAGCCAAGGGCGAGGACATCCGTTGTTTTGTAGTGAATGGAAAAGTAGTCGCCAGCATGAAGCGTACCGCCGCTCCCGGAGAGTTCAGGGCCAATATGCACATGGGCGGGACGGCTTCCCTGGTCAGGATCACACAGGAAGAAAGAAAAGTTGCCCAATTGGCTGCAAAGACCATGCAATTGAAAGTGGCAGGAGTCGATATCATTCGAGGAGAGAATGGGCCACTGTTGCTCGAAGTGAATTCATCGCCCGGACTCGAAGGAATTGAAGGTATTTCCGAGAAGAATATTGCGGGGAAGATGATCGAAGCACTGGAAAAGAATCTGAAGTTCGGGGTCCACGGCCCAGCAACACCACCCGAAATGGAAAGTGTTCCCAGTCAGGAATTTCCAATATAAAAACAAGGATAGTGCGCTTCCTCACGGGTATCGGACTTTTTCTTTTGTGTTCGGCCTTATCCCACGCACAGATCGCCAGCGTATCGGTACGCGGGCTGCTTCCAGATGTGCTGTCTGAATCTTCAGGAGCTGTTTTTTTCAATGGACGGTTCATCAGCCACAACGATTCTGGAAACGAAAACAAACTCTACGAGCTGGACACTGCGACAGGCCTGATCCTGCGAACTGTCCACATTCAAAATGCCGTGAACAGCGACTGGGAGGATCTCGCCCAAGACGCCACCTCCTTGTACATCGGGGACATCGGGAACAACCGCGGCAACCGCACCGACCTGAAGATCTATAAGATCGCCAAGGCTGATTACCTGGCTTCAGACACGGTCCTGGCCGAGATCATCCATTACAGCTATGCCGATCAGATCGATTTCACTCCGAATCTGAACAACACGGAGTGGGACGCCGAGGCGCTGCTCTCTCTGGATTCCAATTCGCTTCTGCTGCTGACCAAAGACTGGGTCAACAGATCGACCAAGGCCTACTCGGTGCCCAAGCAAAGCGGCACCTATTCTCTACAACCCATGCCCAGTCAGCTGAACAATGCCGGACTGATCACCGGTGGCGTCTACGATGCCCTGTCAGGGCGAATGGTATTGACCGGCTACAGTCGTACACTGATGCCTTTTATCTGGCTGTGCAGTTCGTTCCCACTTCAGGATGTCTTTTCGGGGTCCAATCAAAAAAGTTTTCTGCTCACTCTGATGATGGAACAAACAGAGGCCATTGCGCAAACAGGACCGCTGGACTTTCTCATTTCCTCTGAATCCTTCGATCAGGG
>JAYOTP010000046.1:10054-11228 GCA_038150465.1 Flavobacteriia bacterium | reverse complement strand
GCACTGAAAAGAAACTGGACCTCTACGAGCAACTGCTCCTGCCCCGGCTGATAGAAGAGAAAATGCTGATCCTGCTGAGGCAGGGACGAATTTCCAAATGGTTCAGCGGCTACGGACAGGAAGCCATCAGTGTGGGCTGTGCGGCAGCCATGCAACCGGATGAATTCCTATGCACCATGCACAGGAATTTGGGCGTGTTCACCGCGCGGGGCATCCCGCTCGACCGCTTGTTCAAACAATTCCAGGGAAAGAAAGGAGGCTTCACCAACGGACGCGACCGGAGTTTCCATTTTGGAAGCCCAGAACACCATATTGCGGGAATGATCTCCCATTTGGGCCCTCAGCTGGGCGTGGCCGATGGTATTGCGCTTTCGCACAAAGTTCGAAGGGAAGAAAAAGCCGTTCTGGTCTTCACCGGAGACGGAGGGGCCAGTGAGGGCGATTTTCACGAAGCCCTGAATACAGCGGCCGTATGGCAGCTCCCAGTGCTATTCGTGGTGGAGAACAATCAATGGGGATTGAGCACGCCATCCTCCGAACAATTCCGCTGCAAGCAATTCATCGATAAGGGCATTGGCTACGGCATGAGAACGGCCCAGGTAGATGGCAACAATCTCCTTGAAGTGTTTGCAACGGTCCAGAATCTGGCCGAAGAGATCCGCTCACGCCCTGAACCAGTCCTGATCGAGTGTCTGACCTTTCGCATGCGCGGGCATGAGGAGGCCAGCGGAACCAAATATTATCCGGAAGGTCTTCAGGAAAAGTGGGCCACAAAAGATCCTGTGGAATCCTATGAGAAGCATCTTCTCGAAGAAGGCTTGATCGATGCGGAAAAGATCGAGCAGATCCGGTCGAAATTGAAGCAAGAGATCCAAGCTGCCCTCGATGCAGCCGATGCAGAAGATCGTCCGGTGTTCGATCTGGAGAAGGAGCGTGCCGATCTCTTTGCTGATACAGAAACAGTCCCCCAGCCGCCCGAAGGAAGCAAACGGGAGATGCGTCTTTTGGATGCCATCTCGGAGGCATTGGATCAGTCCATGGAGGCGCACCCGGAACTTATTCTCATGGGCCAGGACATCGGGGCCTATGGAGGTGTGTTCAAGGCCACCGAAGGTTTGCAGGAACGCTACGGACCCGAGCGGGTACGCAATACGCCGCTTTGCGAATCGGCCAT
>JAYOTP010000046.1:0-9954 GCA_038150465.1 Flavobacteriia bacterium | reverse complement strand
ACCTATGGGATGGGCGTGCATTGGGCATTGGATGTGTTGTCCAAGCATGATGATTGGGATGCTGAACTCATCGACCTGAGAAGTCTTGCGCCGATCGATTGGGAGACTCTGCACGAAAGTGTGCGAAGGACCGGACGCGTATTGGTGCTGCATGAAGACGTGCTCACCGGAGGAATAGGAGGGGAGATCGCTGCTGTTTTGCAGGAGGAGAATTTCCAATCCCTTGATGCGCCCGTGCTGCGCCTTGGTTCAGAAGATCTTCCTGTGCCCTTTGCTGCAGAACTCGAGGCCGGATTTTTGGCTTCGGCCCGCCTCGAAAGGTCCATTGAAAAATTATTGCAATACTGAACCTACAAAACACTCAGTATTTTATGTAACAGTGTTTCGCCATTCTGCGCTGTTTTATTATGTCTTCACTATCTTTTTTGAGCATTCAATATTGTGAATAACGCTATGGATAACCCTTTGAAAGACTCACGAGACTCTCTCATTTTCCCTTTTTTCCTGATGTATTTTTAGGCAATATTTTTGAAAGTTATTTCTGACATGGATAATTTGAAAAAAGAATACGATCTGCGGTTGGAGCGAGGTGATAAGGAAGTTGTCATTCGAGCCGAAGTGCCCGACGTAGGATACACCCTAGGTCTTAGGCGTTGTATCGGTGAACCGCTCATGGAACTCAAGATGAGGCCTGAACGAAAAAACTATCCGTTGAATATCGCCACTTTGACCTATGGAGCCTACCAGATCTGGCTTCAGTTCAATGGCATGGAGCTGCAGAGCGAGACCTTCCAGGTCATTCCGACATAAGCTCCCGCACCCGCTCCAGATCGATGAGGGTGTCTACAGGAATGCTTTGGCTTTCTGCAAGGACGCATCGAATTTTCCTTCCGTTCTCCAGCCATCTGTTCTGTTCGAGTCCTTCCGCCATCTCCAGTGCACTGACCTCCATTTCCTGAAAGGCCTTCAAGGCATGCGGCGCATAGGCATATAAACCCAGATGCCGATGGAAACGCGCAGATTCCAACCAGTTCGATCGCTTGACTTCCTTTACGTACGGAATGACCGAACGACTGAAGTACAGAGCATTTTGAACTTTGTCCATGACAACGAAAGCCTCGCTCTCATTGAGTAGGTCTCGATTGTCCCGCACCGGACTCACCAATGTGGCCATTTCCACTTCCTTGTTTTCAAAAGAAGCCACCAGTCCGCTGAGCAGTTCGGGCTCGATCATGGGTTCGTCTCCCTGGATATTCAAGACGACATCAAAGTGTTCTCCTGTATCGGCGCTGATCTTTTGAAAGGCCTCCCAGCAGCGGCTGCTGCCGTTCACATGATCGGGTTGGGTCATGATGGCCTTACCGCCAAAGGAATGTACTGCGCTCTGGATGCGTTCATCGTCTGTGGCTACATAAACGGACTCGAGGCGTGTGGATGCCCGTTCGTACACCCATTGGATCATGGGTTTTCCGTGGATGTCCTCTAGTGGCTTACCCGGAAGGCGGGTGGAGGCAAAACGTGCAGGTATGATTCCGATCGCATTCATCGAACAGGCTTAACGGCCTCAAACTTACCCTATTTTTGTGCCTTAATTCGATCGCTATGCCAGGAATGGATCTATTTGGTGCGGAAGAACGCAAAGAGGTGAACGATGTGCTGGAAACGGGCTGTTTGTTCCGCTACAATCACGACGCCATGCGTCAGGGACACTGGAAGGCCAGGGACCTTGAGGCAGAGGTATGCACTTTCACTGGCGCTGCTCATGCCCATGCAGTGAGCAGTGGATCCACGGCGGTGGCAGCCGTCATGGCGGCCTCTGGATTGGGCTTTGGCGACGAGATCATCGTTCCTCCTTTTACCTACATCGCCACGATCGAGGGCGTTCTTCTCGGTGGCGGTCTGCCGGTATTTGCCGAAGTCGATGACAATCTCTGCCTGACAGCTGAAGGAATCGAGCAGGTCATCACACCGAATACCAAAGGTGTTCTGCTTGTTCACATGTGCGGTGCCGCGGCCGACATGGATGCCATCATGGAAGTCTGCGAGCGAAGAGGTCTTACGCTGATCGAAGATGCCGGACAGGCCCTTGGGGCGTTTTACAAGGGGAAGTCAGTGGGCTTGTTTGGAAAGGCCGGCGCGTATTCATTTGACTTCTTCAAGATCGTGACAGCAGGGGAAGGAGGTCTTTGTGTGACCAATGAGAAGGAGGTATACGATCACATTCAGCAGTTCTCAGACCACGGACACGACCATATTGGAGACAATCGTGGGATGGAACAGCACCCGATATTGGGCACGAATTTCAGGATCAGCGAACTGCATGCGGCCGTTGGACTGGCGCAAATGCGTAAGATCGATCGCATTCGCAATGCCAAGCGGGCGAACAAAGCCTACATCAAATCGCGCCTGTCTGCCATTGAAGGGCTGAGTTTCCGTCCTATGCCCGATGCGGAGGGAGACAGCGGAACATTTTTGAATTTCTTCATGCCCGATCAGCCGCTGGCTGAAAAGGCCGCAGTTGAATTGGGCAAGGCAGGAGTGGGTGTGAATTATTGGTTCACCAATCAGTACCACTTCATCAATCAGTGGGAACATTTGAAGGCATTGAAGTCTCCCTTCAAAATGGCCATACACCACCTGGGCGCCCCTCAGGACTATGCCAATTTGCACTTGCCCCAGACCCAGCACTCCATCGGACGTCTGATGTCTTTGGGGATCAAGGTCACCTGGAGCGAAAAAGAGATGGACGAACTCTGCGCCACCATGACCCGGGTGCTTACATCTGTATTGGCAGAACATGCATAAGGTTCTTCACAACATAGAAAAGCTCGTCTTTGGAAGAGGAGCCATCGCTCAGGTGCCCGATCAGCTTCAGGCTTGGCGAAAGGAAGGCAACGGAAGCGTGGTGTTTGTGATCGATCATTACTTCAAAGACCATGCGCTGCTGGAAAAACTGGGCATACGCTCTGAGGATGTTGTTTGCTACGAAGATTGCGATGTACATGAACCGACCACCCAGCAGGTGGATCGGCTGCGCGACCAGATCATCGAACAGATCGGTGTGCCTTCGGCCGTTGTGGGCATGGGCGGTGGCAGCATCATGGACATCGCCAAAGCGCTCAGCCTGATGCTGAAGCAGGAAGGCAGCTCAAGTCTTTATCAAGGCCTTGATCTGGTCCAGCATGCAGGCGTTCCCCATCTGGGCATTCCGACCATTTCGGGCACGGGAGCAGAGTGCAGTACAACAGCAGTACTGACCGGTCCGGAAAAGAAACTCGGACTGAAGTGTGCCTGGACGGTCTTCGATCAGGTCATTCTCGACCCGGAACTCCCGGCAACGGTCGAACGAGATCACTGGTTCTACACCGGAATGGACACCTATATCCACTGCATTGAGAGCGAGACGGGCATTCATCAGAACGCTTTTTCCAGAGCCTATGGAGGTGAAAGTCTGAGATTGTGCAGAGAAGTGTTCCTCGGACCCGATGCGGGCCAAAACCCGAAGAATGACGAGCAGTTGATGATCGCTTCCCTTTTTGGCGGTTGGAGTCTGACCTACAGCGAGGTGGGCGTTTGCCATGCACTCTCCTACGGCTTGTCCAAGATCCTCGGGTATCGCCACGGTTTTGCCAATTGCGTGGCCTTCCAGCATTTGGAAGACTTTTATGGACCGGCCGTATCCGAGTTCAAAGAGATGCTGAGCACCAATGCGGTGGAGATGCCGCAAGGGCTTTCCAGGGATTGGTCGGAAGAGCAGATCAGCGCGATGGCTCAGGTATCGTGGAATCTGCCGCATATGTGGATCCACGCGCTTGGGCACGACTGGCAGGAGCGCATCAGCCTGGAGGACATCAAGGATCTGTTCAAAAGGTTATGAGTCAGAAAAAGACGGAATCCCTTCCCAAGTGGCAATATCTGCCCTTGGAGCAGACCCGTCGCTTTTCGCCATTGGTCCTTGATCATCTCGAACAGAAGGAGTTCATCGCCTCCTTCTTCAGCCATCCTCCCAAGCTCGATTCGATCAGCGAAGCCCTCGGGCAACGCACTGATTTTCCCGCTTCGAACAGAGCGGTACTCTGCGAAGTACTGAAGGATCAGTATGCCGAACTGGGTACAAAACACGCTGCACTCGAATCCATCGAGCGATTGAAGGATCCAACGACCTTCACAGTCACCACTGGCCAGCAACTCGTCTTGGGTTCAGGTCCATTGCTGGTGATCTTCAAAGCCGTGCAGGCCGTTCGTTTGGCTGCGCACATTCAGGCGCAGTTGCCCGGTCACCATATCCTGCCGATCTTTTGGCTGGCATCGGAAGACCACGATTTTGACGAGGTCGATCACTTTCATTTTTCGAACCGTCGTTTTTCTGTTCAGCGCTCTGTGGCTGGATCGGTAGGACGGACCCCTCTGCCCGACATGGACGCCATTCTTCATGAACTGGAGGAACGCATGGGGCAGGGAAAGACACAGAGCCGCATATTGGCCATGCTCCGTTCGGCCTATGGTCAGGCGGGGATCAGTTGGTCTCTGGCCACGCGAAAGTTCCTGCACGCCCTTTTTGGAGATTCCGGACCGATCCTTTTGGATGCCGATGATGCCCGACTGAAAAGATGTGCGCTCCCTCTTTTTGAAAAGGAGCTGAAGGAAGGACATTCCCATGCCGCAGCAAAGAAGAGCTCCGACCGGCTTTCAGAGCGCTACAAACTGCAACTGCATCCGCGGGAGCTCAACTTGTTCTACCTGACCGATACCGACAGAAAGCGACTGGAGCGCCATCCCACGGGATTTGCCCTGGAAGACGGCTCGCAGCAATGGACGGAAGCAGCGCTGCTGGAAGAACTGAATGCACATCCTGAGCGTTTCAGCCCGAATGCCCTTTTGCGTCCGCTCTATCAGGAGAGCGTCCTGCCAAACCTGGCCTATATCGGTGGGGCAGCGGAGGTGAGTTACTGGGCACAGCTCAAGGGTGTATTCGAGGCCAGTGGGCTTCCCATGCCCGTGGTCTTCCTTCGGCAAAGTATTCAGATCATCAGTCGTTCGCACGCCCGAAAGATGGAGCGCCTTGGATGGTCAGCATTGGACCTGTTCCGAGATCGGGATGAGCTTCTGCGTGAGAAGATCTGGGACGGCAGCGCCCTTCAAAACAGTATCCAGGAGGCAAAGGAGTCTGTCGGTCGCTGGGCCAAAGAATTGGAGGAAGGGGCTTCCGCTCAAGGACTCGAAATGAAGGCGGCCATTGAGGCCTCCCTTACCCGGCAGCAAAAGGAGTTGAAGCGCCTGGAAAAGAAATTGCTGCGCTCAGAGAAGAAAAGGCGAGCAGAAACGGTACGCGCCATTGAAGACTTGCTCAACGAGCTCTTTCCCGGAGGAAAGCTGCAGGAACGGCAGATGAACTGGATCGAGGCCGAACTGCTTTTTGGCGGGGGCTTGGTTGACGAATTGATGAAAGGTATTGGGCCCGAAGGCGATCGATTTGCCTGTCTCTATCTGAAAGACTGATGGAAGCGCTCTTGGTGCTGGTGCCTTTTGCTGCCTCCCTGCTCACCTTTTTTTCTGGCTTCGGCCTGGGCACTCTGCTCACTCCGGTATTCGTACTCTTCTTTCCCGTAGAGCTGGCGCTGCTGATGACCGCTTCAGTGCATTTGACCAACAATGTCTTCAAGTTCGCGCTGCTCATCCGTTCGGTAGAGCGAAAGACCCTTTTCTCTTTTGCGCTTTGGGCCGTTCCTGGGGCATTCCTCGGGGCGCGGGCCACGGTGGGTCTGGGTCAGATGAGTGCATGGCATTTTTCGGAAACCTGGACGGTCGGTCCGCTTCCCTTTTTGATCGGTTGCCTGATGATCGTCTTTACCCTCATGGAATTCTGGCCCGCTTGGAACCGCTTTGCGTGGACGGGCCGCTGGTTCTATACCGGCGGATTCTTCAGTGGTTTCTTTGGCGGGCTGAGCGGTCATCAGGGAGCATTGCGCAGCCTGTTTCTCAAGAAGCTCGATCTGTCGCCCATGTCATTTGTGGCCACCGGAACGGCCATCGCTCTGCTCATCGATCTGAGTCGCATTCCGATCTATTGGCAGGATTTTGGCACGGTTGGCTGGCAATGGAAACCCGTACTCATCGCTTCTGCCTCGGCCATTTGTGGTGCCCTGTTGGGCAAGCGCATGTTGAAGAAGGTCCGATGGGTGCAGATGCAGCGTCTTGTCGGTCTCTTTCTGCTCTTGATGGGCATCGCGCTGATCAGTGGAAAAATCAGTTGAACTCTGTCGCGGACAATAGAAAGCCGCCCTGTCGGATTAGCTACTTTTAGGCATGCAAGAACGGATCCTCATCCTCGATTTCGGGTCACAGTACACGCAGTTGATCGCCAGGCGATTGCGAGAGCTGAATACCTACTGCGAAATTCATCCCTTCCACCGTATTCCTGAGCTGGGCGACGAAACCAAGGGCGTGATCCTCTCGGGCTCTCCCTTTTCAACCACGGGAGCGGATGCACCCATCCCCCAGCTGGAAGGCATCAAGGGCCGTATTCCACTCTTAGGCATTTGTTATGGTGCGCAATACCTCGTGCATCACTTCGGAGGAAATGTGGGGCAATCGCATTCAAGAGAGTACGGAAGGGCCCATCTGCAATACATCGACTCATCGAATGAACTCTTCAATGGCCTCTCACAGGATTCTCTGGTGTGGATGAGCCACGCGGATACCATCAAGGAACTGCCGGCCGGCTATGTGAAACTGGCCAGTACAGAGGATGTGGCCCTTGCGGCCTATCGCATCGAAGGCGAGCCGACCTACGGCATTCAGTTCCATCCGGAGGTGCATCACTCCAAAGAAGGGGCGCTCTTGCTGGCCAACTTTGTGAAGAACATCTGTGGTTGCAGCGGCGATTGGACCCCGGAGGCCTTTGTGGAATCGTCTGTTTCGGAATTGCGCGAGCAGCTCGGTTCGGATCATGTGGTTCTGGGTCTCTCGGGCGGAGTGGATTCCACCGTTGCGGCCACTCTACTGAGTCGGGCCATTGGCAACCGTCTGCACTGCATTTTTGTGGACAATGGCCTGCTGCGCAAGGATGAGTTCAACAATGTGCTGGAGCAATATGGCCAGCTCGGACTCAATGTGAAAGGCGTGGACGCTACCGACGATTTTCTCGGACCTCTGGACGGGGTGAAGGATCCGGAAAGGAAGCGCAAGATCATTGGAGCTGCCTTCATCGATGTGTTCGATCGGGAAGCCGGAAAGCTGGCGGATGTGCGCTGGCTGGGCCAGGGAACCATATATCCGGATGTCATCGAATCTGTTTCTGTGGCCGGGCCGAGCGCAACGATCAAATCGCACCACAATGTGGGCGGTCTGCCGGAGAAAATGAAGCTGAAAGTGGTCGAGCCCCTGCGCATGCTCTTCAAAGATGAGGTGCGCCGGGTGGGCAAGACCATGGGCATACCGCAGGAGTTTCTCGCCCGTCATCCATTTCCCGGTCCCGGCCTGGCCATCCGCATTCTCGGACCCATCTCCAAGGAGCGTGTCCGCCTGCTGCAGGAGGCCGATCACATATACATTGAAGCGCTCAAACGCCACGGATTGTACGATAAAGTGTGGCAGGCCGGCGCCATCTTACTCGATAGTCATTCGGTTGGAGTCATGGGCGATGAGCGCACCTACGAGCAGGTCGTCGCTCTGCGGGCCGTGGAATCTGTGGACGGAATGACAGCAGACTGGGTCCATCTGCCCTATGATCTGCTTGCCGAGGTATCCAATCAGATCATCAACCGGGTCTCTGGGATCAACCGCGTGGTGTACGATATCAGCAGTAAGCCGCCAGCAACCATCGAATGGGAATGAAGTATTTGCGCATCTTTTGGACCGTACTGATACTCTGTTGGAGCGCAACTGCCCTTCAGGCCCAAAGTCCGTCGGTAAAAACACATGAGGTCGTGCAAGGCGAAACCTTGTACAGCATTTCGCGCATCTACGGTGTTTCCGTGCAGGCCATACAGGCCCTGAATCCAGAAATGGGAGATGCCCTGCAGATCGGTCAGCTTATCCAGATCCCGGAAAAAGATCCCGAAAAACCGATCGACAAGAAGAACAGTTATCAGGTGCAAGCCGGAGACACCTGGTACGGCATCAGCAAAAAACTGAACTGCAGTGTGGAGGCGCTGCAAGAGGCGAACAAGGAGGTGTTTGCCAATGGAGCGCTGCAGATCGGTGTCTGGCTGCGCAAACCCAAAACAGCAGCACCGCTGGAACAAGAGCATGCGAGAGAAGCTGCGGAGGTAGAGGTGAATGAGCAAGATCTTCCCGATCCAAAAGACGAGCAGGCAGAAGAGCAGGAATTGCCGCTTTATGTGCTTCACCGCATTGCGAAGGACGAATCCTTGGAGGTCTTGGCTGAGCGCTACGGATGTAGTGAAGCCGATCTGATCGAGTTGAATCCTGAACTGAGCAAAGGATCCGAAGAAGGACGCTACATCATCGTTCCCAATCCAGAACGGATGAGTTTCAGGCAGCCGTCGGATTCCCTTTCGGCCGATACCAATAGCCTGCGGATCTCCGTGCTTCTTCCCTTTTCGGAATCGGGTGCCGATACATTGGATGCTGCTGTGCTGCGAACGGCCCGCAGCGCCCGAATGCGGATGCGGGCATCTTCCTTTTACGCCGCTGTCCTTTTGGCCATGGACAGTTTGTCCGAGCTGGTGGACAGTGTACATCTGCAGGTCTATGATACGGGCGAAGAAGCTGCTGTTCTGGATTCATTGGCTCAACTTCCCGAATTGCGTTCTTCCGATCTTCTCCTTGGGCCGCTCTACGGCCGAAATGCCTTGTTGCTGGATGAGCAGTGGGAAACAGCCGATCGTCCGATCATATTCTCTCCCTTGAGTTCCGGCTTGAGCCACAAACGCAGTGCCCATTTGGTGGATCTGTATCCCGGTACGGAGGAGAACCTCCTGCGCATGGCCCGCTGGATCGGCAACTTGGGTGATTCGCTCACCCTTTGGGCTGCGGGTTCAGCAAGTGAAGAAGAACAAGCCATGAGAGACTCGCTGGTCAGGCTGATCCCCGACTCAGCGCATGTATTTTGGAAGAAAGGATTTTGGGTCCCGGACGAAGAAAAGGGATTTGAGTCGGAAGAAGGAGTCGTCCACGCCCAGGGTTCCGGCCCTCTGGTGCTGATCAACTTCAGCCGCACTCCGGCGCATTTGGCGGATCTGCTCCAGAAGGCCTACGCCTTAGCGGACAGTGTGGTACTGCTCTCTGTGCACGAATGGCCAACAAATGTGCAAAAGCGCTTTACCTATATGGAGGAATTGAGTGTGGCCTATCCGAAAGCCTTCCATGTGGACTACAAGCGCAAGGAAGTCCGTGATTTTGTTTTGGCCTATCGGGAGCGCTTCTCTGCTGAACCGGACATCTTCGCATTTCACGCATGGGATTGCATTTGGGTCATGTACCAAATGTGGCAGGACGATTTCGGTTCTGAGGAATACCATTTAGATGGACTCCAAACCCGTTTTCTCCTTCGAAAGGAGGACGACCGCTGGAGCAATCAAGGGGGAGGTGTCTTGTCCCTAAAAGAGTCGTATTGGCATTATCGATAAGTGATGCCTTTCCTTCAAATAGCCTTCTAAACATCATGTTTACAGGATTTTAAAAATCTGTAAACCTCACTTTTCTCAAAAAAAAATAAAGGTGGTCAAGGATGATTAACCCCTAGGCGTGAAGGTGCTCGTCTCATGAATTTTAAGTTTAGCGGTTGAAATAGAAACCCTATCCGATCATGAGAATTCTTCCCCTACTCGCAGGAATGTTCTTTTTGAGTCTGAATGCTCAAAATGTTCCGTTCTACATGCCTACCAATGGACTTGAGGCCTACTATCCGATGGACAGTCTGGCCCAGGTGAATGGCAATCTGACTGTATTCGACGCGACCGCCAACCAGCGCCACGGCATTTTTTATGG
>JAYOTP010000045.1:0-11594 GCA_038150465.1 Flavobacteriia bacterium | reverse complement strand
GGGCTGCTGCTTGCCCTATTTCTGTTTTCCCTTTTTCTTTTGCGCCGGAAACTGCATCGGGCGGCTGCCAAGCGCAATGAGCTGATCGAGACGCAGGAGCGAGAGAAGTTGGAATTGCAGTTGCTGAGGTCACAAATGAATCCACACTTCTTCTTCAATGCCTTGTACTCCATCCAAAACTTCATCCTGGGGAACCAGCCGTTGGATTCCAGCCGTTTTTTGAGCAAACTGGCCCGTTTGATGCGCGCCACTCTGGAGTGGAATGAGAAGGAGCTCATATCACTGGATAACGAGCTCAAGATCCTGAACGATTATCTGGAATTGGAAGTGCTTCGCTTTGACGATAAATTCCGATTTGAGATCGAATGTGATGACGAGCTGAGAGAGTGCGCTTCCATTCCACCGATGATCATACAGCCATTTCTGGAAAACGCCATCAAGCACGGATTCCGGGGCATGGAGAAAGACGGGCTTTTGGAACTGAAGATCAAAGAAGATGGGGAAGCCCTGAAGATCGAAGTTCTGGACAATGGGGCGGGGCTGAAAGCCAAGGCCAAGCAAACGACTGAGAATTTTGGCGGTGTCGAGAAAACCTCAGTGGCCCTGGGGCTGACCGATAAACGCCTTGCTTTCCTGAGCAAGAAATACGATTTCCACTGTTTCCGAACGCTGAGGGATCGGTCGGATGTGGAAGAGGGCGCGACCGGCGTTCGGGTGGAATTGATACTACCTTTGATCGAAGACTGAATATTTTGAAAGCAATCCTGATAGACGACGAGGCCAAGGGCCGCTCGGCCCTGAAGAACCTCCTGACGCTTCTCGATGATTCGGTGCAGGTAACGGCCGAAGCCTCATCAGTGGCTGAAGGCGTGGCCCTGATCGATGATTCAGAACCCGAATTGGTCTTTCTCGACATTCAAATGGACGATGGGACCGGGTTTGATGTTCTGGAGCAGATCCGTTTCAAAGACTTTCAGCTCATTTTTGTCACAGCACACGATGAGTATGCCCTTCGGGCGTTCCGCTACAGCGCCATCGACTACCTCACCAAACCTGTGGACCCGGATCTTCTTCGGGATGCGCTGCTGAAGGTTCGGGAGAACAGCGAGAAATACGACCTCAATCTGAAACTGGAAGCACTGGTCCAGAATCGGTCGAAAGTGCAGAAACTCGCGCTGCCCTCCCTGAAGGGGATCGAATTGGTCAAGAAGGAAGAGGTCGTTCGTTGTGAATCTGCCAACAACTACACGATCTTCCATTTGAAGAGCAAAAAACAGATCGTGGTCACCAAAACCCTCAAGGAATTTGAAGAGATGCTCGGGCCAGAGGGTTTCTTCCGCGTGCATCAGTCCCATCTGGTCAACCTGGATGCCGTGGTGCAGTTCCTCAAGGAGGATGGTGGCTACGCCCTGATGGAAGATGGTACCAAGGTCGAAGTTTCCCGAAGGAAGAAGGAGGCTTTCGTGCAGGCGATCTCGGGTGGTTGACCTTTGGGTCACTTGTATAATTCCGCCCTCATTTGTTCACTTTCGCCGCGGATTCCACTAAATTGGCCGCGCAATTGAACCAACGCGCATTTTTTCCCCCCGGAAATGTGTGTGCTTAAATAAAGATGATGACAAGAAAGACCATACTTGTCGCTTTTGTGGTTTCGCTTGGGGGGTTCCTTTTCGGCTTTGATGCAGGGATCATTTCGGGTGTTATGTCCTATGCGGCTCCGGAATTCGATCTCAGTGATGCACAGAATGGCTGGGTGGTCAGTTCGCCCTCCTTTGCGGCGATGATCGCCATGCTCATTGCAGGAAGACTGAGCGATCTGATTGGAAGAAAGAAGATCCTGATCGGCGTGGCCTTCCTTTATGCCCTTTCTGCGCTTGCTTCTGCTTATGCGTTTTCCTATGAATCTCTGTACATCGCCCGAATGATCGGCGGTCTGGCCTTTGGTGCCGCACTGATCCTGGCGCCCATGTACATAGCGGAGATCTCCTCTGCAGAGAACAGAGGCATGCTCGTCTCCATTCAACAGTTGAATATCGTTTTGGGCTTCTTTGCCGCTTTTTTGAGCAATTACTATTTCAACCAATTCAATGGCGCTCCAGACAGCATACTGAATGATGATACGGTCTGGCGCTGGATGCTTGGCGTGGAATTCTTCCCGGCCATTCTCTACTTCATCCTGCTGTTCTTCGTGCCGAGAAGCCCGAGGTGGCTGTATGCAAACAATATGGAAGTCGAGGCGCAGCAGGTGCTGGAAAGCATCCACGGAAGCGAGCAGGCCAAGGTCGAGATGGAGACCATCAACAAGAGCATCAGCGAAAAAGACCAAGAAACAAAGGTGGGCATCGGAGAGCTTTTTCAACCGGCCCTGCGCTACATCCTTTTGGTGGGTCTGAGTTTGGGCATTCTGCAACAGGCCACGGGTATCAACGCGGTCTATTTTTACGCCACTTCCATCTTCAAGCAAACTGGCATAGGAACCGATGCCGCATTTTCCTCTGGTGTTCTTCTGAGTTTCACAACGGTCATCTTTACCCTGGCAGCCATCTTTCTGATCGATCGCATGGGCAGAAGACCTTTGCTTCTGATCGGCATCACCGGCATCGCCATCAGTCTTTTGCTTTGTGCTTATGGATTCAGTCAGGCGCGCTACCAACTCGACGCCTCAGACATTGCCGCTTTGGAGGCATCGGGTGTAACGGGGCTGTCTTCTTTGGAGGGCGCTGTATTTGAAAGCGATGTGGTCTTCAAGAACGAGATCAAGGAGCTCATTGGCAATCAGGAATTTGCCCGGAATGAAGGAAACATCCTGGAGGCGGCCATCGACATGAATTCGACACTGGTGCTGGTCGGCATTCTGGGCTTCATCGCCTGTTTCGCCTTCTCTCTGGGCCCGGTCATGTGGGTCATGCTTTCCGAGTTATTCCCCAACCTCTACCGCGGCCTGGCCATTGGTGTGATCGGTTTTGTGAACTCTTTCGTCAGCTGGTTGATCCAGCAGATCTTCCCCTGGGAGCTGTCCAATCTGGGCAGCGCGACCACTTTCCTGATTTACGGACTGATCGCCGCCTTCGGTGTCCTTCTCTTACTGCGCATTCTGCCCGAGACCAAGGGTAGATCGCTGGAGGAACTGGAGGAGATGTTCGTCAAACAAAAGAACTGATCATGAGATCACATAGTTGGATCGGACTGGGCCTTCTGGGCCTGATGAATTCATGTCAACCTGCAAACGAAACTGCAGTTGAACAAGACCCGGCTGAGGCCATTCAGGTGCAATGGTCTCCATCAGAGGCCTACGCATTTTCAGATTCTGCCATGGCCATTTCCACGGACGGTTCTGTTCGCCTGGACAGCGGACAATGGGTGGAGCTGAGGCTGCAATTCCCGACTTCCGGCCGCTACGCGAGCGAAGTTGTGGCAAGTGCGTCAGCTGAAGGATCGGAACTGTGGATCGAGGATTATGTGGACAACCCCGATGGACGCACCTACAACATCACCGGCGCATTGAGGATCCCCAAAGGCGACTCGCTCGACACGGCTTCTGTGGATGGAAGTCCTCTAAGGGCGGATACGCTGCATCCCATGCGTATTCATTCGCGAAAGAATGGAATTCAGCTCCACATGGCCACCTTTACTCTTCTCAGGGACCACAAGGCCTCCAAGCGCATCATGACCCAATCCATGGAAGGAAGCCAATGGGCATTGGTTTGGAGTGATGAATTTGATACAGAGCAGATCGACACCTCCAAGTGGACCTATGACCTCGGCAACTGGGGCTGGGGGAACAACGAACTGCAGTACTATACCGAAGGACGCGAGGAGAATGCCCGCACGGAGAACGGTTCCCTTATTATCGAGGCGAGAAAGAACGAGAACGATGAGGCCTGGACATCGGCCCGCCTGACCACCCGCGGGAAAGTGGCCTTTCTCTACGGAAAGATCGAACTCAGGGCCAAGGTGCCTCGTCAGCGTGGAAACTGGGCAGCGGGTTGGACCTTGGGAAATGCCTATGTGGATGAACTGAGCTGGCCGTATTGCGGAGAGATCGACATTTTGGAAAGCGTCGGATTTGAATTGAACGACAGCACCGGAGACGGCATTGCACATGCGACCGTGCATACTCCAGCCTATTATTTCAAGATCGGCAACCAGATCTCCAGTGTTCGTCCTGTTGCGGACATGGCGGGCTCATGGCATACTTATTCCGTGGAGTGGACGCCCACCGAGGTCCGCGGATATGTGGACGACGAGCTCTATTACCTCTATGACAAGAATGCGAACCGCCGGGAATGGCCATTCGACGAGCCTCAAAACCTCATCATGAACCTCGCCATGGGCGGAGGCTGGGGAGGTGCTCTTGGTATGGATCCCGAGATGAGTGCGCAGATCTTTGAACTCGACTATGTCCGGGTCTACGAAAAGACAGACCCCTAACTCGCTAAGCCATTTTATGTATTTAAGTCAAACGCCTCTCAAGCAGGAGGAAAATCGTGCAGTGGGTCGTTTCGTTGATCGATACGGCAACAGATTCCTGCGCATCGAACATGCGGACCAGATGCCGCCCTTTTTCATGTCTCTGGTGAGCCATTCGGATCATTGGATGTTCATTTCCAGCAGCGGCGGGCTATCCGCTGGCAGAGGAAATGAAGACAATGCCCTCTTCCCGTATTACACAGACGACAAGATCACCCGGATCGTTCCCTGGACGGGGCCGATCACCGCCCTGCGTGTTTCGAAAGGAGGGAAGACCTATCTCTGGCATCCTTTCTCCAGCAAGTACGAAGGCATCTACCCCATCGATCGGCACCTGAGCAAGAGCGTTTGGGGAAATGAGCTTTTGTTCGAGGAGGTGAACAAGGAACTGCAGATCCGATTCGCCTACCGCTGGCGTTTTTCAGAGCGCTTCGGATTCGTCCGCAGTTGTGAATTGATCAACGAAAGTGCTGAGGACGTGCAGATCGACCTGCTCGATGGGGTACAGAACATTCTTCCCTACGGAGTGGATTCCGGTCTTCAAAATGAACGGAGCAATCTGGCCAATGCCTACAAGCGATCAGAGTTGCATCCAGAATCCAAATTGGGTGTCTATGCGCTGAGCGCGATCATCGTGGACCGGGCAGAACCCGCTGAGGCCCTCAAGGCTTCAGTGTGCTGGTCCATGGGGCTTCCCGATGCTCAGGTACTGGTTTCCTCCGAGCAGATACCTGCCTTTCTGCGTGGAGAGGATGTCGCCCAGGAGACGGACAAAAAAGGAGTGGCCGGAGCCTACCTCCTGAACGACCGCTTCGAACTTCCAACTAAAAAGTGCAAGGAGTGGCACCTCTGCCTGGACGGGCAGAAGAGCCAGCCCCAGATCATGGACTTGGTCCGGCGCATCCAATCGGATGTTCAAGGGCTGAAGAAGGATGTGGAGGAGGATCTGCAGAACGATGGCATCGAACTCAAAAAGATCGTGGCCAAAGCAGATGGGCTGCAGCAAACGGCCGACGAACTCTGTGTGGCCAGGCACTATGCCAATGTGCTGTTCAATGTGATGCGTGGCGGGATATTCGAGGAGGACTACCGCATCGAGACCAAGGACTGGGCCGAGTACATCCACTCGATGAACAATCTGTTGTACGAGACCAACAAAAAGCACTTTGAAGCGCTGCCCGCAGAGATGGAATATTCACAGCTGCAAAAGGCAGACTGGATATCGGCAAATCCCGACCTGACGCGCTTGTTGTATGAGTATCTGCCGCTGACCTTCAGCAGAAGGCATGGCGATCCGAGCCGACCCTGGAACCGCTTCGATATCGAACTCAAGAATGAGGACGGAAGTCGTTATCGGGCCTATGCGGGCAATTGGCGCGACATTTTTCAGAACTGGGAGGCGCTGGCCTTGTCTTTCCCCAATTTTGTGACAGGAATGATCATCAAGTTCCTGAACGCCTCCACGGTCGATGGATACAATCCATACCGCATTTCACGAGAAGGCGTGGACTGGGAGGTCATCGAGCCCAACGACTCATGGTCCTACATCGGTTACTGGGGAGATCACCAGATCATCTATCTGCTCAAGTTGCTGGAGATCGCAAAGGCACACGGGCAGTTGGATCTGGTCAAATGGGCGAACGACGAATCCCTGGTGTTTGCCAATGTGCCTTACCGCATCCGTTCGTTCGACGATATCGTGGCCGATCCTCAGGACACTATTTGGTTCGACGATCAGCTGCATGAGGACATTGAAAACCGGGTGGCTCAGTTGGGCAACGATCAGCGTCTGATGAATGCGCCCAATGGGCAGATGCTCAAGAGCAGCCTGATGGAAAAACTGCTCATTTCCTGGCTGACCAAGCTCTACAATTTCATCCCGGAAGCCGGGATCTGGATGAACACCCAGCGTCCGGAGTGGAACGATGCGAACAACGCCCTGGTGGGCAATGGGGTTTCCATGGTCACGCTGAACTATATGCGGCGATTCACTCAATTCCTGATGGATTGGGTCCGCGAGGAAGGACCTGAGTCTTTCCGTTTGCACGAAGAAGTTCGCGACCTGCTGCGATCATGCAAAAGCGAACTCGAAGCGCACAAGGGACAGCTCGACAAAGGTTGGGACGACAAAACCCGACGCAAGCTTTCAGTGGCTTTGGGCCGCCATGGAGAAACCTATCGGGAACGGGCCTACAAGGGCTTTGGAATGCGCCATGTGGCCTATGCGCAAGAGGACTTGCTGGCTGCATTGGAGATCAGTATCCGTTATATGGATCAGACCATCCAATGCAACCGAAAGGAAAATGGCCTGTATCATGCATACAACCTGATCCATTTAAGCAAAAGGGAATGGAAGGTCACCGAATTGTACGACATGCTGGAGGGCCAGGTGGCGGTTCTTTCTTCGGGACTTCTGGACGATGAACAAAGTCTGGAGGTACTGGATTCCTTGAAGAGAAGTGCGTTGTTCCGTCCGGACCAGTTCAGCTATTTGCTCTATCCCAACCGGGACATTCCGGGCTTTTTCGATCGCAACCACATTCCTGAAGACCGATTGGAAAAGAACCGCCTTCTGCGTCAGATGCGGGAGCGTGGGGACAAACGCCTGCTCGAGACAGACGCAACGGGTCAGGGCTACTTCAATGGAAGCATTACCAATGCGCAGGATGTGCAGGCCATCATGGAGCAGATCATATATGAGTATCCGGAGTGCGGCGATCGTCACCAGCGCGATGTCCTGGGCATCTTTGAGGACATGTTCAACCACAAGGCCTTCACCGGAAGGTCTGGGACTTTCTTCGCATACGAGGGCCTCGGCAGTATTTACTGGCACATGGTCTCCAAACTTTTGGTGGCCGTTCAGGAAACACTGCTACGCTTCCCGGACAGTCCGCACAAGGGCCGATTGGTGGACCACTACTACGAGATCAGGGCGGGAATCGGTGTCAACAAATCGCCTGAGCTGTACGGCGCATTCCCCACCGATCCCTACAGCCACACGCCGTTCAATCGCGGGGCTCAGCAACCGGGAATGACAGGTCAGGTCAAAGAAGACATTTTGAATCGCTGGTCCGAACTCGGGGTCGCGGTCGAGAACGGGCAGCTCTCTTTTTCTCCGTCCTTTCTAAGCAAAGAAGAATGGCTCACCGAGGAAAGTGTATTTGAATACCTCAGTCTGCAGGGCAAATTTGAGCAGTTGAAGCTCAGTGCGGGAGAACTGGCATTCACTTATTGCCAGGTGCCCATCGTTTATAAAAAAGGCGGTGGAAACGGAATACGGATCGGACTGAAAGGAGGAGAGGAAGTCTCGCTTTCAGGTACGCATCACTTGGGCGAAGAATACTCGGCTGCTCTTTTTGAAAGAAATGGACAGGTCGAATGGATCCGTGTGGATATTGTTTGACCCCATCAATAGCAAACATCGCTTTATGAGAAAGACTGTTTTTTGCGCCACAACAGCCCTGGCCATTGGCTCCTGCCAACAAGCGGAGCAGCCGTCAGATGCAAAGGATCCCACAGAGGCACGGGTGGACAGCCTGCTTTCTCAGATGACTTTGGAGGAAAAGGTCGGCCAACTCAATATGTACAACGGGACCTGGGATTTCACAGGACCGGTGCCGGAACAAGCGGATGCACAGGAGCGTGAAGATCAGATCCGTTCAGGCGGTGTGTCCGCCATGCTCAATGTATTGACACCCGAAGCGATCTGTGCGGCTCAGAGAATGGCGGTTGAGGAAAGCAGACTGGGTATTCCCATGCTGTTTGGTTACGATGTCATCCACGGCTACAAGACCATGATGCCGATCCCTTTGGGGCAGGCGTCGAGCTGGGACCCGACGGTCGCAGAACGCGCCAACCGGGTAGCTGCTGCAGAAGCCACGTCAGAGGGCCTCTCCCTGGCTTTTGGCCCTATGGTGGATATTACTCCCGATGCCCGTTGGGGGCGGATCATGGAGGGTGCGGGCGAAGATCCTTTCCTGGCTGCCCGAATGGCTGAAGGATGGGTGAAGGGCTTCCAGGGTGCGGATCTTTCTGAAAGGCACAGCATTGCGGCCTGTGCAAAGCATTTTGCAGGCTATGGTTTCGCTGAAGCAGGAAAGGAATACAACACCACGGACATGAGCGATCAGACCTTGCTCAATGTGGTCCTTCCGCCTTTTCGTGCAGCGGTCGATGCCGGATGTGCGGCCATCATGAACGGTTTCAACGACCTGAACGGCGTTCCCGTCACGGCTGATGCCTATATACAGCGTACGCAACTCAAAGAGGCTTGGGGATTTGATGGCTTTGTCCTTTCGGATTTCAATTCGGTCCCCGAACTGGTCACTCATGGCTATTCAGCTGATATGCCCGAAGCGGGAAAGGCGGCTTTTTTGGCGGGCAGCGATATGGAAATGGAATCCCGACTCTACGAGAGACACTTGCTGGATCAGGTCAGGTCGGGGGAGGTCTCTGAGGGATTGATCGACGATGCAGTTCGTCGTGTATTGCGCATCAAGTTCAGATTGGGGCTTTTTGAAAACCCGTACAAATACTGCGAAGCCGAGGGGATAGAGATCATGAGCGAAGCCCATCTGCAAGAGGCTCGGGAGCTGGCGCGACAGAGCATGGTGCTCTTGAAGAACGAAGCAGCGACTCTGCCTCTTAAAAAAGATGCATCCATTGGCGTTATTGGGAGTCTTGCCCAGAGCAAGGATGTGCCCTTGGGTAACTGGCGTGCGCAAGCGGTCGAAAACAGCGCCGTATCTCTTCTGGAAGGCATCAGAGCGGCTGCCGGGTCGAAAGTGGAATTTGCCGAAGGCTATCGGATCAGTGCGGGCAGAAGGAGCTTCATTTTTGACATGGAATGGGCCGATCCGTCAGAAAAGGGATTCGGAGAAGCCATCCAACTGGCCAGGCGCTCGGATGTGGTGGTCATGGCCCTGGGTGAGGATTGTTACCAGACCGGAGAGGGAAGAAGCCAAACGGATGTGGGCCTGAAGGGCGATCAGCTGGAATTGTTCCATGCGGTGCGGGCGGTCAACCCGAATGTGGTCGTCGTATTGATGAATGGCCGTCCATTGGCCATTCCCGATATCCAGCAGCATGCTTCCGCCATATTGGAGTCTTGGCACGCCGGATCTCAGGCAGGGCACGCCATTGCAGATATTCTTTTTGGCCATTACAATCCGAGCGGAAAGTTGCCGGTCAGCTTTCCCCATCACACAGGACAGGAACCCTTGTACTACAACCACAAGAAGACGGGCCGGCCGGTCACCAATGACTTCGATAAAGGACTGGTCTTTTGGGCACACTATTCAGATGCGCCAGTGGAGGCGCTCTATCCATTTGGATATGGCCTGAGCTACAGCCGCTTCATCTATTCCGACCTCGAGATCAGTGACAGCATCCTTCGGTCCGGAGCCGATCTGGAGGTGCGTGTTCGCTTGACGAACGATTCTAAGGTGGCGGGCGAGGAAGTGGTCCAGTTGTACATCCGTGATCCGTACGGCAGTCTCACGCGTCCGGTCAAGGAACTAAAGGCTTTCAAAAAGATCCATCTGAAAGCAGGAGAAAGTCAGATGGTTTCCTTTCGTCTGTCGGAAGAAGACCTGGCCTATCACTGGAGCAGAGAGCGATTCGAGGCAGAGCCGGGCCGCTTTGAGCTGTTCGTCGGGGGCAACTCCCATGAGGTGCTTCAAACAGCATTCACTTTCAGGTAGCCCCATCAGTAACAGCGGTGCTTCTTTGAAGGCTGTCGGGCTCATTGCTCTTTCGGCCCGATAGTTTGAAATACATTTGGTCGGTATGTTGATCAGAAGATCCTGTATTCTCTTCCTTTTGCTTTTCGGTGTTCTGCAGGCGCAGCCTCTGGATTCATTGCTTTCGGTCTGGGAAGATGAGGAGCGGTCGGATTCCCTTCGCGTCCATGCCTACAAGGAATATGTCTGGAATGGCCTTTTGTTTGCCTACCCTGACAGCGCTTTCAATTGCGCAGAGAAGCTGATCGAATATTCTGAAGAGAAGGCCTATCCCAAGGCCCGGGCTTTGGGACACAACATACAGGGAGCATCCTACATTCTCCGTGGCGACCGGGTCAAGGCACTGAACTATTTCGAAAAGAGCCTTTTGATCTTCGACGATCTGGAAGATGATCGAGGAAGTGCTGCTGCACTGAACAACATCGGACTCATTTATGAAGAGCAGGGCGAGTACGAAAAGGCCCTCGCTCAGTTCGAACGGAGTCTGGCCATCGAGAAGTCCCTGAACGATCAGAAGGCGATGGCATCAGCTCTGAACAATATCGGACTGATCCATTCCAATTTGAAAAACTACGAATTGGCCCTTCAGCATCATCAACTCAGTCTGGAATTAAGGGAGGAAACCGAGGATAAGCGCGGGATCGCCGCATCGCTCAACAATATTGGAACGGTCCATCAGGCGCTCAAACAGTATTCTGAGGCGATGAAGTGCTACGAGCAGAGCCTGGCCATCAAACGGGCCATTGGTGATGAGCGCAATCTGTCGGCGACCATTGACAATTTGGGTGAGCTACACATTCTGTTGGGCGATCCGGAGGCGGCCATCCGATACTGCAAGGAAGGATTGGCGCTTGCAGAAAGACTGGAGGTGCTCACCCACCAAAGGTCGAATTGCAAATGTCTTTGCAATGCCTACAAGGACTTGGGAAAAAGCGGATTGGCACTGAAGTACCTCGAACGAGCGCAGATACTTGGCGACAGCCTTCATTCAGAGGAGACCAGCAGGAAACTGCAGCAGCTGGAATTCAAGCTGGAGGAGATCGAACAAAAGAAGCTTACAGAAGAACAGGAGCGGCTGCTGAAAGCAGAAACGGCCCGACGAAATTCCATGCAGTACTCGGGTATCCTGATCGCGATCATTGCCTTTTTTGGCTTGTTGCTGATGTCAGGTAAACTCAAATTGCCCCGAAAGGTGGTTGAGGCCGGCATCTTTTTCACCCTGCTCATTGTCTTTGAATTCCTTTTGGTTCTGACCGATCCGAGTGTGGCGGCATTTGCCCAGGGGCAGCCGGCATACCATCTTTTGATCAATGCGGCATTGGCCCTGTTGATCCTGCCCTTGCATGCGCTCTTTGCCCGGCTTCTTCGAAAGCGTTTGCGTCG
>JAYOTP010000044.1:0-13216 GCA_038150465.1 Flavobacteriia bacterium | reverse complement strand
ATGCCATATTCCAGCAATTGGAATTATAACATAGACTTCACCCCACCTTCCAATGTGCCGGACCTGAACAATCTTCGATCATATGTTTGGGTCGAACCTTTCGCCAACAGCACACAGTCTGTTGGTTTGGGCAGGCAACTCATAAGTGCGGTGAGTGGTAATCGCTCTTACCAGGGCGCTCTTGTATCTGAGCAACCCATGAGTGCAAGTCCAAAATTGGTGGTGGAGACCAATTATTGGTACAAGTACTTTGTGCAAAAGGAATTCAATTCTGCATCGGGTTCCTTTGATGCCTTCAATGACGACGACTTCAATATCCTGCCGGCGGTTACTTCTTATGATGTGGAGGTCTACTGCGCTGCCAATGACAGTGTGCGCATACTGCCTTCAGTAAGCGCCCGGGCGTATGTGGATGGCTACTACACCAACATCAATTTGGTGAACGGCAACTGGAAGACCCGTGGGGTGCAACTGAACGATCAGTTCAATATCACCCTGGAGTACCAGAACTTCTCCCTGGACACCACATTTGTTGTGGAACAGGCAGAGAATCTGATCCAGTACGTGGCGGAGACCAACGAGGACGTCTGCGACTTTTAGCGCAATTCAGTTGTAAAAGCTCCGCTTTTGTAAAACTTGCGGCCTTGACCTAAGGAAAGCGTTCGAGCATCCATAAGAAGGCGATGCCCGTGCCCATGCCGGAGACCACGAGGTTCCAATCGCGCAGTTTGATCGCGAAGGCATTTCGGAAGGCCCATGAGAGCATCATGAAGGCCAGAACGACCAGGAGTTGTCCGGATTCGATGCCCAGAGAAAATGGAAGCAAGTCGGCCCATTTGGAATCACTGCCTGCACTGAGCATGCGGAAATAATTGCCAAAGCCCAGCCCGTGGATCAGACCAAAAAGCCCCGCCATCAACCAGCGCACGCTGCCGTTCTTCCCCTTTTCCCCACGAAGGATATTGAGCCAGCCGCTCAGGAATATGGTGAAGGGGATGCCCCATTCGATCCAGCCTTGCCATTGTTCCACAAAGGAGGCTGGAGCCCAGGCGAGGGTCAAGGAGTGTCCGATGGTGAAGGCCGTGACCGCCCACAGTACGGCTTTCCAGTCTCGGAAGTCCATAAGGGCCACCAAGACCAAAAGAAAGAGTACGTGGTCGAGGCCAGCGGGGTCGAGGATGTGCTCAAATCCAAGCCGGGCATTCAGCCAAATGGCATCTGTATTCATGGCTGAAGTGCTTGCGCCTCGCTTTCTTTTTTGAAATACAAGGTGGTTTTGGCCTTTCCTCGCTTGAAATGCAGGAGGTTGCGCTGGCTGTCAAATCGTTCGGTCAGGGCTGCAAATTGCACCCGGAAATCGGTGGCCTCCGGCGCATGCAGCCGAAGGAAGGCGTGGATCAACTCGCCGTCCTGTTTCGTGCCCATGAGTTCCATTGGGCGCTTTTGGTCCTGTCCGTCGATCAGGTAGAGTCGCTCGGACAGATAGTCGTTCAAAAGGCTGTCGGCCAAAGCGATCTGCTTTTCCTGCCAATCGATCTCCAATCCGGAGCGCTCTGACAAACAAAGGCTGATGTCGTCCGCGAAGAACCAAACGCTCATTTCAAAATCCTGAGCCTTTTCATCGTATTCAAGGCGCGCCACGCTCAAGTAGTATTCGTGCATCTGCGAGGCCGTAAGCGAAAGCAGCAGGAACAGAAGGAAAAAGCGTTGGCGCATCCCACGAAAATACTAGCTTCGAAGCATGTGGCGAATCCTGCTTTTGCTTTGTGTGTATTCGGTCCTGCAGGCGCAGACCGAGTTTCCCCTGGTGCGCATTTTTGAGGCGCAATCGAGATTGGGGGCCAGTGAGCCGTCCATTTGTGTGGATCCATCCGATCCTTCGCGCATCGTGGCGGGCAGTGTGCTGAACGATGTGCACACCTCCAACGACTCCGGAAAGACCTGGACATCGAGCCTGCTCAGATCGGAGCACGGGGTCTATGGCGATCCCTGCCTGATCGCCGATGGCCGCGGCAGTTTTTACTTCCTGCATCTGGGCGATGCGAGCGGCACCGGCTGGGGCGGTGCGGGATTTTTGGACCGCATGGTCTGTCAGCGCTCAGACGATGGCGGACACACATGGAACAACGGATCGTATATGGGGCATCGTCCGCCGCATCAGCAAGACAAGGAATGGGCCGTGGCCGATCCGGGCGGTTCCCGTCTGTACAGCAGCTGGACCGAATTCGATCGCTATGGCAGCTCGGACAGCTCCGACCATTCGCGCATCTTGTTCTCCTTCAGCACGGATCGTGCTGAGAGCTGGTCTGCGGCCCAGACCCTGAGCAGCAAGGAGGGAGATTGCCTGGACGGCGACCAGACCACAGAAGGAGCAGTTCCTGCAGCCGGCCCGCATGGAGAGGTCTATGTATCCTGGTCGCTGGATGAAAAGATCTGGTTCAATCGCTCTTTGGACGAGGGCAACAATTGGTGGCCGCAGGAGCGACCGATCGCAGCGCACTCCGGTGGATGGTCTCAGGAGGTATCGTCCTACAGCCGGATCAATGGCATGCCGGTAACGGTCTGCGACCACAGCGAGGGTCCCTTTCGCGGCGCGGTATACGTGCTTTGGTCGGACGATCGTTCGGGCCATCTGGACATCTGGTTCAAGAGCAGCATGGACCGCGGAAACAGCTGGTCAGAGGCCATCCGCATCAACGACGATTCCACCTCGGCCGATCAGTTCCTGCCCTGGCTCGCCATCGATCAGACCAGTGGACACCTGCATGCTGTTTTTTACGACAGAAGGCACGACGAAAAGGGTGGAAGCAACCACGTGTATTGGGCCTGGTCCAAGGATGCCGGGCAGACCTGGGTGAACGAGCGGCTGACGGCAGAGCCCTTTGTGGCCAATGAGCGAACCTTCATGGGCGATTACAACAACATCTCGGTCTGGGATGGCGTGGTCCGGCCCATTTGGGTGGAATTGCATGAGGGACGAAAAGAACTCTGGACGGCTTTGATCAATATGCACAAGCGATGAAAAGACTTTTGCTCGCCAGTACTTCCACCGTACACGGAAGGCCTTATTTGGACTACCTCAAGGAAGAGGTGCTCGATCATTTCAGAGATCGGGAGCGGCTGTTTTTCATTCCCTTCGCTCGTCCGGGAGGGATGAGCCACGATCAGTATGTGGCATTGGCATGCGGAAAGTTTGCAGAATGGGGGCTGAAGATGGAGGGTCTGCACCGGCAGACCGATCTTCGTCAGGCGCTGGCAGAGGCCGATGGCGTTTTTACCGGTGGCGGCAACACCTTTGTTCTTCTCAAGGAACTATACGACTCGGATCTGCTGGGCATGCTTCGCCAGCGTGTGGAAGAAGGCATGGCCTATATGGGAAGCAGCGCCGGGAGCAACCTGGCCGGCATGAGTGTGGGAACGACCAACGACATGCCCATTGTTCATCCGCCAAGTTTGGAGGCATTGGGCGCTGTTCCGTTCAATATCAATCCGCACTATCTCGACCCCGATCCGAACTCCACCCATATGGGTGAGACCCGGGAAACCCGGATCAAGGAATTTCATGCCTTCAACAGCCAGGGCGTACTCGGCCTGAGGGAAGGCAGCTGGCTCCGCGTACAGGGCGATGCTGTGGAGTTGTGCGGACCGCATACGGCCCGTTGGTTCACCGCTGGCAAAGAAGCCGTTGAGTTGGCTCCGGGGCAGTTGAAATTGGGCTAGACCTCAGTCATTGTCGCGCAGCAAGTTGCGCTCCACCCAAAAGGGCGCCAGTGGGATGAAAGAAGCGCTGATAAGGATAAGCGTATTCTTCAATGACCAATTGTTTTCACGGGTGAATTGCCAGGCACAAGCGACGTATACGAGAAAGAGTATGCCGTGGGTCATCCCGAGCACTTTATTGGGCCAAAAAATTTCAATCGTCTTCAACGGCATTCCGATTCCGAGAAGCAGAATGAAGGAGACCCCCTCGGCCAAGGCGATCCTTCTCATCGACGAGATACTAATGTTCATTTGAACGTTTTTGAAGAAAGGAAGAACATGCTCTTTTTGTTCCCGAAAATGCGGTCTAAAGATGCGGCCATTCCTGACATTTCGTCCGATTCCATCAGCTTGCAGCAATTGGTCGGTTTTTTGAACTTTGAGAAAGTATAAAATCATCTCATGGATCAAAACCCAAGAATCTACGATCAGCCTGTATCGTTCACCGCGAGCAGCGATCACACCAAGTTCATTACCAATGTCTATGCATGGATGGGCGGTGCTCTGGCCCTTACCGGGCTCACGGCCATGTACGTCTACAGCAACGAGGCCCTCTTGCAATTCATCTTCAGCAGCAGCTTGAATTACTGGCTGCTCATCGGAGCCGAACTCGCTCTGGTGATCTATCTCACGGCCGCCATCAACCGCATGAGTGCGCAAAAGGCCATGCTTTATTTTCTTGTTTATTCAGCGATCAACGGCATCACCATGTCGTCGATCTTCCTCATGTATACGGCTTCTTCCATCGCCTCGACCTTCTTCATCACGGCGGGCACATTTGGCGCCATGAGCCTGTACGGTTATACGACCAAGACCGATCTGACCAAAGTGGGCAACATCGCCATTATGGGTGTCATGGGCCTGATCATCGCCTCACTGGTCAATATCTTTTTGCAAAGCGAAATGATCTACTGGGCGACCAGTTTCATCGGCGTGGCGGTATTCACCGGGCTCACCGCTTATGATACCCAGAAGATCAAGCAGATGGCAGTCTATCAGGATGCCGACTCCGAGGCTGGGCAGAAGACGGCCATCATAGGTGCCCTGATGCTCTACCTGGACTTCATCAACCTGTTCCTCATGCTGCTGCGCTTCTTTGGAAGAAGAGACTGATGGCCTAGGTATCCACCAATAAAAAAGCCCCGCAGATGCAGGGCTTTTTTATTTCTGATACAGCGGTCAGGGAGCGATCTTCCAACTGCTCCGCAGACCTTTCCGGTGTGCAGTGAGCAGATAGAACGCCCGTTCTTTTGGAAGCGGAAAGCGATGCAGACCGCTTTCGTTCAGCTCTTCCTGCCAGATCCTTTTCCCGCTCAGCTCGCTGAGTTCAAAGGTGGTTCCCTTCAGTTCTTCGTTGAGCTCGAGTTCAAGCTGTCCGTCGTCTTGGCGGATGAGCAGACCTTTGGTCCACTCCTGCTGATGCAGCTGGGCCGAACCGGCTGCAATGGCTGTGTCGGGAAACAGGCTGAAGGCCGCATCCTTGATCAGGGCTCTTTTGCCATCGGTACTCACATCCAAACGGATCCATCCGTAGTGGCTGCTGTCTGCTCCATAGCTCATCTTGAAGCCCATGTACTGATCGTAGGCGCCGCCATTCCACGGTTCGTTGAATGGATTCTGTCCGTCGACGGCCATGGCCATCGTTCCCGCGATGATGAACTCCTCCTTCGGTCCGATCTCGTCGCCTAAGTCCGCCTTGGACACATAGCCGTAGAGAGAAGGGATCGAGCCCATGACGAAATTCTGCACATTGGCATAACCGCCTGCCCGTAACCGCCCAATGTTGTAGGAGCCATTGACCGCCTGCAGCAAGGTGTCTTCTGCAATGAATACGAAATCATCGATGCTGTCCTGGTTCACATCCACCCGGATGCTTTGCAGATTTCCTTCGAGCAGGATGTCCGGATCGAAGTCGGTGTAGATAACATCCGAGGTCTGGGCATGCGCCACAGTAGCTGTGGAGGCAGCCGCACTCAGATAACGAAGGAGGCGTTTGTTTTTCATTGAATAGAAACCCGTTCGGGCGCCTGCAAAAATGCGAATAAGTGCGCAATCGTTTTCATGGTCCCTTTCTCGCTTGTGGAATACCAAGTGGCGGACCCATTCGCCTCGTTTGCCCTGGAATTCCTTTAATCTGTTAGTCTGCTGCGGTAGAGTTTTTCGTCCACGGACTCCCAAATGCCCGAGAAATCCACCTCCTTGAGCAGCGCCTGCAGTTGCTCTTCCACTCCCTTGTCCTTTCCGACCAGCTGCTCGTAGTCCAGTTCGATGTATTCCACATGCGGTTGCTGCTGCATCCAGGAGATGGCGCGGTCGTGCTGTGCCTGAAGATTGTTGGCCATCTGCAGCGGAAAGTTTTTGAGTGCCGCATGTCTGCTTTTGCCCAGCATCACTTGTTGGGAGACCAGGATCTCCGTCAGGGAGCGCTTCAGGTAGATGATCTTGTAGCGCTGGCCAACGGGAAGCCCTGGAAGCAGTGGGGCCACCACTTTTACAGCCTTTCCCTGAGCCTGAGCCACCCAGCTTTTGTCCGATTTGATCCGCTTCACCGCATCGAGTTCGAAGTAGCCTTTGGGGTTCGAGTCATCGGCCGCACGTTTCTCATCGGTCAGTATGGGAATGCCCGCTTGGTGCAGCATCTGCATCATCAGCGAGGTACCCGAACGGGGCAATCCGGAGACCACGATCACCGGCTCACTTTGGAGCTGATCGAGTGCGCTTTGGATCTCCTGGGCCTTTTCAGGCAGCGCCAGCCGATCCGCATAAAGCTCGAGCAGGTAGTGAAGGATCTTGCCGTTGCCGGGCAGCATTCGCCGGGCCAATTCAAAGGCCTGAGCGCTCTCGGCGTAGAGTTCCATTCCCCTCAACGCCTCCCCGATGTATATGTGTGCTACCGGTTGGCTGTAAAGCAATTCCACCGACTGCAGCAGCATGTCGAGCGCGGGCTCAAAGTCTTCCTTTTGGAGGAGGCAGTAGCCGATGCCCGTCATGGCCGTGAAGTTGTGCGGATCCAGCGCCAGTGCTCTTCGGTATCCCTTTTCTCCTTCATCGTACCGCTCCTTCATCCGGTGGACGCGGGCCACTTGGTTGATCAGATGGACATCTTCAGGCGCCATTTCCAGGAGTTTCTCGAAAGTTTGGAGTGCCTGTCGGTCCCGCCCGGCCGCCGCATGGATCAGGCCTTGCAGGAAGTGGACCCGTGCAGAGCGGTCGTGCTTTTGCAGGGCCATGTCCATGATCTCCTGGGCCTTTTTCAGCTCGTTGAGCGTGACGTGCACCCGGATCAGTCGGTCGAGATAGCGAATGGCTTCCGGATCTTCCTGCCAAAGCTCTGTGAGCAGGCGGGCGGCTTCCCGGTAGCGTTGTCCGTCCAGATAGCTGACCGCCAGATTGTATCGATTCTCACGCAGTGAGCGTTCGATGTTCTTTGCTTTGTCCGGACCCATGGGTTCGATGTAGCCCAGTTCTTCCAGTTGCTGGATGCCCGCCCTTGCGTCCTCACCATTTTCGTTCAGCTGTTGGTCGTGTTGTCCGCTGATGCCCGGGATCTGTTCCCAGGAGTCGACCATCTTCACTTCCACCGGATCGGCAAAGGCCTGCATGAGCACGCTGCCTTCCATGTCTTTTCCCACGGGCAGTCCGAAGAGCTGGAGGATGGTGGGTGCAATGTCGAGCAGACGGGATCCGTAGATGGTTTCGCCTTTTTTGATCTGCGGGCCCCGCATGGCGAGAATGCCAAAATGCCTGTGCTCGTGCGCGGGTGCAGCGGGTTCCTTGGGCAGTACGCTGGGCCGCAGGTGATCGCTGTGGAATCCGTGGTCCGACAGCAGAATGACGGTCGTGTCCTCATCGGCCAGTGCCAGATGCCGTTCGAGCATCATGTCGTGGAAGCGATAGCCGGAGGCGACTACCTCATTGTAGCGTTCATAGCGCTCCGCATCTACATGCTTTTGCTTTGGCGGATGGTACTTCATGCAGAGGTGGCTCCAGTGATCGATGGCGTCGTGGTAGACGGCCATGAAATCCCATTCGCTGTGCTCTTGCAGATAAGTGGCCGCGTTGTGCACGCTGCAAGCGTGGCTCAAAATGCGCATCACCCCCTGCATGGTCTTGTCCTTTTCGATCTCTATCTCAGCTGCCTTTTTCACGAAGGGCAGCAGCATCGATCCGGTCAGCTCCGACGGGTGGAAGCGCAGGCTCTTGAGTTTTTCATACAGCTCGGGCGGATGAACGGTGGCAGGGGCGAGGTCCCAGTCGGGGGGGAAGGCATTTCCTTCTTTTTGATAGAAGTTGGACACCATGGCGCCGTTGATCGGCTCCGCCGGGTGGCTGGGCCACCAGGAGACCACATTGCTGCGGTACCCCTTTTGGTTGAGGATGTTCCAGACGGCCTTGACCTTTCGGCTCGTCACATTCACCGGTTGCAGTTCGCTGCCTTCAGCATTGAGTTCAACGAATCCGTGGATCCCATGCTGCCAGGCCCGTTTGCCCGTGGCAATGGAGGTCCACAGCATAGGGGAGAGCACGGGTTGCAGGGTGGCCAGGTTGCCGTGTACGCCTTCGCTCAGAAATTTCTTGAGCGTGGGCATCTGCCCCTGCGCCATGAGCGGTTCGATGATCTTCCAGTCGGCGGCGTCCCAGCCGATCAGCAGAACTTTGGGCCTCTTGGTCAAGCCTTGCGGTTTTTAGCGCTTTTCTCCTCGGCTTCCTTCTCCTTTTTCCGCGCCTGTGCTTTTTTCTTCACCGCTTCCCAATCTCTGGGAAATTCCTCCCGCCAGATCTCCACGGCTCGGTATCCAAAGGCCAGTACGGCCAAAGCGCCCGGAGCACCGAAGGAGCGAATGTGCTCCCGAAGCGATCCATCCAGTGATCCGGTCGTATTCTTTTCTTCTTCCAAAGTGGTCTGAGGTCTTTCGGTCAAAGGCCTGTTTAGGCCTTCGCAAGATGCGTTAATTTCGCGCACTGATTCACAGCGATCCATGAGCCGTTTTCCCGAATACAAAAAGTTGGACCTCCCGGAGATCCATCGGTATGTCCAGCAAAAATGGAAGGATGAAGAAACCTTCGATCGCTCCATGGAACTGCGAAAGGATGCCGAACCCTTTGTCTTCTATGAAGGACCTCCCTCGGCCAATGGTATGCCGGGGATCCACCATGTACTGGCCCGCACGATCAAGGATCTGTTCTGTCGCTACCAAACGCTGAAGGGAAAGCGAGTGGAGCGAAAAGCCGGTTGGGATACCCACGGTCTGCCCATCGAACTCGGCGTGGAGAAGGAGTTGGGCATCACCAAGGAAGACATCGGAAAGAGCATCAGCATCGAAGAGTACAACGATGCCTGCCGCAAGGCCGTGATGAAGTACACCGATCACTGGCAGGAACTCACCGAGCGCATGGGCTATTGGGTCAAAATGGACGACCCGTACATCACCTACAAGACCAAATACATTGAAACGGTCTGGTGGCTCTTGCGTCAGCTGTGGGACAAGGACATGATCTACAAGGGCTACACCATTCAGCCCTATTCGCCCAAGGCGGGAACCGGTCTGAGTTCCCACGAACTGAATCAGCCGGGCACCTATCGGGATGTCAAGGACACTACGGTCGTTGCTCAGTTTTTGGTCGATCCTTCAACTGCTTTGGCAGAGCTGTTCGGCTCGGAATCCATTCATTTACTGGCATGGACGACCACGCCCTGGACCTTGCCGGCCAACACCGCACTGGCAGTGGGTGAAGACATCGAGTATGTCTGTGTGTCCACCTTCAACGCTTATACCCACAAGCCCATTCGCGTGGTACTGGCCAAGCCGCTGGTGGCGAAATACTTCAAAGAAAAAGACGCTGAGGTCGCTTGGGAAGACTACACGCCCGGGGACAAGCAGATCCCCTGGCGTATTGTGGGACAATGCACCGGCCGCGACCTGGTCGGCCTTCGATACCAGCAGTTGATGCCCTATGTGACGCCCGCTCGAAATGCGGATCAGGCATTTCAGGTGATCGCAGGAGATTTCGTGAGCACTGAGGACGGCACCGGGATCGTGCACATCGCACCCACATTCGGTGCAGACGATGCGCGCGTGGCCACTGCAGCAGGTGTTCCGCCCATGCTCGTTCTTGACGAGGAAGGGCAGGAGACGCCCATCGTCGACCTGCAGGGCCGCTATATTTCGGCCATGGGCCGTTTGGCTGGTCGCTATGTGAAGGATGAATATTATGCGGATGAAGAGCGTCCGGAGCGCGGGCTGGATGTGGAGATCGCCATTGAGCTCAAGGAGGCCAACAAGGCGTTCAAGGTGGAAAAATACGTCCACAGCTATCCCCACTGCTGGCGCACCGACCGACCGGTTCTCTACTATCCGCTCGACTCATGGTTCATCCGGGCTACAGCCTCACGGGACCGAATGATCGAGCACAATGCAGGCATTCAGTGGAAACCGAGGTCTACGGGTGAGGGCCGCTTTGGCAACTGGCTCCAGAACCTGAACGACTGGAACCTGAGCCGCTCGAGGTACTGGGGCATTCCGCTTCCTGTTTGGAGCACCGAAAATGGCAGCGAGCGCAAGCTCATTGGCTCTGTGGAAGAACTCAAGACCGAATGTGCCAAGGCGGTGGCCGCTGGCTTGATGGATGAGGATCCATTGGCGGACTTTGTGCCGGGCGACATGTCGGAGGCCAATTACGATCAGGTGGATCTGCACCGTCCGCATATGGACGAGATCGTTCTGTTGAGTTCCGATGGACAGCCCATGCACCGGGAGTCCGATCTTATAGATGTGTGGTTCGACTCGGGCAGCATGCCCTACGCACAGTGGCATTATCCCTTCGAGAATAAGGAGAAATTCAAGACACTTTTCCCCGCAGACTTCATTGCCGAGGGCGTCGATCAGACGCGTGGATGGTTCTATACCCTGCACGCCATCGCCAGTATGGTCTTCGATTCGCCTGCGTACAAGACCGTGGTCAGCAATGGCCTGGTGCTCGACAAGAACGGCCAAAAGATGTCCAAGCGATTGGGCAACGCGGTGGATCCCTTCGAGACGATGGACCGTTTTGGTGCAGATGCCACTCGTTGGTATATGGTCAGCAACGCCCAGCCCTGGGACAACCTCCGCTTTGACAGCGAGGGCATTGCCGAGGTGCAGCGCAAGTTCTTTGGCACCCTGTACAACACCTACAACTTCTTCGCCCTCTATGCCAATATCGAGGGATTCACACCCGATAAGAAAGAGCTTCATTCCGTCTCCAATCCGCTGGACCTTTGGATCCTTTCCGAGTTGAACAGTCTTGTCGCTTCGGTGGATGCTTCCTACGCCGAGTACGAGCCCACGCGTGCCGCTCGGGCGATACAGGAATTCACCGTCGAGAATCTGAGCAACTGGTTCGTGCGTTTGAGCCGGAGACGATTCTGGAAGAGCGAACAGGGCAGCGATCAGCTCATGGCCTTCTCCACCCTTCATCATTGTTTGGAGACGGTCGCCCTGTTGATGGCGCCTATCGCTCCCTTCTTTGCCGACCGCTTGTTCGGTGATCTTCAAAGCGGACGAAGTTCAGACGCCCCGTCTTCGGTGCATTGTGCAGATTTTCCTCAGCTGGATGAAAAGCGGATCGATCAAGAGCTGCAGTGGCGCATGCGCAAGGCGCAGAAGATCACCTCCATGATCCTGGGCATCCGTAAGAAGGAGCGGATCCGTGTCCGGCAGCCGCTGAAAAAACTCGTTGTGCCTGTGCTCGATCAGGATCAGAAAGCCCATCTGGAATCGGTGGCCGGACTGATCACCTCTGAGGTGAATGTGAAGGAGCTCGAGTTGCTTGAGGACACGAGCGGATTGATCGTCAAAAGAGTGAAGCCCAATTTCAGGGCATTGGGTCCACGGGTGGGCAAGCAGATGAAGGCATTGTCTCAGGCGGTGGCGCAGATGGGGCAGGAGGAGATCGCGGCCTATGAGCAGCAAAAGTCTTTTGCTCTCGATCTGGAAGGAGCTGTATTTGAATTACAGGACGGCGATCTGGAAGTGATGGCAGACGACATCCCCGGTTGGCTTGTGGCCAGCGAGGGCGATACGACGGTGGCACTCGACATACAGATCGACGAAGAACTCCGGCAGGAAGGCTTGGCCCGTGAACTGGTGAACCGCATCCAGAATCTGCGCAAAGAGCTCGATCTGGATCTGACCGACCGCATCCGAATTGGTGTGGAATGCAGCGAGGAATTGTGGACGGCACTCGATGCGCACGCGGCCTATATCAGCCGCGAAGTGCTGGCTGTGGAATTGAGTCGGAAGACTGTTCTGAAGGAAGCAGCCCATGCGCTGGATCTGGAGGGAATACCCCTTCGTATCGATCTGGAAAAGGCTGCAACGGTGAGTTGAAAAAAGACCAGCTGAAGCATTAGCGGCATTCTGTTATTTTTGCCGTCCCCGAATTACAAATACCCGCGTCATGGCAGAAGATATGATCCGTTATTCAGACAAGGAACTTGCTGAATTCAAGAAACTTATACTCGAGAAGATCGACAAGGCCGAAAAGGACCTGCAAGTGCTCCGTGAAAACTTCGCCAACGACAGGAACAACGGCACCGATGACACGGCGCCTACTTTCAAAGCCTTTGAGGAGGGTTCGGATACAATGAGCAAGGAAGCCAACAGTCAGTTGGCCATTCGGCAGGAGAAATTCATTCGCGACCTGAAGAATGCCATCCTGCGAATCGAGAACAAGACCTACGGAGTGTGCCGCGAGACCGGTAAGCTGATCAGCAAGGAACGCCTGATGCTGGTTCCGCACACAACGATGAGCATTGACGCCAAGAACAAGCAATAAACATTGAAGCGAGCCACGCTGATCATCTGTTCCGTGCTTTTGGCGGATCAGTTGCTGAAATTCTGGATCAAATTGAATCTCCAGTTGGGAGAGGAGATACAGATCGCAGACTGGTTCATCATCCATTTCACTGAAAACCCGGGAATGGCCTTTGGCCTGGAACTGGGCGGATCTTATGGCAAGCTCTTTCTGAGTTTGTTCCGCATGGTGGCCGTTGTGGGCATCTTTTTCTGGCTGCGCAGCCTGATCAAACAAAATGCGGGTGCGCTCTCCGTGGCCTCTGTTTCCCTCATACTGGCAGGTGCGCTGGGCAACATCATTGACAGCGCCTTCTACGGCATGATCTTCAGCGAGAGCCTGGGTTCTGCCGCCACTCTTTTCCCAGAGGAAGGCGGTTACGGAAGCTTCCTGCACGGCCGCGTGGTGGACATGTTCTACTTTCCTCTCTACAAGGGATACCTGCCAGACTGGTTGCCCATTTGGGGCGGCGACTATTTCATTTTCTTCCGTCCGATCTTCAATCTGGCCGATGCCAGCATTTCGGTGGGCGTTGCTTTGATGCTTCTATTCCAAAGGAAAACGCTGTCTTGAGAACCCTCCTTGAAATGCGCGGAACGATGCCTTTTTGCAGGGTCGCCGC
>JAYOTP010000043.1:11485-15241 GCA_038150465.1 Flavobacteriia bacterium | reverse complement strand
GATCCCACATTGATGAACTGTTTCTCTGAATAGTGGTCCATCAGGAAGACGAGGGCAGAAGCGAGATCGTCGGCATGAAGAAATTCCCTGAGTGGGCTGCCGTCACCCCAAAGGGTAACGGGTGCATGGCCTTGCATTTTTGCTTCGTGGAATTTCCGGATCATAGCAGGAAGCACGTGGCTGTTGTTCAGGTCGTAGTTGTCCCCTGGCCCGTATAGGTTGGTCGGCATGGCACTGATGAAATCGACGCCATACTGATCCCTGTAAGTTTCGCACATTTTGATCCCCGCGATCTTGGCGATGGCATAGGGCTCATTGGTGGGTTCCAGAGTACCGGTCAAAAGAGCCTCTTCCGTAATGGGTTGTTCAGCAAATTTCGGATAGATACAGGAGGAGCCGAGGAAAAGAAGTTTCCTGACGCCAGAGCGATACGCATTGTGGATGACATTCGCCTCGATCATCAAGTTGTCGTAAAGGAATTCTGCCCGGTAGGTATTGTTGGCCACAATTCCCCCGACTTTGGCCGCAGCAAGGAAAACAATGTCAGGACGTTCAGAGGCAAAAAATCCCTCCACAGCCTCTTGGTTTCTCAGGTCCAATTCTTTTGAGGATCTGAGGATGAGGTTGGTATAGCCTTCTGCCTTCAGCTTCCTGCAGATCGCTGATCCGACCATTCCATTGTGGCCAGCAACGTAGATGCGGTCCCCGGAATTCATTCTTCTCTGAATTGCCGTGCCCGATGTCCGCCTTTTTCAAGGTAAACATGTCGACGCGCGTACTTGAGGTCCTCCTCGATCATCGAGGCCACCAATTCATCCAGTTCAATCCGCGGCGTCCACCCCAATTTTTGCTGTGCCTTGCTGGCATCGCCGATCAATAGGTCCACCTCTGTGGGTCGATAGTATTTCGGGTCGATGCGCACAACCACCTGACCTTCCTGAACAGGATGATCAGGGTTCATCGCTCTTTTCACGACCGCTGTTTCATCGGTCCCGGTGCCTTCCCAAGCCAATTCCACGCCAACCTGGCCAAAGGCCTTTTCGATAAAGGTGCGAATGGACGTTGTCACCCCGGTAGCGATCACAAAATCTTCCGCTTCTTCCTGCTGCAGCATCAGCCACATGGCTTCCACATAGTCCTTGGCGTGCCCCCAATCCCTCTGCGCATCGAGGTTTCCCATATACACGGTTTCCTGTATGCCCAAAGCGATCTTGGCAACGGCCAAAGTGATCTTTCGGGTCACAAAGGTTTCTCCACGCATGGGCGATTCGTGGTTGAACAGTATGCCATTGCATGCATACATATTGTAGGCTTCACGGTAGTTCACAGTGATCCAGTAGCCATACATCTTCGCGACCGCATAGGGAGAGCGTGGGTAAAAGGGTGTTTTCTCGGATTGAGGTACTTCTTGCACCAGCCCATACAACTCCGAAGTGGAGGCCTGATAGATGCGGGTCTTTTCGGTAAGTCCGAGAAGACGCACAGCTTCTAAGATCCTCAGAGTGCCCAATCCATCCACATTGGCCGTGTATTCCGGCGTATCGAAGCTCACCCGGACGTGCGACATGGCGCCCAGATTGTAGATCTCATCGGGCTGCACTTCCTGAATGAGCCGGGTGATGTTCATGCTGTCGGTCAGATCACCGTGGTGCAGGTGAAAACGGACATCGGTCTCATGCGGGTCCTGGTATAAATGGTCGATGCGGTGGGTATTGAAAAGCGAGGACCGTCTTTTGACCCCGTGCACCTCATATCCTTTTTCAAGGAGGAGCTCCGCTAAGTAGGCGCCATCTTGACCGGTGATTCCTGTGATCAGTGCTTTTTTCATGTGCCGGGTATTCAGACGTCGGTTCAGAAGAATGACTTACTGATCCGCTTTCTTTTCATTGTAGTAGGTGTAGAAGTACGGAATCGTCTCAATTCCCTTGAAGAAGTTGAAGAGTCCGTAATGTTCATTGGGCGAGTGGATCGCATCTGAGTCCAGTCCAAAACCGAAGAGTATGCTCTTGGCGTTCAACTCTCTTTCGAAGAGGGCCACGATCGGGATGCTTCCGCCACTTCGGACGGGAATCGGCCGCTTGCCAAAAGTGGTTTCCATGGCTTTGCTCGCAGCTTGATACTCGGCTGTGTCGGTCGGTGAGACATAAGGTTCGCCTCCATGGTGTGGGGTCACCTTTATTTTAACCGAATTCGGTGCGATGGACCTGAAGTGATCGGTGAACATTTGGGTGATCTCTTCGGGCTCCTGGTGCGGAACCAGGCGCATGGAGATCTTCGCATAAGCTTTTGAGGGGATCACCGTTTTGGCGCCCTCTCCCGTATATCCTCCCCAGATCCCGTTCACATCGAGGGTAGGGCGGATGCTGTTGCGCTCCATGGTCCGGTAGCCTTCTTCTCCTTCTTCCTGGGCAATGTCCAGGGCCTTGTTGTATTCTTCTTGCGAGAAGGGCGCCTTGGCCATCTCTTCCCGTTCTTCCAGTCCTAGAACTTCTACTTTATCGTAAAAACCAGGGATGGTGATCTCTTTCTTTTCATTGTGCAGAGAGGCGATCATTTGGGTGAGTACATTGATCGGGTTGGCCACGGCACCTCCGTACAAGCCTGAATGCAGATCGCGGTTGGGGCCTGTCAATTCAACCTCCACATAGCTCAGGCCTCTGAGCCCTGTGCAAATGGAGGGAATGTCATTGGCCAGCATGCCCGTATCGGATATCAGGATCACATCACAGGCCATTTTCGCTTTATTGCGTTCGACGAACCAGGCCAGATTCTCTGAGCCCACTTCCTCTTCGCCTTCGATCATGAATTTGATGTTGCACGCCAGCGAATCCGTCGCCCACATGGCCTCGAATGCCTTGATGTGCATGAACATCTGCCCCTTATCATCACAGGCACCTCGGGCGAAAATGGCTCCTTCGGGATGTAATTCTGTTTTTTTGATGACCGGTTCAAAAGGTCCGCTTTCCCACAGATCCATGGGATCTGGCGGTTGCACATCGTAGTGGCCGTACACCAAAACCGTGGGTTTGGAGGGATCCACGATCTTTTCGGCCGTCACCACAGGATAGCCCGGCGTCTCGTTGATCTCCACCTGATCAGCACCTGCTTTCTTCAGGCTGTCTGCGACCGAATGCGCCGTTCGGATCACATCCTCTTTATACGCAGAGTCCGCACTGATGGATGGAATGCGCAAGAGCTCGAACAGTTCTTCCAAAAAACGCTCCTTGTGCTCGGCCAGATATTCTTGTGGGGTCATGTGCAATGCTTTGGTCTTCAAATTTAGCGACTGCGTCCTTGGTCAGGGGCTTCGTTCTTTCTGTTAGAGATCTGCCTTGAACTCGCTCCGCGAAAAAGAACGCTGAATGGGTCAATTGGGCAAAAAATCTTCCCTTGGGTATTGCATCCGCATGATCAAGGCGTTGAATGAGCCAAAGACGCATAGCGATGCGTTTCCTGCAGGCCCTTCGCAAGTACCTTTCCCTAGATTTACCAAGTGAAAAGGAGCCACTTGCTACGCTGTGTTTTTGGATTGTTGTTTGGAATGGTCCACCTTGTGGACGCGCAGATCTTGGTCACCAACAGCCCGCCTTTCAACAACCCGGACCATTTGGTGCAAAATGTTCTGCTCGGACCAGGAGTGCCCTTTCTGCCTGGTTTTCCTCCCGCGTCCAATTCGGTGCAGATCGGCAAATTCACCAACGGCAACAGCTTTGGATTTGGCATTGATTCGGGTATTGTGATGATCTCGGGAAATGC
>JAYOTP010000043.1:0-11385 GCA_038150465.1 Flavobacteriia bacterium | reverse complement strand
ACTGTGAACCTCGCTCAGGTGCCTGGAACTTTTCCTCCTGTGCCCGTTGCGGTGAATACCCTGAACCAGGGGTTTCCCTCTGGAGGGTATCCGGCATCCACATGTCAGGCGGCCAATCCCAATTTCACCTCCAGTGCGGCCTGGTATGTTGCACACCCGATGGCCAATAACGTCAATGCCACAGGCTATTCTCTTCCCCTGCGTGCAGGTGCTCAGGTCACATGCGGCAATTTGTATCATATCAAGTTGGCGGTAGCCGATGTTCTGGATCAGAATTACCACTCCATGACCTTCCTGGAGGCGCGCAGTTTCAATGTGCCCACCGTCCAATTTTCCACTTCGACGAACCACAACAATTCGTTCACGGATACGCTTTTGGTCGAAGGCTGCAATGCGGGCTACCTGCTCGTGGAAAAACAAGGGAATGTCAGTCAGCCCTTGACGATCCATTACAATTTATCCGGTACAGCGACCGAGGGACAGGACTTCGCCTTTTTGCCCGACTCCTTTCACTTGCCCTCGGGCGTTCGCATCGATTCTGTTCCGATCCTCACATTTGACGATGGTATTGCGGAAGGCCTGGAGACGATCGTGATCGATGCCGCACAGATCGTCTCTCCCTGCTATGCGTATTCTCCGCAGCAGATCGTATTCACCATTCGCGACCGTCAGCCTGTTCAGGCGAGTGTCTCCCTGCTGCAGGGAACCGATACCTTGGATTGCCCCAATACAGCCGTACAACTCAGTGCCCAGTTCAGTGGTGGAGAAGGTCAGCTTTCTGGCGCCTGGGAAGACGGAAGCACCCAAGCCACACGATGGGATACGGTCTCGGCAGACCGCACCTACATCTTCTACGCCTGGGATGAATGCGCGGCAGATAGTGTGGTGGACAGCCTCCGTCTGTATGTTCGCCCGCTTTCGCCACTTGCCTTGCAGACAGATTCAAGTTGGGCCTGTCCGGGGGATTCTGTTTCCCTGTCCATTTCTTTCTCCGGAGGAGCTCCCCCTTATGTATTCTCTTGGTGGGATGGGAATACTGATCCGAATCGCAGATTTCCCAGTGATTCAAGTTTTCGGCCCGCATTTCAACTCGTGGATGCATGCGGCCAATTCGCACGCGATACAGCGGTCGTCCACATTCCTGATCCGGTTCTGGCCTCCTTCGCTGCCCTGGAAGACCCTGCTTCGACATTGAGCATTCAGATCAGCAATTACAGCAGGAATGGTGTACAGTTCTTTTGGGACCTGGGGGATGGAAATAGTTCGACGGTCAGTCAGCCCAAGCACACCTACAGCCGTGCGGGCACCTACATCATTCAATTGCGGACCACGGACAGACTGGGCTGCTCTGACACTACCTGGCAGACGATCGAGGTCCGACAGGAATACAGCCTTTTTGTGCCGACCGCATTCACGCCCAACGGCGATCGGATCAACGACTTGTTCGTCATACAAGGGTCTGGCATTCGATCCTTTGTGTTCCGGGTGTTCAACAGGTGGGGTGAGCAAATTTTCCGATCGGGCAGCATCACCCATTCATGGGATGGGACTTTCAATGGTACGCCCGTGCCAGAGGGGGTATATTATTTCGCGATCGAACTGGAATTGGAGGATGGAGGGACACATTCTGAACAAGGCTCCATCCATCTGCATCGCTGACGCGAACCATTGAGGAAATTCATTGGTTTTCTTTTTCAAAATGCAGCTTTGGCTGCCTTAATTTTGTCCATAAGAGCTATGCCATGAATGATCAATCGTTTGCATATCGACACATCGGTCCAAGGGAGCATGAGGTGTCTGAAATGCTTGAAGCAGTGGGTGTTTCTTCATTGGAGCAATTGGTTGAAGAAACCGTTCCTGCGGGCATTCGGACGGAAGAAATGACGGACCTCCCCGAAGCCATTTCGGAATTTGAATTTCTTCGGCACATTCAGGAGTTGGCCGACCAAAACGAGATGTTCCGGACCTACATCGGTCAGGGCTATCACGGCACCATTCTGCCAGGTCCCATTCAGCGAAATATTTTAGAAAATCCCGGCTGGTACACCGCCTACACGCCTTATCAAGCGGAGATCGCTCAGGGACGCATGGAGGCCTTGCTGAACTATCAGACGATGATCACTGAGCTGACGGGCATGGAGATCGCCAACGCCTCACTACTGGATGAGGCCACAGCAGCTGCAGAGGCGATGAGCATGTTCCATTCGGCCCGCAAGGGGGGACAGAAGAAGGCGACGCGATTTTTTGCCTCCCGCTTCACTCATCCTCAGACCTTGGAGGTTTTGAAGACACGCACTGAGCCGATCGGAGTGGAGTTGGTGATCGGGGATCCGGATGAGATCCATCTGGACGAGAGCTTTTTTGGCTGTCTGATCCAATATCCGGACACCTATGGAAGGATACGCGACCCAAGGCCGCTATTGGAAAAGGCGAAGAAACACAACATTCAAGCTGCAGTCAGCTGCGATATCCTTTCCCTTGTCCTGCTCCAGCCTCCAGGTGAAATGGGGGCCGATTGTGTTCTGGGTACGACGCAGCGCTTGGGCATTCCCTTGGGTTATGGCGGTCCGCATGCAGCCTACTTCGCCACTAGGGAATCTTACAAGCGATTGCTGCCCGGAAGGATCATCGGCAGAACCATAGATACAGATGGCCAGCCGGCCCTTCGTATGGCCCTTCAGACCCGTGAACAGCACATCAAAAGAGATCGTGCCACTTCGAACATCTGCACTGCTCAGGTTTTGCTGGCGGTCATGGCGGGGATGTACGGTGTCTATCATGGACCTCAAGGGCTGAAGACCATTGCCCATCGCATTCATCGGCTGGCCGTTCGCTTGGCGGATGGACTCGGACGTTTGGGGATCAACCAGAAAAACGGACATTTTTTCGATACGCTTTGCCTCGATCTGGACAGAGGACAACAGCAGGATCTCAGGACGGAGGCAGAAAAGGCACGGATGAATTTCCGTTACCACAGCAACGGAGACGTGGGCATTGCTCTGGACGAAACCACCAGCCTTTCCGATGTCAAGGACATACTCGAGTTGGTGGCGCGAAGCACGGGCGACCGCATCGGGAAGTTGGAAGAGCCAGAGGAAGATACATTGGGTCCTTTTTCCCGTGAGGGGTCGTTCATGCAGCAGGAGGTTTTCAATCGCTACCATTCCGAGACGGAGCTGATGCGCTACATCAAGCGACTGGAACGCAAAGACCTTTCACTTAACCACAGCATGATCCCGCTGGGCAGTTGCACCATGAAACTGAATGCGGCGGTGGAGATGATCCCGCTCACTTGGCCCAAACTGGCCAATGTGCATCCGTTCGTTCCCACAGAGCAGGCCATGGGATATCAAAAGATCATTGCAGAACTCGAGTCCTATCTGGCGACCATCACAGGCTTTGAAGGCGTCTCCTTGCAGCCCAATTCGGGTGCTCAGGGCGAATATTCAGGTCTGATGGTCATTCGGGCCTACCACCACAGCAGAGGAGAATCCAACCGCGACATCGTCCTTATTCCCTCTTCTGCCCACGGTACGAATCCGGCATCCGGGGTCATGGCAGGGATGAAAGTGGTTGTGGTGCGCTGTGATGAAGCAGGAAACATCGACATGGCCGATCTCAAGGCCAAGGCGGAGGAGCACAGCGAAAACCTGTCTGCGCTCATGGTCACCTATCCGTCCACCCATGGGGTATTTGAAGCGCACATCAAGGAAGTCACCGCGCTGATCCATGCCCACGGCGGTCAGGTCTACATGGACGGGGCCAACATGAATGCACAGGTCGGGCTCACTAGTCCGGGGGCTATCGGCGCTGATGTATGCCATTTGAACCTGCACAAAACCTTTGCTATCCCACATGGAGGTGGAGGGCCCGGAGTTGGCCCGATCTGCGTGGCCAAACACCTCACACCTTTTCTGCCAGGCAACGTAGCCATCCCGACCGGTGGGAACCAGGGTATCACAGGCGTTTCCGCGGCTCCCTGGGGCAGCGGTCTGATCCTGATCATCAGCTACGCCTATATCCGCATGCTTGGGGCCGGAGGTTTGAAGCGCTCTACGGAGATCGCCCTGCTCAATGCGAGCTATTTGGAGGCCAGCTTGCGCGATCACTTCGATGTGCTCTACCGCGGAGACAAAGGGAGAGTGGCCCATGAAATGATCCTGGACTGCCGTCCTTTCAAGAAGATCGGCGTGGAGGTTTCGGACATTGCCAAGCGCCTGATGGATTACGGATACCATGCGCCTACTGTGAGTTTTCCCGTTCCCGGGACCATCATGATCGAACCCACAGAAAGCGAAACCAAGGAAGAGCTTGACCGCTTTGCACGCGCCATGGTCTCTATCAAAGAGGAGATCGATGAACTCGCCCTGGGCAAATGGAACGATAAGGACGATCCACTGCACAATGCACCACATACTATGGCCATGCTCACGGCAGAAGAATGGACGCATCCCTACAGTAGGGAGAAGGCCGCATTTCCGATGAGCGGGATCAGCGAGAACAAGTTTTGGCCTTCGGTCCGCAGGGTCGATGAAGCCCATGGGGACAGAAATCTGATGTGTACCTGCGCTCCGATCGAAGCATTTGCCGAATAAGGAGTCGATCTGTTTTTATTCTTTTGGAGGATCACAAGTTGATCATCGAATAAAAGCAGCACACTGTTCATGTACCCACTTTTCAAAAGGTTGGCCGATATAGTCGCATCCATTCTGGTGCTGACATGCTTCAGCCCCATCCTTTTGATTCTTGCCATTCTGCTGATCGCTGTATACAAGGAGTCTCCAGTTTTCGTGCAGGAACGTCCCGGTTTACACGGGAAGCCCTTCCGGCTATACAAGCTCAAGTCGATGAGGTCCCATTCAGAAGCAGATGGAACAGCAGAAACCGATGAGCAGCGTGTGACTCGTATTGGTGCTGTTTTGAGACGCTTAAAACTGGATGAACTGCCGCAATTCTGGAATGTGCTCAAAGGCGATATGAGCCTCGTCGGGCCGCGCCCATTGCTTATGGAGTATTTGCCACTTTACAGTGTGGATCAAATGAAACGGCACGATGTGCGGCCGGGGATCACGGGATGGGCACAGATCCATGGCGCATCTGGATTGGCTTGGACAGAGCGATTTGAAAAGGATGTTTGGTACGTTGAGAACCGGGGTTTAAGTATCGATCTGAAGATCCTCTTTATGACCTCCTCATGGTTTGTTGCAGCAGGGTGGAAAAAGTCGGGTTCAGTAGATCAGTTGGAAGCATTTCGAGGAAATCCTTGATGCTTTTTGTCCGATCGCCTGGTGGATTCTTCCGATGAGGAAATGTGTCTGCTTCGTTTTCGCTTGTGTTTTTAGCTTGCTCACGCCACATTTTTGGTTTCATTTGAGTAAATTTGACGAAACCCTAAAAACAATCACATGAGGAAGACTACACTTGTGTTGGCTTCTGCAGCCTTTTGTCTGACAGCTTCGGCTCAAAAGATCAACGGACACGACATCCGCACCGTTGAGGCTTCCAGAACCATAATGACAGCCGACGACCGCACAGAAGGTGCGAGCGTCCTCACCACAGCGGGCACTGAGTCCGTCATCTGGTCGGAAGACTTTGCCAACGGCATACCATCTACCTGGCAGAATGTAAATGCAGGCACAGGAGGTGCCGGCCTTTGGGACTACAGAGGCACTGGCTCTGGAGCTACTTTTTCTGCAGACACAGGTTCAAGAGGAGCCTATGCTGGAGGAAGATTGCCCATCCAGTCAGCCACGCGGACCAATGGTTTCGTGATCATTGATTCGGACTGGCTCGACAACAACGGTATCCCAGGAAACTTCGGTGGCGGAGTTGCCCCTGCACCGCACATGGCCTATCTGATCACAGAGACCATTGACCTTTCGGGCGAAACCTCTGTTGACTTCAGCTTCACTCAATACTATCGTCGTTTTGCTGGTCCAGGCGGAAGCCAGGCAGTTCCAGCGACCTATGTGGATTTCTCGATCGACGGTGGAAATACCTTCCCATACAGCATCACCTACAACGGAGATATTTCTGTGAACTCTGCTACGCCTGACAATGATGTCGAGGCACGCGATGTATCCAACTGGGTTGCTGGTCAATCTCAGGTTCAGATGCGCTTCCGCTGGGATGGTGACTACTATTTTTGGATGCTGGATGACATTACCCTACAGTCCGTACCTAAGTTCCGCGCTGACTTTGGCGCGTGGGGAGGTGCTCCTGCATTTGACTTCCTGGTTGGGCCGGCCGCAGGTTCTTCCAAACTGGGAACTTTCACATTGGATCAGAATCGCGACCTGGCATTCGATTGCAACGCGATCAGCTCTGGCTCGGCTCCATTGTACAACGCTCAGCTGAGCATGGAGATCATCGATCCCAGTGGAACGGTGAATACAGTGAATGGCCCTGTGGTTTCTTCTGCTTGGGGCGGTGGTATGGGATCCGACACACTGACCTACAACGATCTGAATACCAATGCAGCTCCATGGCAGCCTTCTGCAACCGGTACACACTATTTCATGTACAACCTCACTGCTGATTCCACAATGGCAGGTGGCCAGGCGCTGGCATTGAAATCCGACACCTTCCAATTCATTGTTTCAGACTCTGTGATGTCTCTTGATGGTGGTGTTTTCAGCAACAGTTTGGGAACGCCTCAGCTTGGAGACGATGGTGCGGCGATGACTTCACGTATCGACCTGACCAATGACGCACAACTTTGGAATGTCAAGGTCGGTCTCAGCACGCTGACCGTTCCAGGTGGTTTCATGGAGGTGGCGATCTATGATTCTTCTGCCTTTACAGGTGCTACTTCTGGATTTGACCCCAACGGTCTTATCGCAACGGCGCAGCAGACAGTGAACAATGCCAATGGAGGAATCATCACTTTCGATATGACTACCAATGGCATTCCGCTCGACTTGATGCAGAGCATGGGTGCATACTATGTAGTTGTGACCATGTATTCCAATGCAGGTGCCAACCTGATCCGCATCGCGAATGATGCGCAGTGGGATCAGCCCGGTGGAGCGAGCCTTATGTTCGTTGTCGGTGCTCAGTGGTACAGCGGATATTCCGGAAGCCGTTCGTTCAACAGCCCATGGATCCATATGGCCACTACACCATTTGGAATCGGTGTTGGTGAAGAAAAGCTCGAAGCCAGTGTATACCCGAATCCAACTACGGATGTTGTTCGTATCGAGTTGGACAAGGACTTCGGAACCTATGACATCACTGTAAGTGACATGGGCGGCCGTGTGGTTCTTACCGACAATCAGTTGATCGCCCAAGGCGTTCCTGCAAAGGTGGACATGAGTGAACTGCCCAAGGGCATGTACATCATTCAGGTCACCAACGAGCAGGCCCGCGGTGCCTACCGCGTAAGCGTTGAGTGATTTGATCCAATGATCGAAACGAGAAGCCCCGCATATGCGGGGCTTTTTTTTGCTGCATCATTTAAAAAACGTTGGGTCGAGGCTTCTCACTCAACTGCTCCTTTGTGCTTTTCGAATGCTCTTTAAGAGTTCGGAGGTGAAGACAAATTCTGTGATGTCTGGCTGGTCGGATCGAATGATCTCGTGCCGGTCTCCTTCCCAGGCCTTGACCCCATTTTTCAGAAAGATGATGTGGTCTCCGATCTCCATCACAGAATTCATATCGTGGGTATTGATCACCGTGGTGATCCCATATTCCTGAGTGATCTCGCGCACCAGATTGTCAATAACGACAGCCGTTTGTGGATCGAGACCCGAATTGGGCTCGTCGCAGAAGAGGTATTTGGGGTTCATGGCTATGGAACGAGCAATGGCTACACGTTTCATCATTCCGCCCGAGATCTCGGCCGGATATTTTTTATTGGCGCCTTCCAGCTTGACCCGGTTCAGGCAGAAATCCACCCGATCTTTTTTCTCCCCAAAACTCATACGCGTGAACATATTCAAAGGGAACATGACATTTTCCTCAACGGTCAGGCTGTCGAACAAGGCGCTTCCCTGGAAGACCATCCCGATCTCCTGACGAAGCAGTTGCCGTTCTTTTTGGTCCATCCAGGCGGTGTTCCGGTCATTGAAAAGGATGGCGCCATGGTCGGGCTCATGAAGACCGACCAGGCATTTGAGGAAGACGGTCTTCCCAGAACCAGACTGACCAATGATCAGGTTGGTCTTTCCTTGTTCGAATTGCGCATCGATGCCCTTGAGCACTTCGTGTGCCCCAAAGGATTTTTGGATATTCTGCACTTCGATCATCAGGTGCCCAATAGGATCTGAGTGAGAAAGTAATTCGCTACGATCACGGCCACACTGCTGCTCACCACTGCACGGGTACTTGAGGTTCCCACTTCAACAGCGCCCCCTTTGACGGTATAACCGTAGTAGGCAGAGATGGAGGTGATCAGAAAAGCAAAGACCACGGTTTTGGTCATGGCATAGGTGATGTAGAATGGTTTGAATCCGAGTTGAATGCCTAGGAGGTAATCGGGTGTGGAGATCACGCCAGTAAGGTTGCCCGCAATGTAGCCGCCCAAAAGCCCGAGGCCCATACTCAGCATGATCAGAATGGGGTTGAAGAGCATGCTTGCCAAGACTTTCGGCATCACCAGATACGATGCGCTGTTCACGCCCATGACCTCCAATGCATCGATCTGCTCGGACACGCGCATGGTTCCCAGGGTCGAGGCAATATTCGATCCCACTTTACCTGCGAGGATCAGGCTGACCATGGTCGGCGAGAACTCAAGGATGATCGATTCCCGGGTAGCAATGGCGATGTAGTAATCCGGAATGAACGGATCGTCCAGATTCAAGGCTGTTTGAATGGTGACCACCGCCCCGACAAAGAGCGAAATGATACCAACAATAGCCACAGAATCCAAGCCGAGGTAGTCGATCTCACGGGCAAGTGCCTTGCCGTATTCACGCGAGCGACCGGGCTTTTGGAAGGCGCGCTTCATCAAAAGACAATACGCGCCAAAATGATGCAGGATCCGTCTCATTCCTTGCGAAAATACCCCGATTTGCCTTTTTATCTTGGGGCAATGATTCGACTCGTTCTGTTGATCGCCCTCTTGTGTTTTATGGTCTCTTGTGGATCCGGACACGGCTGCGATTGTCCCTCTTTTTGATGGACAAGGTCCATCCATTGAGTCCCTATGTGCCCAAAGCTGCTGTTCAGTCGCTTGCAGAATTATTGGACAAGCAGCCGCTTCGGTTCATCGTTTCGAAAGAGCGGAGCAGCAAGCTTGGAGATTACCGACCGCCAGTTGGGCGCGAGAAGCGACACCGGATCACGGTCAATGGCAGTCTGAACAAGATGGCCTTCCTGATAACCTCCCTGCATGAATTCGCGCATTTTCGCCATCGGCTTTCAGATCCCAAAGGGGCAGATCGTCCCCATGGCTCTCAATGGAAGAAGCACTTCAGGGAGGTCATGCAACCATTTCTTGTGCCAGAGATCTTCCCCGAACCTCTGCTCAGTGTTTTAAGGAAGCACATGCAAAACCCAAGGGCTTCGAGTACTTCCGATGCGGCCCTGTCCGAGGCCGTGATGGCGTTCGATCCACCTCCGGCAGCGGGCTGGATGCTTCTCAGGGAACTGGATGATCAGGTCGTTTTTGAGACAGAGAAAGGGCGAAAGTTTCGCAAGGGAACACATTTGAGAAGCCGCATTCTCTGTGAGGATATGGAAAATAGGCGCATGTACCGCGTCAGCCCGCTGATCAAGGTGCGCCCTCTGTAGTTCGGTTATCTTTGCCGCATGAATGCAGATGCGTGGTTCGCCTCTTCTGGAAAACTGGGGATACTCGGTGGCGGACAACTAGGGAAGATGCTGCTGGAAGAGGCCATTCGATTGGATATCGAGGCCGCTGTGATGGATCCGGATCCCCATTGTGCCTGTTCGGGTATTACAATGAAGTTCGAGCAAGGAGGCCTTTTGGATAAGGAGGCCATTTTGGCTTTTGGCCGAAAATGTGAGGTGCTGACCATCGAGATCGAAAATGTGGATGCATCTGCCTTGAAGCAGTTGGAGGAAGAAGGGCTGAAAGTCTACCCGCCCCCAGCCGTCTTGGTGCGTATCCAGGACAAAGGCACGCAAAAGCTCTTTTACACAGAGCACGATATGCCCACGGCTCCCTATGAGCTCTTTGATTCAAAAGATGAGGTTCGGTCTGCTGTGGAAGAGGCAAAATGGACCCTGCCCTTTGTCTGGAAGGCCCGAAGGGGCGGATACGATGGACGGGGCGTACAGATCGTAAAGAAATTGAGCGATCTGGATGAACTGCCCGATGTTCCCTGCTTTTTGGAGGATCTGGTGGCCATCAAAACAGAGATCGCTTGTGTGGGCGTACGTTCCTCAAATGGAGAATTGGCGGTCTATCCACCCGTCGAAATGGAGTTCCATCCAGAGACCAATCAGGTGGAGCAGACCTTCGTCCCGAGCCTGGCCGATCCGGAGCTGATCAAAGAGGCGGAAAAGTATACCCATGCCCTTTTGGAGCAACAAGAGCATGTGGGTCTGTTGGCTGTGGAATTCCTCGTGGATGAGCAAGGTGCTCTGCTCTTGAACGAAATGGCACCAAGGCCCCACAACAGTGGCCACATCTTTTCGGATACCTCATGGACCTCGCAATTCGAGCAGCACCTTCGCGCGGTCATGGGCTTTCCGCTTGGAGCGACGGAATTGCGCCAACCGGGCGTCATGATCAACTTGGTCGGCGATCGGGAACACGAGGGTCCTGTGGCCTATGAAGGCGCTGCAAAGGCGATGGCAGAGCCCGGAGTCTATCTGCACCTCTATGGAAAGAAGACCACCCGGCCCAACAGAAAAATGGGGCATGTCAATATCGTTGCCCACAGCCTTGGAGAGGCCAGAAGCCGTGCACGGAATTTAGCTGAGAACATTAAGATCAAATCACAATGAGTACTTCCACTTCATTCAAAGTTGGTGTGGTCATGGGGAGCAAAAGCGACCTGCCCATCATGCAGCAAGCTGTTGATTTTTTGGAGCGATCCTCGATACCAGTGGAGGTCAAGGTCGTCTCGGCGCATCGTACGCCGGATTGGATGATGGAATATGGAAAGTCAGCTGTGGAGCGCGGTCTGACAGTGATCATTGCGGGTGCAGGTGGCGCAGCTCATCTTCCGGGCATGCTCGCCTCCCTGACCCCACTGCCTGTGATCGGGGTGCCGATCCATTCACGAAACAGCATTGACGGCTGGGATTCGGTGCTGTCGATCTTGCAGATGCCCGGCGGCGTACCTGTGGCCACAGTGGCCCTTGATGGAGGGTTGAATGCAGGGATATTGGCGGCCCAGATCATTGGTGCCCAGAACAAGGATGTTCGCGAGGGGATCGAGCGGTATAAAAAAGAGCTGGAAGAGAAAGTGC
>JAYOTP010000042.1:0-16323 GCA_038150465.1 Flavobacteriia bacterium | reverse complement strand
GTCGTCCAGCTGCTGCCATCGAATCGGGATACGCCAAAATCCGTCCCCACCCAGACCGATCCGTTGACTGCTGCAATCGCCTTGATATTGTTATCGACCAGACCATCCGCTGTGGTGAATCCCACCCAACTGTTTCCATCGTATTTGTTCAAGCCATTATTGGTGCCCACCCAGACATGGTTGTAGGAGGCGTCGACCTCCACACAGTTGATGGCATCGCTCAACAGCCCATCCGCCGTGCTGTAATTGGTGATGGTCAAGACCTGCGCCTGCATAACAAGCGTGGTCAAAAAGCATGCAATAGAAAGTATCTTCTTCATGATCATTGGGTCTTAATTACTTTGACTGTTCCCTTGGTCCGTATCGACTGAATGATGTAGAGCCCGGGGCTCCATTCGGCAGTGTCGATCCGATCGATCCCCTGCGCACGGAAAACCTCGCGCCCGAGTATGCTCCAAACCACCACGTCATCGGTCTCGCCCAGAAAGATGTGATCTGAAAATGGATTCGGGTAGACCGGATACATATTTCCAGGCCATTTGGGGGGTGCACTTTCGTCATTGCTCCTCCTAAAGGTAGGCGTACGGGGTGCAAAGGAACCCGTTCCATTGGGAAAGCGGGCAAAAGACACATCTTCCGCCAAAGGCCCGAGGGTCACCGAATCGAGAACGAGCTCGTTGGAATTCAACAGGTAAAGCGAAGTGCCCGCCTTGGACAATTTGAAAGAAGCGTGCGCTACGCCCTGCTGGGTGTCGTCATCTGCCCAAATGATCAAATAGCTTTCGGGCGGAATGCTGTACGCGGGCAAAGGCCAGTATGCAGCAGGGTCCAGCGTATCGCTCAGATAAAGACCCGCGGTCGAAAGGGGAAAGCTCGTTGGGTTGTAGAGCTCGATCCAGTCCTCGTAGGTCCCGCTGCCATCGGCCGCAGTTGAGGCGTTGTCCGACATCAGCTCGTTGATCACCACTGCCCCAGGCTGCACTGAAGCGTCCAAAGTGTAAAAGCTGTTCGCCGCTCTTTTTGGGGAGAAGACTCCGGATGAATCGTTTTCCGCATAGAGGTAATATTCCAGATGATTGCTGGCCTCCGGGATCCACACGCCAAAGATTCCATCATTGGCCTGGCCATCGTTGTGCAGTCCGTCGTCGTGCATGCTCGCTTCGCTGAAGCGCTGGTTGGACCCAAAGCGGTATTTGATGATGGCCTCGCTGGCATCCTGTATCTCGGCGGTGATCCACAGGTCTTCGCCAGGTTGCAGCATTCCGTTGGCCAGATTCGAGATCGCAGGCGCTCCGCTGTACCCCGGATATGAACTCAGGTATTGCGCCCTTTCTTCCATCAATTGCGTGATGCCCGGACAGATCGCCGTGGGCAAAGCGACCTGGCTGTCCAGGTTGCTGATGAAATCACTGTAGGTGTAGAACTTATGGGGGTCTTTTTGCACATAAGAATCGATCTGTGACCTCAAGGCCAAAGCTTTTTGTCTGTAGTACTGGTTCTGGATGTTCTCTTCGATGATCGTCCGGATGTGTGCCAGATACATTCGTCGGTATCGGGGTTCTGCAAAGAGATTGCGCATTAGAGGCCTCGGGGCAATGGAGATCGCTTTGTGGTGGATCAGCGGGTCCATTTGCTGCGCCTGTGCAATGTCAAAACCGTTGTAGTGCTCAGAGGAGGCATCGGTCAGTCGAAAGCTGCCAAAGGACATGTTCAGATCCCATAGGATCGGGCTGAACTGACCGTTCAAACCGCGGTAGAGGTAGTAATTCTGCCCATAGCCCACATAGGAATCGAAGTTGACCAGCGCGTAGTTGATGGCGTGCATCCAAAGCGCACGGTCCACATCGAGAATATGTTCCAAACGGGCCGGATGGTTGTTCAGGGTGTCTATGAGCCCATAGAGTGCAGACCAACCACGGTCGGATCTCATGTCGTAGTAGGCGGTGTAGTTCAGGGAATCGGTGCCGTGCGTGCTGCTCAGATTGGAATTTTCTCCTCCTGGTGTGATGTCGAGATCTTCGGGATTGCATTTGAAAAAGGGTCCGTATTTCTCGCCGAACCGATGGCCGATGAACGGCTTATTGACCGCTTCCACATTCGTATAAAGCCCCCAGAGGGAATCATTGATGTAGAGTTCGACGAAGTTCGCCCGCGAACAAGGCATGTATTTCGACGCGATGTCGTAGGTCAGCACCTCTCTTAAGAAAGAGGGATCCTGTATGCCGTTGGACAGTTTGATCTTGTCGAACCCTCGGTGGTTTTGGCCGTCGATCACATGGTCCAGTTTGATGTTGAAAGGGTTCTTGGTCCGGTTCACCGCCACCGAGCTGAAACCTTTGTACCGAATGCCTGCGCTGTCGTAGCGGCTGTTGTCGATCACCACATCTGCGAGTATCCGTTCTTTTTCACCAGCCACATACAGGCTGTCGAGCTGTTGGTCCCAATCCGCGGCATAGAAATAGATCCGAACCTCGCGGACCGAGTCTGAATGATAAAATGAAGATTGCCCGTAGGTGCTGAGCCCGAGCAAGAGAAAGTAGGTGAAAAGCCGCCTGCGCATCTACAATGTGTGCGCGATCATCCGTTTGAACCTCCTTCCGTTCTGCGTGTGCACCTGCACATTGTACACACCCGTTGCCAAGTCAGTGAAATCGACTTTCAACTCCTGCTCATGCGGCTGGATCGTGCGGGAATACACCACTCTGCCCAGCGCGTCCAAAATGAGCAGCTCAGATGCGTGGTCGCTGGCACTGGGCAGCTGCACGTACAACTGATCCGTTACCGGATTGGGATACATCACCACGGCCCGTGCATCCTCCCCGATCGACATTCCCGAAAAACATGTGGTCGTTGCCGTGGAATTCATGAATGGCTCCAGTGCAACGATGCCCGGATGATCGCACTCGTAGCGGAACGCTTTCTGAGAACCTGCATTGTAGGGCCCCCAAATAATGCTTCCCGAGGCATCCACCTCGTACATCACGCCGGCACCGCCCATGCCTCCTGAGGCATTCACAAAGATGTTGCCGTTGGACATCTTATCCGAGGCCGATTGCCCGCGGGCAGAATAAGCGCAGATATAGCGGTAGGAATGACTTTGCGGTTCAAAGGCCTGTCCGTTTGCCCGGGTGTAGGTATATCCCTGAACCGTATCCAATGGGGTTTGAATGCCATCTACAGTGGATTGACTGTTGCCCAAGCCGCTGTTGTTGAAGATCTGCAGATAGCCTCCATTCGGCCTTCCGTCATTTTCGATCCAGCGTACATCATGAACGGCACTCGGGATGGTCTGTGCACCCGAGGTATTGTAGTTGGAGGGATTGCCCCAACGATACAGAATGTCGCCGCCCATACCTGAGTTGCCTCCGGTGTGTCCGGCCGCCTCGGCTGTGGTCGTACTGTGGTCGATGATGTAGATCTCCGAGGCAAAGCGGGAAGAAAAAGCGATCTGATCCAGCTCTTCGTTGTAGTCCACCCCATTGACGTGGAACCAATCTCCACCTCCTCCGCCAGGACCGCCGCCTGAGATCATGTTCACATCGAAGAGTTGCGGATTGTCCTTGATGGAGCCATAATTGGGTTTGGACGCATCCACATCCTGGATCATGTGGTCCCAGAGATGCCATTCCCAAACGATCGACGCTCCGCCATTTCCGTCGGGCTCGAGCTCCACAAAATGCGTGGGCCACTTTTCAGAGGTGGCGTTGCTGTACCCTGCGGCATTCAATTCCGCCGCCGACTTCACCTCCCATGCAGTGAGCAGAACATTGTCTCCGATCAGCGTGAGGTCATGATGCGAAAGATGGGACGCACTTGAATACACAAACTCCCAAACCACATTTCCACTGGGGTCTACCTCATGTACTTTACCGCCTTCGGCTGCGCCACCCAGAACATTGGAATTGTTTCTCAGCCCGCGGACGAGATTTCCGTTCTTTTTCAGCTGAACCGTGTAGTTGCATACTTCTGAGAGGTTCCAGGTGTGGGCGATGTTTTGGCTTTCGTCGATCAGATAGGTCGTGTTCTGGCCTTGTTCGTTGTACAGGGCAAACCCATTGAATGATTGTGCCAAAACGGTATGCAAGGATCCCAGGAGGATGGCGATAAGGAGTGGTTTTCTCATTTCTTAGCTGATGGTGAACGATCTTAGAAGAAGGATCCGACGTGCAGGTTTAATTGTGTTCCGTGTTTTAACGATCGGCTTGATGCATCTGAGGGAGCTGATCGCTTTGCAGACTTTCTTCAAAGGAACGAATACTGCGCGATGGATGAGCAGATGAGGAAGACAGAATTTCTCTTGAGCTGAGTAGGGTTCCAAAGTACCTTTGGCCATTGTGCGTTTGCAGGAAAACATAATTACCCGATACGCTTTTCTATGTGCGGTATAGTCGGATACGTTTCGGACAAAAAAGCACATTCGCTGGCTCCGGCCCTGGCCTCCATTCACCATAGAGGGCCAGATGCTCAGGGAAACCAAGCAGGCAAGCTCGGGTCGGGACAACATTTTGGTCTGGGCCACACCCGTCTGTCCATCATCGATTTGGACCCTCGATCAAACCAGCCCTTCCTTTCGGAAGACCAGCGATACAGCCTGGTATTCAACGGTGAACTGTACAATTTCCAGGAGCTCCGATCCATTCTGGTAAAGGAACGAGGCATTGAATTCCAAACCACTGGCGACACTGAAGTCCTCTTCCAATGGCTCATGGCCTATGGTACGGATCGACTCGCTGAGCTCGATGGCATGTTCGCCTTCGCCTTTATGGACAGGCAGGAAGAAAAGCTTCTATTGGTGCGCGATCCGCTGGGGATCAAGCCGGTCTATTGGTCCTTGAAAGACGGTGAATTCATCTTTGCCTCTGAGATCAAAGCCCTTTGGACCTTTGAAGGATCAGCTCCCGAACCCGATCGTTCCCTCTTTGCGGAGTACCTGCTGAACGGATTCATCTACGAACCAGAAACAGGGTTCAAAGGCGTACAAAAGGTGTTTCCCGGAAGTTGGCTCGAACTCGATACAGCAGAGATGAAGGTGCAGACCACTTCCTATTGGAAGGGCACCGAACATGCTCAGAACAGCGCGCAGGACCTCTCCAGGCTCGTGGAGCAAAGCATCGATGAACACACCGTGGCCGATGTGCCTGTGGGACTCTTCTTTTCGGGCGGCATCGATTCCACGGTCATCCTGACTGCCGTGAACGATCAGGTGAAAAGCATGACCGTGCAGTCGGAAGAGAGTGAATACAAGGAATCCGGCATGTCCAGCGACCATGAATACGCCATGCGCATCGGCCAGATACTGGATCGCCCCATTGAGTCCATTCCACTTTCTGAAGACATCGATTCGGACGAGGCTTTTCTTCAGGCCATCGAAACAACTGCCCGGGAAAACGAAGAGCTGATCTACGATTTTACCTACATGAGCTCCAAGCTCCTGTCATTCAAGGCAAGAGAACGCAACCGCATTGTGGTGCTGAGCGGAATGGGCGCGGATGAGCTCTTTGGCGGCTACCCGAGATATCAGTTGGTGCGCTACAAGAAGTTCTTTCAATTGCTGGCACCGCTGATCAACCTCAGCCTGGGCAAGGTGCCCTGGTTCTCAAAAAAGATCGGACGCTTCAACACCTTCCTGAAGGAGCGGGATTTTGGTTTGGCCTATACCTCACTGGTCGGGGTCTTTTCTCCGGATGAAGTGCGTGCATTGCTCGGTGAAGGAAGCGGAGTGGAACGCTTTCGAAAAAAGATCGGCAAACTGCTCGAGCACGTGCGTGGGGAAAGCCGGCTCAAACAGGCCATGTACCTGGATCGCTTTGGTTTTCTCTCCCATAACTTCCTGGTGGCCGACAAATCGAGTATGCAGGCCAGCATCGAAATGCGGGTGCCCTTGGTGACCAAGAAATTGGCGGAAGCCGTTTGGCAACTTCCCGACAAGCGGCTCATTCAGGGCAAAAAGCGCAAGCTGCCGCTGGTCCGGATATTGGAGCCTCATCTTCCCGACAGCATCATCCACCGAAAAAAGGCAGGCTTCAACCCACCACTCGATGGCTACATCCGCAAGCTGGGTGCAGAAAAACTGAATGCCCATTTCTCAGAGGGCAAGCTGGGCACTGCTGTGGATATGCGCTGGGTCCACCAATGGATCGAGGAGCATTTCAGCGAAAAGAAGAACCACACCTACCGACTGGTTCAGTTGCTGCATTTGAATGCCTGGCTCGGACTGAACAGCGCAGATGTGGGCAAGTCGTGATGCCCTGCAGCGGAACGGAAACATGAGCAGCTCCTTTCCACTCACCCTGGGCGGTCAGCAACTGCTATTGCATCCGGACCTCTGCCTCCAACTCGATGCAGACCGGCTCATGATCGCCGACGTGCACATCGGCAAGACCATGCACTTCAGAAAGAACGGACTCGGGGTTCCCGAGCAATTGGCGCAGGAAGAACTGGACCAACTCAGCCGACTTGTGGACCGGCACCAGCCGCGCGAACTCTACGTTCTTGGCGATCTCTTTCACGCGCAGCCCAACAGCGAGTGGGATCGCCTGGAGAAGTGGCTGGACAAGCAAGGGATTTTGGCCATGAAGCTCATCAAAGGCAACCACGACCGACACGCCCATCTCTTTGTGCACGATCGCTTCGAGCTGATGGACCAGGCCGATTTCCATGGCCTTCGTCTCTGCCACGAACCATCGGAGGCGCCCGGCGAACAGGTCGAGATCTGCGGACACCTGCATCCGACCTACCTGCTCAAAGGGCAGGGCAAACAAAGCCTCAAACTCCCTTGCTTCTATCTGCGCAAAAATCAGTTCATCCTTCCCGCCTTTGGACGATTCACTGGTGGCTGGAAGATCCAGCCACAGTCCGGTGAGCGGATCTTTCTGAGTACAGGGCGAAAAGTGGAAGCTCTTTCCCTCTGAAAACCTTACCGTTTAACAAGGCCTTAACGCCCATCTAGCGGCAGATTTGGTTGATTTGTGGTCTTGAATTTTCTAGACGACCCAGCCCTATGGACGCGAACATAAATGAACTCAATGAACGCATCGAGAAGGAGAGTGCCTTCGTCGATCTGTTGCACATGGAAATGTCCCGAAGCATTGTCGGGCAGCGCTACATGCTGGACCGGCTGCTCATCGCACTGCTGAGCAACGGCCACATTCTCCTCGAAGGCGTACCTGGCCTGGCCAAGACACTGGCCATCACCAGCCTTTCCAAAGCCATTCAAGCGAGCTTTTCGCGCATACAGTTCACGCCCGACCTTCTGCCCACCGATGTGATCGGCACGCAGATCTTCAATATGGCCGACAGCGCTTTCCAGGTAAAGAAAGGGCCGGTCTTCGCCAACTTCGTGCTGGCCGACGAGATCAACCGGGCCCCGGCCAAGGTTCAGAGCGCCCTGCTGGAAGCCATGCAGGAACAGCAGGTGACCCTGGGCGATGAGAGTTTCTCGCTTCCACAGCCCTTCATGGTGCTGGCCACCCAGAACCCTGTGGAGCAGGAAGGCACCTATCCGCTTCCCGAAGCGCAAATGGACCGCTTCATGCTCAAAACGGTGATCGACTATCCCGAGATCGAAGAGGAACGGGAGATCGTTCGCCGGCAGATCAAGACCGAAAAGGAAGAAGTAAAGCCCGTGGTCGGCCTCGATCAGATCGCCAAGGCCAGACAGGTGATCGACCAGCTGTATGTGGATGACCGCATCGAACAGTACATCCTGGATCTGGTCTTCGCCTCGCGCTATCCAGACCGCTACCGACTCGAACGCCTCAAGCCATTGATCGCCTTTGGCGGATCGCCCAGAGCGAGCATCAACCTGGCCAAAGCCGCCAGGGTGCATGCATTCATCCAGCACAGAGGCTATGTGATCCCAGAAGATGTGCGGGCCGTTGCCACAGATGTGCTGCGCCACCGCATCGGACTGACCTACGAGGCCGAGGCTGAAAACATGAAGACCGAAGATGTCGTCCGTGAGATCCTCGATGCTGTAGAAGTGCCCTGATCTGAATGGATACGCGGGAGCTCATAAAGAAGGTTCGCCGGATCGAGATCAAGACCAACCGGCTGAGCAGACACCTTTTCTCCGGGGAATACCACAGTTCCTTCAAGGGGAAAGGCATGTCTTTCAGCGAAGTGCGGGCCTACACCTATGGCGACGATATCCGGTCCATCGACTGGAATGTGACCGCCCGGCTCCGCGAACCCTATGTGAAGGTCTTTGAGGAGGAGCGCGAACTGAGCATGATGATCGTTGCGGACATCAGCGGTTCTGGGAAATTTGGATCGCAGGGACAGATGCGCCGCGAGGTCATCACCGAGATAGGAGCCACCCTCGCCTTCTCTGCCTTACAGAACAACGACAAGGTGGGCATGCTGCTGTTCAGCGACCGCATAGAACGCTACATCCCTCCGCAAAAAGGACGCAGCCAGGTGCTGCGCATCATCCGGGAAATGCTGGAGTGCAGCCCCCAAGGCACGGGCACCGATATCGCACAGGGTCTGGAGTATTTGAATGCCGTTCAGCGCAGATCCGGGATCGTCTTCCTGCTTTCCGATTTTCTGGACGAAGACTACGAACAAGCCCTGCGCATCACGGGAAGGAAACACGACCTGATCGGCATCCATCTGCTCGACCCATTGGAAGAAGAACTGCCTTCCATGGGCGTACTGCCCATCCGCGATCCGGAGACTGGCGCCACGCAATGGGTCGACCTCACGCGCAAAAAGACCCGGGAGAAGTTCAAGGCATGGATGGAGGGCAAGTCGGCCTACTGTCGCCGAAGCCTTCAGGCCGCCCGTGCGGGACGCATCGATATTCGACTGGGCGACCCCTACGCCCCGGCGCTTTTGAAGTTCTTCCAAAAACGCAACAAGCGATGAAGGATTTGGCACGATCTGTAAAGCTCTTTTTGCTCTGTGCGCTGGCATCGCTCACGGCCACTGCCCAATCTGTCGATATGAAGATCGGTTCCGATAGCTTGCTCATTGGGCAGGTTCTCGATTTGGAGCTTTCTGCAGCGGCCGAATTCACCTCTTTGGGGGTTGGTGCCCAGCCCGATGACACTGCCTGGGTGGTTCTGTCCAATAGCTGCGACTCTGCGCTTTGGAAAAAGGAAGGCATCTGGGTACAGCGCTTACAACTCACCCGATTCGATTCGGGCTTCCATCGACTCCAACTCAGCGGGCCTGTCATCGGCACCGATACACTCCGCACTCCGGAGGCTTTTGTGCACATCGATATGCCCGCTGCAGGTGAGGAAGAACTCAAAGACATCGTGGCCCCCTACGAGGCGCCTTTCAACTGGCCGCTGTACGTCGCCCTTCCGCTGGGCATGGTCCTGATGATCGTGCTGGTCGTGCTTCTTTGGAACAAATGGAAGAGGGATTCTGGCAGCTCCGATCCCGAATTGCCGCAGATCGATCCCCGTGAATTGGCACTGAGCATGCTCTCTGCACTGGAGCAGCAGCAGGCATGGACAGGCGATCTAAAGGGCTATTACACCTCGGTGACCAATGTGCTCCGCCTCTACCTCAGCCAGGCCTTCCAGATCCACGCCATGGAGATGACCGGTTCGGAGATAGCGGGGGCGATACAGATCTGCGGACTTTCTGAAACAGAGGAGCGCGAACTCAAGCGCTTCCTTGAAGCTTCAGACTTTGCCAAGTACGCCAAAAGAGGCGGCAGCGGAAGAGACTTGCGGGCGGAGATCGATCTGGTGCGTGGCTTTGTGAGCGCATATCCAAAACCCGAAGAAGAGTCAGCCGAAAACGATGAACAAGGCTCATGAACGGGATGGAATTCCAATATCCTCAGGTCCTCTGGCTGCTATTGCTGCTGCTCCCGCTGGCCTACCATTCGTGGAACAGCCGGAACGAACGCAAAGCGAGCCTTCAGTTCTCTGTTACCCAGCCCTTCCTGCGGCAAAGGAGCTGGCGTTCCTATCTGGCCGAATATCTGCCGCTGCTGCGCATTCCCGTCATTGCACTGCTGCTGATCGCCCTTGCTCGGCCACGTGAGGAGCAGATGGATGTGAAAAGAAGAAGTTCGGAGGGCATCGACATCGTTCTGGCCATCGACGTTTCGGCCAGCATGCTCGCCAAAGACCTTCGGCCCAACCGGCTGGATGCCACCAAGGAAGTGGCGAAGCAATTCATCAGCGACCGCGTGGGCGACCGCATCGGTCTGGTGGCCTATGCCGGTGAGAGCTATACCATGGCACCCATCACCACAGACCACCGGGTGCTGTTCAACAGCCTGGAAGAACTCAGCTACGGCAAGATCCAGGATGGGACGGCCATTGGCATGGGCCTGGCCACAGCTGTGAATCGGCTGAAAGACGGACAAGGCGATGGTCGGGTCATCATTCTGCTCACCGACGGAGTGAACAACACCGGATCGATCGATCCAATGACCTCTGCCGATCTGGCCGAGGCCTTCGGGCTGAAGACCTACACCATTGGCGTGGGCACCAACGGCATGGCCTCGACTCCTGTGAGCATCGATGCCCGCGGCCGCTTGATGTACCAGAAAAGACCGGTGGAGATCGATGAAGAACTGCTGCAAGAGATCGCCAAAAAAACAGGCGGACAGTATTTCCGTGCCACAGACAACGAGAGCCTGCAGGCCATTTATCAGGAGATCGACAAGCTGGAGAAAAAAGAGGTGGAGGAACTCCGCTACTACGCCTACACCGAACTCTTTCGTCCGTTCATGTTGTGGGCCTTTGGGCTGCTCTTTCTGGAAGTACTGCTGAAGAACACCTTACTGAGAAGTCTGAACTGATGGAGCGCATAGAAGCCATGGAATATTTCTGGTTGCTGACGGCCTTGCCGCTCTTTGGACTATTGCTGCTTTTGCGGTCGAGATGGAGCAGGCAGCTGCGCAGACGACTCGGAGAAGGACACGACCTGCAGCAGCTCTTTCCCGGAAGTTCCTTCCGGCGTCCCGGCCTGAAGAATGTGCTCATGGCCCTGGTCCTTCTTTCTTTGGTGCTGGGCATTGCCAATCCGCAAACTGGAAGCAAGATGGAGTCTGTGCAGAGAGAAGGCATCGACCTGATCTTCGCTGTGGATGTTTCCAAGAGCATGCTGGCGGAAGACGTGGCTCCCTCGCGACTGGCCCGTGCTCGACAGCTCGTTTCAGCCTGCGTGGATGAATTGGGCGGAGACCGCGTGGGCTTGATCGCCTATGCCGGCGAAGCCTTCCCACAGCTGCCCATCACTACCGATCTGGCGGCTGCCAAATTGTTTCTCGATCGGCTCCGTACCGATCAGATCTCATCTCAGGGCACAGCGATCTCTGAGGCCGTCGAGCTTGCGGCGCGGATGTTCTCGGACGAAGGGGCCAAGGCCCGCGCACTCATTCTGATCTCGGATGGAGAAGACCACGAAGGCGCACTGGACCAGGCCATTGAAAAAGCACGGACACTGGACATCCGCATCTACAGCATTGGCATGGGCACCGAGCGCGGCGGGCCCATTCCTGTGAAAGATGCCTACGGCCGGGCGCGCGGCTATAAAGAAGACCGGGACGGAAACAAGGTCATCACCAAACTCGACCGGGCACAGCTCGAAACCCTCGCCCGTCAAACAGACGGAAAGTACCTTTCGGGCCAGGATACCCGTCCGGCGATCGAGGCCCTATTGGAGGAATTCAGCCGAATGGAACGCAGCGAATATGAGAGCAGCCTGTTCACCGATTACGAGGACCAGTTCTACTGGTTTTGCGGCCTTGCGCTCTTCCTTCTGCTCTTGGACAGCCTTATCATGGAAAAAAAGACCCAATGGTTAGATCGCTGGTTGCACTGATCATATTTGCTCCTCTGCTCCTAAAGGCACAGAGCCAGTACGCCGAGCAATTGCGGGCGGGCAATTCGGCCTACACAGACTCGAACTATACCCAGGCAGAGGAAGCCTACCGCAAGAGTGTTGCAGATGATCCGAGTTCGGCAAAAGCGGCTTTCAATCTGGGCGACGCCCTCTACCGACAGGAGCGCTACGAGGAAGCCATCGAAGCCTTTGAAAAGAGTTATGAAAAACAAATCGACCCCAAGCAGCAAAGCAAAAGCCTGCAGAACCTGGGCAATGCACATTATCAGCTGAAAAATTATCCGGAAGCAGCCAAAGCCTATGGCGAATCCCTGAAGCTGGATCCTGAAAACGAAGAGGCGCGCTACAATATGGCGCAGGCCATCCGCAGGATCCAAGAGCCACCCCCTCAACAAGAGCAACAGGACGGTGAAAAGCAGGAAAAAGAAGAACAGGAAGAGAACAAGCAAGAACAACAGCAACCTCAGCCGCAAGAAGAGGAGAACGAGTCATCCGAAGAGCAGGAACAGCAGGCAGGGGAAGAAGAAAAGCCTCAAGCAGATCCTGAGGAAAATCAGGAGCAAGAAGGCGGCGAGATCGATAAAGAGGAAGCCTTGCGCTTGCTCGAAGCGCTGGAAAAACAAGAGGAAGAACTGCAGAAGAAGCTGATGCGGGAGAATGCGCCGAAGGCGGAGATCAAAAGCGAAAAAGACTGGTGAAGCATTGGATCGCGATCGGGCTGATGGCCCTTTTGGCTCCTGCGTACGGACAGGACATCCTGATGGCAGAAGCAGACCGCTATCGCCTCGGGCTGGGAGAAGAGGTGCGTGTGAGCTTTCGTTTCCAGGGAAAAGGGGATCGCTTTGAGCCTCCTGAAATGGGCGGTGACTGGGCGGTGCTTTCCGGACCGAACCGATCGTTCCAGACCTCCATTGTGAACGGGCGCATGAGCCAGGAACAGAAGTACGATTATCTGCTGCGTCCAAGAAAAATGGGCACACTCATCCTCGGTGCCGCACGCATCCGCAGCAAGGGAAAATGGATCGAGAGCAAGCCGCTGCGCTTTGAGGTCAGTAAGTCGGCTGCTCCGCCCACCGATCAGAACGACCCGAGAGCCCGTGCGGCAAGGAACAGCTTCATGAAGATCCGCACCTCCAAGCGGACGGTCTATGTGGGCGAACCTCTGGTACTGGAATACATCCTTTACTACAACGATGCAGAAATGCCGCAGCAGCAGGAAGACCTCGACATACAGGGATTCTACAAGCAAGACCTTGAGGTGCCTGAAAATGAACAGAAGGGCAAGGAGGTGATCGATGGAAAGAGCTACGACACCTACATCTTCAAGCGGCAGCTGCTGGTCCCACAGCTCAGCTCGGCATCCATCAGCGGGCAGGCCCTGGTGATGATCCCAACCTATCTGCCCTCGAAACGGCGCGACATCTTTGGGCGCAGACAGATGGAGTTGATCCGTCAGCGGGTCATGCTCTCTGCCCCCAAGCTCGAGGTTCGCTCATTGCCCCAGGAAAACAGACCCGCTTCCTTCAATGGAGCGGTGGGTCAGTTCCGCTTCCAAATGGATCTGAGCAGAGAGGAAGTGGAGGCGGATGGCTCGGTGACGCTGAACACCCAGCTCAGTGGAACGGGGAACATCGGATTGTTGAATCTGCCCGAGCCCAAGTTCCCTACCGAATTCGAAGCTTTCGATCCGGAGCAGAAACAGTCCATCCGCAACACCAGTGGCGGGCAAACGGGAAGCATCCGCTCGGAACACCTGCTCATCCCCCGCTATCGGGGCACTTACCGGATCCCAGCCGTGCGCTTCTCCTATTTCGACACACAGAAGAAAGACTATGTAGAGATCGTCCAGGGGCCTTTTGAACTCAAGGTATCGGGCGGACAGGAGGCACCAGCTGCCGGGCAGCTCGGAACACCGCTTCCCTCTGCAGGCAGCAGCAAACAATCGCTGACCCTGCTCGACCAGGACATCCGCTTCATCGATCTTGGAAATGTCCGCTGGAGGCGTCTTGGCGACTCGGGATCGGTTCTTTGGTGGGTGCTGGGTGCGCTCCCCTTTTTGCTCGTGGCCATGGCTCAACTGCTGTTCAGCAGGCAGAAACAACGGTTCCAGAACCGTGCAGAGATCCGGGCGAGCAAGGCCTTCCGAAAGGTTCAGCGCGGCATCCGATCGCTGGATAAAAACCCAGAGGAGGAACATTCAGACCGGCTGCATGCGCTTATGGAAGACTATCTGTTCGAAAAGCTGGGCATCGGTCGTTCGGAAATGAATGCCGAACGATGGAGCAAATTGCTGCTCGAAAAGAACATCGAGCGGGCAACAGTGGATCGGCTCATTGCCTTGTATACAAGTCTTCTCGGCGGAAGATTCGCTCCGGGCGGAACGGACATTGGCGCGCGCTCTGAAGAATTGCTTTCCGCGCTTGAGGAACTGGAAAAACAATGGAGATGAATAAGTGCCTTCCCATTCTTCTGCTATTGCTCGGTGGTGGTCTGTTTGGACAACAAGAGGCCTTCGATGCAGCCAATGAACGCTATAGGGCCGAAGACTTTCTGGGCGCCTCTGAGGGCTATCAGGCACTCTTCGAAGAAGGCTGGGAAAGTGCAGAGCTGTACTTCAACATGGGCAATGCCTTTTTCAAGACAGGGGAACTGGGCGAGGCTGTCTGGGCCTATGAACGGGCACTGACCCTCGATCCGGACAATGAAGACGCCCTGGTGAACAGAGCCATGCTGCAGGAGCGTTTGGTGGATGACATTGAGCAGCTTCCGCTACCGCTCATCGAACGAAGTTTTCGGCGCTGGGCCGACCGACTGGGAACAACCGGATTCCGGAGCCTTTTTATTGTTTGGCTTTGGCTGGTGGCCGGATGTTGGATCGCCTGGCGCATGCGAAAGGCGCGCTCAGCATTTTTTGGAATGGGCGCCGGACTCTTGCTCATGCTCCTTACAGGCATTGGCTGGTGGGTCCAGAACGGACTTCAGGCCAAGGAACAGCGCGCTGTTCTGCTGGTGGAGAATGTATATGTAAAGACTGCCCCATCGGTTCAGGCACAAGATGCCTTTGTGCTGCATGAAGGCACAGTGGTCTATTTGGACGACCGCATCGATTCCTGGCAGGAGATCCGCCTCACCGACGGCCAGGTAGGCTGGGTGGAAGCCAAGGTGCTTCGGGAGATTTGAGGCTACGGATAAAAGATTATTTTTGCTGCCCTTTGGGGCATTAGCTCAGCTGGCTAGAGCGTTTGACTGGCAGTCAAGAGGTCATCGGTTCGACTCCGATATGCTCCACATTATTAACTGTAAAGCCCCTGTAAATCAGGGGCTTTTTTGGTTCTATCTAGACTGGACGCTTCAAGAAAATATTAACCTCAAGGGTCAGAGGCGTTCCGCCTAGATCTTCTGTAGTTATGTTCCTAATAACAAACGCATTTCCATTCAATGTGATGATGTCAAAAGTATCCACAGGATTTTCGAGTACGCCTCCCATCATTATTCTGTCGCCTCCCAAAAGCTGCCACACATTTGTTTCAACAGTGAACTGACCGAGACTGTCCACATCATATGTGCCGTCATTCTTGAACCGCAATACATAATCATTGAGTGAATTCTCTTCGTAGAAAAAGGGATTATTGGAGGAAAAAGTGGATTTATCGCCGCGCCAGTCACCCAATATTTTCTCTTCTGTGGTTTGCTGGTCATTCTCGTTTGATTCGTCTTTTTCGCATGAAACAAGACCAAAAAGCAAAAGGACTAGAAAAAGAAATGTTTTATTCATTATTTGATTTTTTAATTACCACCAAGTTTACTCATTTACTTAGGATTCTAAGGTCGATACCTCTAACGAGTAGTAATGACCAATTAAAAATGGACGAACTGAAGAGAATAAGGCTTTGACTTGTTTTCAATCCGTGAGTTGAAAGGACAGATTGGTGACTCCATTTGTGTAGCTGAAAGTACCTGGTCCTGTGGGGGTGATGTAGAATTCTTTGATCTTATCGTGATCTCCCACTATATCACGGTCCCACACTTGAAATCGATAGACCTTTCCAGTGTTGATAATGAGGCTACTCGGCCTGAATTCTTCCGTTTCAGTCGTATTCCAAACCACTCCTGACTCATAAAGTATTGTGCCATTTTCGATCACCTTCACATAAACATCTGGATCATTCACATCGTATCCAGCTTCCCAGTCTGTTTGCACTTGAATGTATTCGACCCTTAGTTCACCTTCTGACAAAGAATCAAGTTCCCATTTATCACATGAATTCAAAAAAAGGCCAATGGAGATGAAAAAAAATAATGAGAAAGTAGATTTCATAACATTTTATAAAGCCTACAAGGTAGGCGAATCGATTCAGTCAAAAGTGCCTTGCCCTATTCCGCAGGGATTTTGTCTTTCTCGACCATTTATAGTATTTGTATTCTCCTCCATATTACTCCATCTACTGATTTGATCTTCATCACATAACTCCCAGCCGAGACATTGGGCAGCAGCCAGCGATCTGA
>JAYOTP010000041.1:0-16341 GCA_038150465.1 Flavobacteriia bacterium | reverse complement strand
ACGGATTCTTCTAAAGAGGAGAAGGAAGACTGATCCAATCCCTGAAATGGACTTTATGAAGGGATGAATGCCTTTGCGCTTTTGTCCCTTTTTTTATGCTAACCCAACGCACGAATGAACCCAACTGAACCAGGAAAACCCGCCCTACTCTATCTCGAAGACCACACGATCTTCCATGGTCGATCCGTGGGTTTGAGCGGCACCTCAGGCGGTGAGATCTGTTTCAATACGGGCATGACGGGCTATCAGGAAATCTTTACCGATCCCTCCTACTTCGGACAGATCATGGTCACGGCCAGCACGCACATTGGTAATTACGGAACCAAGGGTTCGGAGGATGAAAGTGCACAGCTTCAGATCGCAGGACTGGTCTGTCGGCAGTTCAGCCAGATCCATTCCAGGCCGTCTGCCTCGGAGGGACTTCTCGAGCGCTTCGCCCGCGAGGGAAAAGTAGCCATCGACGGGATCGATACGCGGGCTGTGGTCCGGCATATTCGCGACAAAGGAGCGATGAATGCCCTGATCACCACAGAGATCAGCGATCCGGAAGCACTCAGGGAACGCATCTCCGATGTGCCACGTATGGAGGGGCTCGAATTGTCTTCGCGCGTCAGCACGACCACGACCTATGAGATCGGTTCGGCAGATGCCCCACTCAGGGTGGCCGCCCTGGATTATGGAGTCAAAAAAGCGATCCTTGACAACCTCGCAGAGCGCGGCTGCCGGATCAAGGTTTTTCCCATGCACACGCCTTTGGAGGAGCTGCTGAGCTTCGATCCACATGGGATCTTCTTAAGCAATGGACCAGGTGATCCAGCCGCCATGACCCAAAACATAGACCAAGTACGTGCGATCGTCGATTCAGGCCTTCCGGTATTTGGTATTTGCCTTGGGCATCAGCTGCTCAGCCTGTCTCAGGGACTGCAAACAGAAAAGATGCACAACGGGCATCGGGGGATCAACCATCCGGTGTTGAATTTGGAGAGTGGATTGGGAGAGATCACCAGCCAAAACCACGGCTTTGTGGTCACCGCCTCCAGTCTGGAGGGAAGGGACGACATTGTCCTCACCCACAAACACCTGAACGACCACACCGTAGCGGGAATCCGGATCAAGGAAAGACCCGTCTTCTCGGTACAGTTCCATCCCGAGGCGTCTCCAGGACCACACGACAGCCGCTATTTGTTCGATGCATTTTGCGGATACATGAAAAACGAAAACAAGAAATAAGATGGGATTCATCACAAGCATTCACGCCCGACAGATCCTCGACTCACGGGGAAATCCGACCGTTGAGGCCGATGTTCTTTGCGACGACGGTTCGTTCGGTAGAGCGGCTGTTCCTTCTGGAGCGTCCACAGGCATTCATGAGGCCGTAGAACTCAGGGACGGTGACGCCAAGGTCTATGTGGGAAAAGGTGTCCTCGGCGCCATTCACAATGTCAATGAAGTCATCGCTGAGGAGGTCATTGGCATGCACGCCACGGATCAGGCCGCTATCGACGAGCTTATGATCCAACTCGACGGAACAGCCAACAAGGGCAAGCTCGGGGCAAACGCCATACTCGCCGTATCACTGGCCGTTGCCAAAGCGGGCGCCATGCATACCGGACAAAGTCTGTATGAATACGTTGGCGGTGTGAATGCACGGACCCTTCCCGTTCCCATGATGAACATCCTGAACGGTGGAAGCCATGCAGACAACAGCATCGATTTCCAGGAATTCATGGTCATGCCCTTTGGCGCCGAGAGTTTCTCAGAAGCACTGCGCATGGGTACTGAAGTGTTCCATCATCTCAAGAAAGTGCTGCAAGCAGGGGGCTATTCCACCAATGTGGGAGATGAAGGTGGATTCGCACCCAATCTGGGATCGAATGAAGAAGCCATCGAGACCATCCTTCGGGCCATCGAAAAAGCAGGCTACACACCTGGCGAGGACATTTGGATCGCCATGGACGCTGCTGCATCTGAATTCTATTCCACAGATGAGAAGGTCTACGACTTCCATAAATCCAATGGCGGCAAGAAAACGGCCGAAGAAATGGTGGACTATTGGGCACAATGGGTGTCCAAGTACCCCATTGCCAGCATCGAGGACGGTTTGTACGAGGATGACTGGGCGGGCTGGGAATTGTTGACCCAACGCATTGGAAACCAAGTACAATTGGTCGGAGACGACCTCTTCGTGACCAACGAAGAGCGCCTTGGCCGGGGCATTCAGCAAGGAGTTGCGAACAGCATCCTTGTGAAGGTCAACCAGATCGGAAGCCTCACAGAAACGCTGAATACGGTAGATCTGGCCCACAGAAGCAGCTACACCAGCGTGATGAGCCACCGTTCAGGCGAAACGGAAGACACGACCATTGCCGATCTGGCTGTGGCTCTGGGTACAGGTCAGATCAAGACGGGCTCTGCATCCCGGTCCGACCGGATGGCCAAATACAATCAGTTGCTTCGCATCGAGGAGGCACTGGGCGATGCCGCGCGCTTTCCCGGTAAGAACTTCAAATTCCTGAATGATTAAGCATGAGTAAGATCAAAGAAAAATTTGCCGGTAAGATCGAGGGCTCCATTCGCGAAGTGCGCGAGTTCCTTGCGGCACACGGAGATGAGAAAATGGGTGAGATCACGGTCCGCCAGCTCTATTCGGGCATGCGGGGAATGCCAGCGCTGATCTACGAAACCTCCAAGCTCGATCCAGCAGAAGGCATACGCTTCAGAGGCTACAGCATTCCTGAACTCAATGAGGTGTTGCCGAAATATCCGCCCGAAGGAAAACAGCCCCTGCCTGAGGGGATCTTCTACCTGATGCTGATGAATGAATTGCCGACAGAGGATGAAGTGCGTCGGATCAGCAACAATTGGGCGCGGAGGAGCATCGTTCCCCCGCACGTTTTCAAAGTCATCGATGCTTTGCCCGTCAATGCACATCCCATGACCCAATTCATCACGGGGATCAATGCATGCCGCACGGAAAGTGAATATCGCAGAGCCTACAGAGACGGCATCAACAAAAGTGAATACTGGGCACATACCTATGAGGACGCCATGAATCTGATCGGTCGTCTTCCACGGATCGCAGCCTATATCTACAGACGCTGCTACCGAAACGGAGAGCACATTGAACCGAATCCAGACCTGGATTGGGCAGGCAACTTTGCACATATGCTTGGTTACGACAGCGAGGAATTCCGGGAGATGATGCGCATGTACATGACCATTCATTCCGACCACGAAGGCGGAAATGTTTCGGCCCACGCCATCCATTTGGTGGGAAGTGCCTTGAGCGATCCCTATCTCGCATTCACAGCAGGAATGGCCGGCTTGGCAGGGCCGCTGCATGGCTTGGCCAATCAGGAGGTCATCCGCTGGATCCAGAGCATGCGCGATGAACTGGGCGGTGGCTTGCCTTCCAAGGAGCAGATCGAGAACTACTGCAAGAAGACCTTGGCCGATGGAAAGGTCATCCCTGGCTTTGGTCACGCTGTATTGAGAAAGACCGATCCGCGCTATGAAGCACAACGCGGTTTTGCTCAGGAATACATGCCGGACGACGAACTCTTTCAGATCGTTAGCCGCGTATATGAAGTGGTACCAGATATCCTAAAGGCCACGGGGAAAGTCAAAAATCCATGGCCCAATGTGGATGCGCACAGCGGTCAGTTGCTAATGCACTACGGCCTGACAGAGTATGACTTCTACACGGTCCTCTTTGGCGTTTCAAGGGCGCTGGGCACCATGGCAGCTTTGATCTGGGATCGCGTGCTGGGAATGCCCATCGAACGACCTGGGTCCACGACCACGGAGAAACTCAAGGAACGCTTCGGGAACTGATCCAAGGCAACGGACCTTCTCAATAGAAAAAGCCCCGCATCAGACGGGGCTTTTCATTTGGTATAGCGTTTTCGTAGCGGTTTTCTAGATCATCATTCCGACAATAGCTGCCGTGAAAAGGCTGGCCAAAGTACCTGCGATCAAGGCGCGAACGCCCAATTGTGAGAGGTCTTTTCTTCGGTCTGGCGCAAGGGCCCCGATCCCTCCGATCTGTATGCCAATGGATGAAAAATTGGAGAAACCACAAAGCATGTAGGTGGCGATCACGATCGATTGTTCGCTGCTGAAGCGGAACTCATTCTTCATCTCCGACAGAGAGATGTAGGCCACAAATTCGTTCAGCACTGTTTTTTCGCCGAGCAATTGTCCCACAAGCAGGATGTCTTCCTTGGCCACACCCATCATCCATGAAAGTGGCGCCAGAATGAACCCAAGAATGGCCTGCATACTGAAGCCGTCAAAACGGCCACCGCTCACCTCGACGATCCAATCATTCAATCCTGTCCAGGATCCAATACCCTGCACCAGACAGGCATTGATAAAATAGATGAAGGCCACAAAGACCAGGAGCATCACGCCCACATTCACGGCAAGCTGCAGTCCTTGCGTGGTGCCATTGGTGATGGCCTCAAGAACATTGCTTCCCACCTGTTGTCGAGAGATATGTGCTTCCTGACGCACGGTCTCCGTCTCCGGGATCATCATTTTGGCTGCGAGGACTGCTGCAGGAGCCGACATTACAGAGGCTGCGATCAGATGCTTGGCAAAGAAGATCTCCATTTCCGGATCGCCATTCCCAAGGAATCCGATGAATGCAGCCAGGACGCCACCCGCAATCGTGGACATCCCTCCAGCCATCAAACACATCAACTCCGATCGGGTCATATCCTTGATGTAGGGACGAACCAACAGCGGGGCTTCTGTCTGACCGAGAAATACATTGCCCACTGCCGCAAGACTTTCCGCACCACTCAGACCCAGTGTCTTGCGCATGACCCAGGCGAAGACCTTGACAACGCGCTGTAAGATGCCCAAATAGAACAAGAGGGAAGTAACGGCCGAAAAGAACACCACCGTGGGCAGCACTTTGAAGGCGAACAATGTGCCCAGATTCTGCGCATCCGTAACCAGAGACCCAAAGAGGAACTCGGCTCCTTTGTCCGAAAAACTCAACAGCCAGACGAATCCAATGCTCATCGACTCAAAGAGTTCCTTGACGAATGGCAAATGCAGAATACAAAAGGCCAGAACCAGCTGAATGCCCAGGGCCTTGAACACCAGCGGCCATGAGATACGCGACCTGTTCGAACTGAACAGCCAACCCAGAAACAACAGAAAGCCCAAACCCAGACTTCCCCGGAGGATGCGCATCAAGAGGCCGGGTTCAGTGGCATCGCCCATCCCCTGTGCGTGAAGAACAGGGGTCAAAAGGATGCCGCAAAGCAAAAAGATGGAGCGATACATGAACTGGACTTTAATTCCTTTCCCGCTTGTTGATCTCATCGCGCAATCGGGCCGCCAATTCGTAGTCTTCATTTCGCACGGCTTTATCCAGATCTCGGTTCAGATCGTCAATGCTGCGTTCATCCGATTCCTCCGCTGCCTCGAGCAGCTCTTCCATGGCTTCTTCCTCATCCTCCTCGACAGAGGCAGCGTCCTCCTTCTCATCAAGCACGACACCCGCCTTTTCCAGGATCTTTTCGTAGGTGAATACCGGACAATCAAAACGCGTGGCCAAGGCCACGGCATCGCTTGTCCGCGCATCCAGGACTTCTTCTTTTCCATCCTTGTCCACACAGACCAGACTCGCATGGAAAACCCCTTCCTTGAGGGAATGAATGATCACTTCTTTGAGCTCAATGGCGAAGGTGCGCGCAAATTGAGCAAACAGATCGTGGGTAAGTGGACGGGGGGGATTGATCTCCTTCTCCAAGGCCACAGCTATGCTCTGGGCTTCGAATGCGCCGATGATGATCGGCAGGGTGCGTGGACCTCCCTCCTCACCCAGTACAAGTGCATAAGCGCCTGTTTGCGTCTGACTGTACGACAGCCCTTTGATCCAGAGGCGCTTGCGACTCATTTCAGCCTTGCTTGAAACGCTTTACGGCCTCTGTCAATTGAGGCAGTACTGAAAAGGCATCTCCCACCACTCCGTAATCAGCAGCCTTGAAAAAGGGCGCCTCAGCGTCGGAATTGATCACCACGATCACTTTGGAGTTGCTCACACCGGCCAGGTGCTGGATGGCACCTGAGATGCCCACTGCGATATACAAATTGGGGTTGATGGCGATCCCGGTCTGCCCGACGTGTTCGGAATGAGGCCGCCAATGCATGTCCGAAACAGGCTTGGAACAGGCTGTTCCCGCACCGAGCAATTCGGCCAGTTCTTCGATCATTCCCCAATTCTCCGGTCCTTTCAGACCGCGGCCACCTGAGACCACCAATTCTGCCTCGGGCAGGGGCACACTTCCCGTGGCCCGATCGACGCCCTTGACCTGAACACGGGCCTCGGCCGCACCGCTTCCCTCCTCAATTGTGGCTTCCCCTGGAAATTCCGCAACACCGATGGCGTTGGGGATGAAGGAAAGCACCGTTTTCTGTTCGCGTGCGGTGTAGGTAACAAAACCCTTACTGGAGAATGCGCCTCGTTTCACGGTCATTGGATCGACCGAATCCGGCAAGGCTGCTACATTGGTTATGGGCGCAGCTTCCCATTGGATGGCCAATGAAGGCACCACGCTTTTCCCATTGGAAGTGCCTGAAACAACCACAGTTTGCGCACCCTCTGAAACGGCCACCTCCTTGAGTGCGGAGGCGAAAGCAGAAGAATCAAATGAGTTGAGTGAAGACGCAGCAAAATGAACCACCTTGCTCGCTCCATAGGTGGCCAACTGAGCGGCATCGTCATCAAGGGAACCGATCACTACGGCCACGGTGGGAACACCGAGCATATCCGCCACACGACGGCCATAACTCACCGCCTCAAATGTGGTCTTCTTGAATTTTCCTTCCCATTGTTCAGCAAATACGACTACAGACATGGTGTTTGGTTTTTTAAATGACTTTGGCTTCTTCGTGCAACAGACGAACGAGCTCATCCATATTCTCGGCGTCGACCATGCGCACGGCTGCCTTGGCTTCCGGCTTTTCGTATGAAGTGGCCTCGGTTCGATGGGCCGCCTCTGCTGCTGGACGAACATTCAGTGGCTTGCTTCTGGCCGTCATGATGCCGCGCATATTCGGGATGCGCAGGTCCTTCTCCTCTACAAGGCCTTTTTGACCCGCTATGACCATGGGCAAAGAAGCCTCCACGGTTTCTTTTCCGCCATCGATCTCCCGAACGCACTGGGCCGTTCCACCTTCTGCCTCCATACCCACGCAGGCATTGACAAATGGCCAACCGAGCAATTCGGCCACCATTCCAGGAACCTGGCTGCCATTGTAATCAATGCTCTCCCTGCCCATGATGATCAGGTCGTAGTTCTCTCCCTTGGCGTGATCGGCGATCTGACAGGCAACAAAATAGGCATCTGTTGGCTCCGCATCGATGCGGACCGCGTCATCGGCACCAATGGCCAATGCCTTCCTCAAGGTGGGCTCAGTGGCCGCACTCCCTACGTTGAGTACCGTGATGCTCCCGCCTTCTTTCTCTTTGAACCAAAGGGCGCGTGTCAGGCCAAATTCATCATAGGGGTTGATGACAAATTGTACTCCGTTGGTATCGAAGGCCTTATTGTCGGCGGTGAAATTGATCTTGGAAGTGGTATCGGGGACGTGGCTGATACAGACCAGTATCTTCATTCGAATGGGTCTTTTAGGATTCCTCTAAATTACGACACGCACGCGGAAGACCACCGGCCAACAAAGGACTTTTCAGCAAGCCAGCAGCCTGCTGCTCATTGTTTCATATAATGGCTCCAGCCAGGGCCCTCATGCATCAGCTTCCATTGTCCAGTCGCCCGGATCTCTTCCATCAATGCATCGAAACAATTCGGGTCCACCGGATAGACACTGATGCCCGGAAGCAATATCATGTGCTGAGCGTCCTTCAGCAAGGGGAACTCGTAGATATCTTCCCGAAAGGCCAAATGCGGGACCAGTGGAGATGCCGCCGAAACGGAGGCATCCTGCGGGATCTGTTTGGAGATGTAACGCCGAACCTCATCCACATCCAGTGCATCCTGTTTGTAGTGTTCCCTTTGGAAGATCCTGAGCCGGGTCTTCTCGTTGTAGACCACTGTCTGTGTGGCATTCATGGCATTCACAGCAAGAATACCCGACAGCTGGACCAAGGCCAGCACAATTGCCCAAGGCCGAGTGCGCAGGCCCGCAAAAAGCTCGAATGCACCCAGGATCAGCAGTGGTGCGAATTCCACCGAATACTGAGAACCGATGCCCCACATGAACGGACTGTCGTGCCAGAGTTTTTGAGCAAGGATCGGAAAGACCATCAGCAGCCAGGCCGGACGAAATGCAAGAACGGCAAGCCCGGAAAGCAACAGAAACTGGAACAATTCGATCTTGTAGGCGGCAGGGCCCGCATCGCCCAGCTTGTGGTAGAGAAACAATTTGGCCGCATCAAATGGATGCGAAAGAACATAGGACAGGGCTTCCAAAGGGGTATCGCCCAATGCAAAGTGGTACAGAAATCCTCTGTAACCTCCCGAGGAAGAGAGTGCCGGCATCCACCATCCCATCACGGCGATGAAATAGACCAAGGAGGCGAATGCCGCCCAAAGCCCCCAATTTCTCTGCGCGCGCTGGGATCGACGATCCAAGGCCCAGCCCAAGCCTACAAAAACCATCCACAGGCTCATATTTTCTTTGCCCAGCCAGATCAGAACGAGCCAAAAAGCGGCCTGTATCCTCTTTTCATTTTTGAGCGCCAGGAACATCCAGGGCAACAGGCAGGCTGCAACCACATTGGAGTGATAATCAAAAGCCAGAGCGTTGTGGATGCCGTAGAATGCATAAAAGCCCAACTGAGCGAATCTTGCCACCCAGGGATCGGTTGGCTGTATGTACCGCCTAATGGCCACACCGGCCATCAGCACAGCGAACCATTGGGCAAGAAGAAGGGTCCACGAACCAAAGATCCAGGACAATGGGCTGAAAAGGGGCAGATAGAGATCAAAGTGCGAAGCCAAATGTGGCTCATTGAAGGCCAACAGCATATCGCTGTCTGCCAGGCGGAACTGACGGTATTCAAAGAGGGCGTGGGTATAAAAGCCCAGGTCGAGGGCGTAGGTCCTCAGAAGCAAATGATTGGCCGCGGGAATGGCCGCCAGCAGACAACCGGCGATCAAAAAGATCCAGGCATCCAAGCTTTTCCATTTGTGCACTGAGGGCATGACCGCAAGTTGCCGAATCTTCAAGAGAGTTTGAAATGACCGGTCGAACCAGCACTCATGGTATATTCGGACCATGCCATCAGACGGTCATATTTGGATCCTGGGCGCAACGGGCTATGTCGGACGCGCACTGAGTATCGAGGCGATGAAAGAAACCCCTCCGGCAAGACTGATCACCTTCGGCCATCGGAAGATGGATGCGCGTCTGATGGAGGAAAGCAACCACTTCGTCTGCCCACTAAATGAAATACCTGAGGAGCTGATCGAACGCTATCCGCCAAAAAAGATCTTCCATTGTGCCCGGATGGCAGGAAGCAGTGACCGCAAGCGACATGCGGCCGCCAAAAAAGGTGCCGCAGCCAATGAGCGACTGATCCAAATGCTGAGGGAGATGAAAGAGTCGCCGGTCTTGATCTATTGCAGCGGCAGTTTGATGTATGGACCGCAGACCGCTGAGGCCAACGAGCAAACACCATTGGACCCCATGGGCTATGCACGCGCCTACCTCCAAGCGGAAAAGCCATTTTTGAATGCCCGGAAAGAAGGAGATCTGGATGTACGCATGGCGCGACCTGCCTGGATCCTTGGGCCCGGATCGTGGTTCCACGCCTTCTTTCTCGACCCGGCGAAGAAGACAGGAAAAGTGCCCTATTACGGCAGCGGAGAACAGCTTATGTCGGTTCTCTCTCTGGAGAGCTGCGCCAAGCAATTGCTTCGTGTGGCCGATGATGGCAGGCCCTTCAGCGATCAGAATCTTGTCTGTTATGCACCGCTCAGCCAAATAGATTTTTCAAAGATGCTCGCAGAGATCCTCGGCCTGCCTACCGTCCAGATTCCGGAATCCGCCCTCCTGAAAAGGCATGGAAAAACCGTGACGGAGGCTCTGTGCACCTCCATTCCAATAGGAACGCTCAATGAAGGCTGGCGCACTGAGTGGAGCCGGGAAATGAGCGGTCTGCGAACCGACCTTCTAGAACTCATTCACTTCGATCCGTCTTTGCGCAGATCGTAGAGCGCATATTCACCCAAACCACCAAGCGGTCCGTTGGCCATGCGGCGATCCAGATCCCAGGCCGCCTGACGGATCCGACCGGGAAGCCGGTGATTCAGGCCGTGGTAATACCAGGCTGGAGAAAAAATGCTGTAGCCGGAACGGCTGCACAACTTCAGACCCGCATGCTCCGCACAACGGCCGATCTCCCTGGGAGAATAGCAGCGACTTGCCAGGAATTCTGTGGGTGAATAACCACCCCAAACTTTTTTCAATCGCGAAAAGGCCTGAACAGGGCGGCCCTTGAGCAATTCGATCAGCATGCCCTGCAGGTACCATTTGTTGACAAAGGTCAGGACCATGCGCCCTCCCTCCTCCAAGCGGTCCGAGAGGCATTCAAAGGCACGTTCGATGTCCTCCACTGTATTGAGCGCACCAAAAAAGACATAGATCAGATCAAAAGAGGTTTCAGGAAATTGCTCCGTGATGTGTTCTACACTCCCCTGTCCAACATGCGCATTGGTCAGCGCATGTGCCTCGATCTTTTGCTGCGCCAGTTGCACCATCTCCTGAGATACATCCAGACCGTACACCTCAGCCTCCGGAAAAATGCGCGCAAAGTGGATCAGGTCGAAGCCCGGGCCAAAACCGATCTCCAAGGCTCTTCGGAAGGGGAGCTGCTTGACTTCCTCGCGAAAAGACTGACGAATGCGCTGGAGCACAGGATTCTTCCAATAACGCTGCTCAAAATCGACTGCATCCTTGTCGTAGTAGTTTCCGACCTCCTCGTAGTAGCTCATCTATCTGTATCCTGCTTTTCATGCCCTTCTGTGATCATGGCGCCAAAGGACCAAAAGAGAAAGGCGAAGGCTGGTTGATTCAGGAAATTGTTGACCTGCATATGAAAGAAATAAGTGACCAGACCCAAAAGTAAGGGGGCCGTCCAGGCCGGTTGTCTGTCGAACCGACGAATGCCGAAAAGGAACCAACGACCCAGCAGGACAAGAAAAAGAAGAGTACTCGGCCAACCGTTCTCTGAAAGCTGCAAGAGCAGTTCCGAGTGCGCTGTTCCTCCGGAACCCTCCGGTGGATGATCCGGGTTGCGAACGGTCAGCCGGTTTTGAAGACTGCGCTCTTGGTATGGGATATAGGTGAACTGATAGGTTCCTGGTCCAAAGCCCGAATGAGGACGCTCACGAAACATTCTCAGGGCAGCGATCCATCGGTTCAGCCGTTCCCTGTTGCTCACATCGGAGTTCAGATTGGTCACCGACATGGAGCGCTCAGCGATCGAAGCCTGTGGATCGTGGCTCTCAAAGGAATTGCGCTCGAAATAGGGATCGAAATGGCCGGACATCACCAAAGCAGTGATTACCCCAACTCCCAGAAGAGGGATGAGCCACCTGAAAAGCAGCGGGAGCTGAAGCAACAGGGCAAAGAACAGAGCGATGATCAGACTCCAGAGGGCTGCACGCGACCCACTGAGGACCGTCAGGACTGCAAAGACCATGAACAGAAGTACATAACCCATCCGCAACCTCCACCTTCCAAGAAAATAGGCCGCGAGTAGGGCGGCTGTTGCTCCGAAGTAGGTATGCGAATAAAAGAAGGGTTCGTAAAGGCCCCTTAGGGTGACCGGATTGAATTCGAATTGGACAAAACGCCATGCGCCGAGCAGCGCTACAGGAAGCATCCCCAGGGCGAAGGTGAAGACCAAGCGGTGGAGGTCACCTCCCCGGCCTTTCCAAAGCAGGGTTCCGTAATAGAATACCAAGACGTAAAGGGCATTCAGGAACGAGAACTTGAGGCTGACCAGGATCTGATCGCTCCAGAGTACGGGAAGAGCAAAACTTGCGATCCATATCAAGGGCAGTGGGTGCGAACGCAGGCTCCTGAATCGCTCTTTTATGAGAAGCAAAAGCACGATCGGCGCGGCGATCAGCAGCAGGAACTCAGCCGGAAACTCGATCTCCGTAGATTCATTGATCCCCAGAGCGAAGGAGAGCGGCAGGGCCAAAACCATCAGCGGAAAGCCTTTATCAAAAAGTTCTCTGCGCCACAGAATGACCGAACACAGAGCAGCAGTGAGCAAAAAGAGGGATTCCCACAGCAAGCGATCGAAGTAGTAAGCCAGCGCCACTGCTAAAATGCCCAAGCCCCCTGCTGTCTTTGCGGCCAACCCGTTGTTCATCCAGCACCCGTTGAGCGGTACAGGCGAACAGCATGGAGAAAGAGGAAGGTCAGGCCCCAGCCAATGAGCATCATCAGCCAGGCCGGAGGACCGTAAGGCCGCTCTGCTGCAGCTGCCGGATAGATGACATAAGATTCCGGAGCAGGTGCCTGCATATAGCTGTCCAGCTTGCTGAGTCGCTGCTTCAGGTCGTTCATAGCCTGCACCTCGGCCGAATACATCCCGTTGTATTTATAGACTTCTGAGGCCAGGATCAGGCTGTCCTTATCGAAAGCAAGGCGCAGCGAATCCAAAATATGTTGAATGCGCCCCATCTCCTCCTCGCTTTCCTTGAGTGCGCCGGCCACAAAGCGATGAGACTGCCCCACATTCTGGATCAACATGATCTGTTTGAGCGAATCGGTGATGGATATGGCCTCCATGGCCATGGCAGCTGCATCTTCTGCATCCTCGGTCCAGCACTCGATGAGTACTGCTCCATTGCGGGTCTTGGAGACTTTGAGCTCAGTAGCCGATCCTGGGAATCGCTCTTCCAAGGCCTCTTCGACCAAGGGCGAACGCATCAACTCGATGTGTGCATCGATCTCTTCTGGCGAGCCAAAGCCGATGCCATTCTGCTGAATCTGTCGCTCCAACATGGTCAGCGGAACGAAGATGCTCGTCTCTGAATGGAAACGGACCGGACGCAGCCATCCAATGAGTAGGAACAGCAAGCCCACCGATGCGCTGATGATCAGCCTTTGCTTCATGCCTTAAGAGAAATTTCTGGAGTGAAAATGAGTCAGGATGCGTTCCTTGAAACTATTGGGAAAGTAGGCCGAGGCGTGTACATCTGTTTCAAAATGCGCATTTGGCATGTCTCTTTGACGCGCCACATGCTCTGCGAAGCGGGCCCGACACCAGCGTTCAAAGCCATCGCCCAGAAACCGATCCAAGAGGCGTTCGGTCCAACGAAGCTCAGAAGAAAGCTCTGGATCCGGCTCCTCTGGAAGAGCCGCATTTGGAAGGAGATCCGCTATCCAGGCATTCTGCCGCATGAGTTCCACATGCCAGGCACCACCCACGACGGGCTGAAGCGAGATCAATTCTGTAGCGGTATATCGGTCTTGTGCAGAGAAGCCCAAATGATCCTGATCCCGCAGGAGATTGATGCAGAAATAGCGCTTGGAGTTCAAGAGGAACAGTTTCTTGAAAAGCATCAGAAAAAACTTCGCAGTCCATACCCGGCCAGGTGCTGCGATCAGAAAGAAATCAATGTCGTCGTCCTCTCCATTCAATCCCATTTTGGACAGTGCTCCGGAGATCATCACCGAGCGTACAAAAGGAAAACGGCCAATAAAGCGACCCATACGGCGGCCGATCCTCATCCAGCGGCGATTGTGCTCAATAAGGGAGGGACGTCTTTGAAGCGAGCGGCGATCCAGCGCGTAAAATCCATCTTCAAAGAGGAGAACACCCTGCTCCACCCCTTCCTTGCAGGCCCTTTCCACCTGTTCAACGGACTGATGAACAGGTAAATAGCTGTGGAGCTCCTCCACACTTAGCGCGTGGTCGAAATACTTGAAGTACCACAGGGTTTGCACGATCGCTCCCTGATCGGAGCAGCTGCCCGAGGGTTGCTCTTCAGAAACGGATCGAAGGGAATGGCTCACCTTGTGAACTTACAAACTTTGCCTGCTCCAATGGATAGCGGAGGAATGGAAATTCAACAGGCCAGTGAAGACCTTGGATCCGCGTATGTCGGACTGGTTGTCCGCTCAACGTCCGGGCGGTCGTCCCCGGCCTCTGCCCCACTGCTGCTTTCCGCCGCCCATCTTTGATGGATCGAACTTACTCAGCTGCCAGGTGAGGCTGAACATCAGGTAACGGGAAAGGACCAACTGCCGACGATCTTCGGTATAGGTCGGTGTGAAACTGCGGTTGATGCTCGTATTCTGCCCCAGAATATCAAAGACCCACAACTTGGCTTCGAGGCGTTTGCTTTCGAGGAATCGGTAGCCGATGCCCGCATTCCAGACCGTGTAATTGACATTGAAGCCATCGCTCAGACCCGCATTGCCTGTGTAGGTGAGGTCCGTCTCGACACTCAGGCCCCATTTGGGCTGCCACTTGAAGTTCGCGGTGGTGCTGTAGGTCCTGAATTCGTTGTCTGCGGCATCGTTCAAAGTGTTCCGGATCCGGCCATAGTTCATCCCGCTGTTGATATTGAAATCGACCTTATCACTCAAGTTGCTCGCAAAACCGATGGAAAGGCCAGGACTCAAGGTGTTGGCGATGTTCTTTTCGAGGTTGATCAGGCTCGGCGTTTCCTCGTAGGTCACCCCCGCACGCAAACTGCCTTTGATCTTCCCCTTGAACATCGGGAAACCGTAATAGCCAAAAGCCCTCGAATTCCATCTCCCGCTGAGATTGACAGGCCGGGTGATCTGTTGTCCGGATTGCAATCCAGCCACCGGATTGTTTTCCGAAGCGATCTGAGTGCTCGTACCAATAAAGTCGTTGTTCGAGGTGAAGGCCATATAGGAGAAGAAGCCGTTGCTGTTCCTCGGGTCGTTGGCGATGATCCGGGCAGATACGGTGTGTGAGTAGGATCGGTTCAGATCTGGATTCCCTGTGGACAGCAAGAGGGGATTCGAGTTGAATACGACCTGTTGCAATTGTCCGATGGAGGGAATATCGGTGGCGGAGGTGTAGCTCACCCGAAGTCGGAAATCTGTGGAAACCGGCTCGTAGAAAACCGCCGCATAGGGCAACAAGGCATCGAATGTCCTTCGGTCATTCAGAAGGCCCGGCAGGCTTTGGTCATTATTCAAGATGATGTTCTGCGCCCCGAGGCGTGTACTGAATGACCAATCCCCTTCTTCTGGCTCCCATTGGTAGCCCAAACTGTACTCCTGGGTCAGGGCCTTGCTTTCAAACACATTGGACAATGTGCTGTCCAAAACAAGGTCTGCGTCGCTGGCCAGCAGATCGAAGGTCCTTCGGTCGTTGTCCCTCAAGCGCTGGGAGGCCTCATAACGCAGTTCGCCCAATCCGCTCTCTCCCACGGGCTCCGTATACACAAGTTCAGCCGAAACCACTGGAGACCGGCTCAGGTCCTCTGTGTTTTGATCGATGGTATCGGTCAAAGACCCACGAGACTGGAATGTGCCTGTGGAATACAATTGGACCGATCCGTCATCTTCCGCATTCTCATATTCAAATGAACTGCTGAAGGTTCGCCCCTTCTTGGTAAATCTGTGCTTGTACAACAGTTCCCCCTCTAGGTCCCAGCTTTTGGTGAACGACTGCGTACTCAAAGCATTTTGATTGATCCGGGTGGCACCCTGATCGGTAAAGCTTCCGGTAGACTGGATCACACTGCTTTGCCCCAAATTCAGCGTGGGATCGAATTCGATGGAATTCATGGAATCGATGTCCCAGACCAGATCCAGATTGAAGCGATGAAACTCTGCTTCCGTTCGGGTCAGGCTTTTGGAACTGTATGACTGCCCCGAGTCCGAGGGAAGGATGTAGGAGCGAAAAATGTCCACTTCCTCATTTCGCAGGCTGTGGTCATAGCTGTATCCCGCCTGTATCTGCAGCCCGTTCTTCCAGTTGTTGTTGTAGTTCAGGCCAGCATTCCAGGACTCAGCCAGTCCTTTGGAGACATTGGAAAGATTGGATCCCCAACTCCTTCGCCGAACGAATTTCCCCAGTCCGCTGCCGGTCCCGTTCACATTGTCGCCATTGACGATCAAGCTGATCCGTTCTTTGCCCCGGAAGAGATTCAGTTGGGTGTTGGTCTGATAGGCAGACTCGGAGCCCGCTCCGGCATTCACCTTGCCGAAAACGCCAAAGCGCTTGCTCTTTTTGGTGATGATATCGATCGTCTTGTCCGTCTTTCCATCCTTGAATCCTGTGAAGCGCGCCTGATCACTCAATCGGTCGTACACCTTGATCCCCTTGACCATTTCGGCAGGAATAAGGTCCAA
>JAYOTP010000040.1:0-16564 GCA_038150465.1 Flavobacteriia bacterium | reverse complement strand
TTCGCCTCGTCACAAGACTGGTCCGTCTATGGGAAAAGAACCAAGAAGGTGCTGCGCTTGCGGCCCTCCGTCGAATGGAAGATCAAGGATTGGGCCTACGATCCGGTCTTCTTTGTTGAATATCTGCCCGAATACAACCCCAACCAAAAGCCCTTGAGTTTCTATTCGATCCGATATGGCTTGGGAACAGAAAAAAAGATCTCCAAGTCCCAAAGTATCTCCATTCGCTATTTCTTTGAAAGATCGAAATTCAGAAAGTCAGACTACGCCTATGCCACACATGTACTGCAGCTGCGCTATATGTTCAAGGGCGGAAAAAAGAAAAATTAATGGCGACCTCATCTCCTATCCATAGCGTGCGCAATGCATCGTTGAAGATTTTGGCTTGTGTGCTTTTGGGCCTGACAGCTCTTCAACCACTCAACGCCCAGAACTGCAGTTTCAACGGAAGCTGGAACGGAAGCAGCTGCGACTGCGACCCCGGCTGGACCGGAAGCGACTGTTCCGAGTTGATGATCTTGCCCGCTGCGCCGAGCAGCGTGTACAACCCGGCCTATGTCGATGCCTGGGGTGCGTCCATTCTAAAGGACGATTCGGGCATCTACCATATGTGGGTGAGTGTGACCGACAACAACTGCGACATTCAGTACTGGGCCCGCAACTCTCTGGTCGTCCATGCCACGAGTTCCAGCCCAACCGGGCCGTATGTCTATCAGGACGATGCCTTCCCGGTCATGGCCCACGAGATCGATGTGAAGAGAGGACCCGGAGGCAATTGGGTGGCCTTCCTGACGGCAGGTGTGGATGCCAACGGCGAGTTGGGTCATTCCAACTATGGAGCGCCTTGCGACTGCGATTCAACCAATCAGCTGGCCATCGGTGCGTGCAATTTTGGCGCATCCACAGAACCCACGGTCATTTGTACGGCTTCATCTCCCTATGGCCCGTGGTCCGATCCATTGGTCATCCTCAGGCCCGACACCCTGATCGATGGGATCGATGCCAATTTTTCGGCTGTTGTGCACGACGACAGCAGCTTGGTCGGTCTGTGGCGCACCTATCCACAGGGTTCGCAGGTGCATTGGGTCCGGGCAACGAATTATCTGGATCCGAGCAGCTACGAATGGCAGGAGCAGGAAACTTCATTGTTTCCTGCACCATACGACGGGCTGACACCAGAAGGACTGGAAGACATGTTCGTCTATTACGACGAAGACCGCGATGTGTATCATGCCCTGATCCACGATATGGTGGTGCCCTCCGGGGCCTCATTTTATGATGGACTGGGCCATGCCTATTCCACCGATGGAGAGAATTGGACCTACACTGGGGAGGCAGCGGATGCCAGTGTTCAATTCACCAACGGCACATCTACTACTTCAGCCCGTGCCCGTCCGCATTTCTTGATCGAAGACGGTCAGATCACACATCTGATCACCGCGGAACAGATGGATGCCAATGACTGGACCTACACGCTCATCGAGCCGATCGACACCTCTGCTGGGCCGATGTCCGATGGGCTTCTGTTTGGGACGATGCCGGCATGTACAGTCTATCCGAATCCAACGGAGGACATGCTGTATGTGGAGGCAGCTGAAGGCTGCTTATTGATCCTTCGCGATGTGTTCGGGAAAACCCTCTTTGAGATGTCCACAGCGTCGGCAGTAACGAAGATGGATATGTCGGTCCATCCGCAGGGCGTGTATTTGCTGCACGTTCAAACCCCTTCGGGAAGCTTTAGCCAGCGAGTGGTTAAACGGTAACCAAAGCATCTGAAAATTGAACCCCGCTTCGGTGGGGTTTTTTATTTTTCTAAATCCATAGCAAGCTTTCAGCTAAGGCAGGATTCACACACAAGCGCAGACTTAACTTGAGCAGAATAATGGTGTAGGGCAGTGACCGGCCATGGTTTGGATGGGCTAAAAACAACAAAATGAAAAACCTCTACTTTGATTACGGATTCCTTGCGGCAGGCACTCTTATCGCTGCATGGATCATCTCTTTTGTCTTGAGGAAAACCATAGACTTTTTCATCAAAAGGAACAGCAAGCAATTGTATGTCGATCCAACGAATTTTATCTTTCTCAAGAACTCTATAAGTTTTATTGTCTTCAGCATCGGGATATTCTGGGTGTTCACCAAGATCCCCTACTTCAAATCTTTAGGGACAGCACTTTTTGCAAGTGCCGGTGTGCTTGCGGCCATCATCGGGTTTGCCTCTCAAAAAGCCTTTGCCAACATCATCGGAGGCATCTTTATCTTGATATTCAAACCATTCAGAGTCGGTGATTCCATAGAAGTCGTCAGTGGTCATATGGGGGTGGTCGAAGAGATCACTTTGCGGCACACGGTCATAAAAGATTATGAATTCAGGAGGATCGTGATTCCAAACAGCATCATAAGTGAAGATACCCTTATCAACAGCAGCATCAAGGACGAAAGGATCCGAAAGCACATCGACATAGGTATCGCCTACGATGCAGAGTTGGAACTGGCCGAGCAGATCATCCGGGAGGAGATCCAACGCCATCCGAATTACATAGATGGTCGAAGCGCAAAAGAAAAAGAGTCTGGCGAGCCGTCCGTACCGGTAAAGGTGATCAGTTTGGGCGATTTCAGTGTGATGCTCAGGGCCTTCGTTTGGACAAAGGATTTTGATACATCGGTCGAGTTGGAAAGAGATGTCCTCCGCAGTGTCAAACTGGCTTTCGATGAAAGGGGAATTGAGATCCCTTTCCCATACCGGACCATTGTCTTTAAGGACAAGGGACGGGAGGGGTCGTTCGGGCCAAAAGAATAGTTTGGTCAAAAGCAAGCTTCACTGTACCCACTCTGCCTGTAGGCGCCACTGAGCAGTGAGCTCCTTATGGACATGCAGGGAAAGTCGATCGTAAGGCACACTTCAAGAGTTGTGGAAACACCTCTGGATCTGTCTTCTTTTGCGCAGGGTGTGTACATGCTGCACGTTCAAACCCCTTCGGGAAGCTTTAGCCAGCGAGTGGTCGAACGGTAAGAATTCCTTTTCAAAATGAAGTTTCCGCCGGTGGCGAGGAACATCAGGTTTGGTCTACCCATTCTTCGATCGCCCCAAAGACAGAACAAAGTTCTTTGGCCCGCTGGGTCATGGAATATTCCACGCGGGGTGGTTTCTCGCTATAATGGACCCGAGTGACCAATCCATCTTGCTCCAGTTCACGAAGCTGTTCCGTCAACACTTTTCGCGAGATTCCTTCTATGACCAAATGAAGCTTTCCGAAACGAAGAGGTGCATTTTTTCTAAGGGCATAGAGGATGTTCAGCTTCCACTTGCCGCCTAACATCTGCGTGAATTTCTGGACAGGACACGATTCGTTGAGGGTCTTCGCCATGGGAAACCTTGAGGTTACTACTATTTGAATGGTTACCTAATGGTAACAGTTACAATAAGTAACTAAAGTAAATACTTTTGGCGGGAACTAAAAATCAAAAAATGAATAGACATGAAAAAAACAACTCTTTTGGCAGCAGTAATGCTGACGCTAACGGGTTTCATCTCAAAAGCTCAGCCCATGTCCATTGATGCAAAGAAGTCTACCATCAAATGGATAGGCAAAAAGATCGGAGGTCAGCATGAGGGAACCATTCAGTTTCGGTCAGGTGAGCTTGAATGGGAAGGAAACCAGATCAAGAACGGGAGTTTTGTTGTGGATATGCATTCCATTGCCTGTACGGATCTCACCAACGAGACTTATAACGGCAAATTGGTGGGTCACCTTAAATCCGATGACTTTTTTGGTGTGGAGAAGCATCCCTTGGCTACTCTGACCGTTTCCAATTCTGGCCCATTCATCGATGGAGCCGCCAAAGTGAACGGACAAATGACCATCAAGGGCAAAATGCAATTCATCTCCTTCGACTTGAAAAAGAATAAATCTGGATATACTGCACGACTGGAGCTGGACCGCTCCCTCTACGATGTGCGCTATGGCTCGAAGTCTTTCTTTGACAGCCTAGGGGACAAGGCCATAGATGACATTTTTATTCTAGAGGTGCAATTGGTCATGAATTAATCCTGACAGGCCTGATCTTTCTACCCCGCTTCGGCGGGTTTTTTTTATTGTCAACTCCCAAATTGCTTCAGCAGTTCCTGCAACTCTTCAAGCGTCCCTGCTTCTTCAGCAGGTTTGTCCTTGCGCCATCGGGCCATCCTCGGAAAGCGAAGGGCGATGCCCGATTTGTGTCGGCTGCTCGCCTGAATGCCTTCAAAGGCCAGTTCAAAGACCAGTTCGGGATCCACACTGCGCACCGGACCGAAGCGTTCCCGGGTGTGCTTCTTGACAAAGCGATCCACTTCGCGAAATTCCTCCATGCTCAGCCCGGAGTAGGCCTTGGTGAAGGGCACCAATTCCTTTCCCTTCCATACGGCAAAGGTGTAGTCGGTGTAGAGGTTGGAGCGCTGTCCGTGTCCGCGCATGGCATAGATCATCACCGCGTCGATGTGCAATGGATCCACCTTCCACTTCCACCAGTTTCCCTTCTTGCGGCCTTGTTCGTAGGGAGAAGACTTTCGCTTGAGCATCAGCCCCTCGGAGTGCACCGCCCGCGATCCGCGGCGTTCTTCGGCAGCCTCTTCCCAGCTATTGGGTTGGAGTAAGGGGCTCAGTTGCAGCACGGGATGCCCATGATCAGAGAGCAATTGTTCCAACAGCTGCCTTCTTTTTTCCAGAGGCTCGGATCGCAGGTCTTGCCCTTTCCACTCCAATAGGTCGTAGAGGCGCAAGATGCAGGGCGCTTCGGCCAAAAGTTTCTTGCCCACTTTTTTTCGGCCGATCCGGGTTTGAAGTTTTTGAAAGGGCAGAATGTCGTCTTTGTAGGCCAATAGTTCGCCGTCCAGAACGGTGCCTTCTGGCAACACATCCACGAGTCCACTGAATTCGGGAAAGCGCTCCGTGATGAGTTCTTCCCCCCGCGACCACAAAAAGAGCTGTCCTGCACGAACGATCAGTTGCGCCCGGATGCCGTCCCACTTGTGTTCCAGTTGCCAGTCGTCTACTGATCCAAGCTCAGAAACCTCTTCGGTGAGGGGATGGGCCAGGTAGAAGGGATAGGGTTTGGAGGCGTCTCCCGACCCCGTTCCCGAATCGAGCAGCTCGCTCAGGCTGTGGGTCCAAGGGGTCCATTGCCCGGTCAGACAAAAGGCGATGTCACTGGGTTCGCGCTGAGTGAAAACAGCCAGTGCACGCACCATGAGGTTCTGGCTCACCCCGAGGCGGAATCCTCCGGTCAGCAACTTGTTGAAGACCAGGCGCTCCGTTCCGTTCAGGCGTGCCCATGCATCGAGCACAAAGGCCTTCTTTTCGTCCTCTTCCGCGGAGCGCAGATCGAGCAATTCTTCCATCCATTGGCTCAGCTCCCGCTCATCGGTTTTTTCTGCTTTTGGCAAAACCCGGGCGATGGTCTCGGCCAGATCACCCACCACCTGATAGCATTCCTCGAACAGCCATTCAGGCAGTTCTGTACGTTCCAGGGTCCATTCGCGAAGCTGACGGCTGTTGATCGCCCGTTTGGGTCTTTTACCGTAGAGCAGGCCGACGCCCCAGATGCGGTCTTTTTCGGAAGATGCTTCCAGGAAGCGCACCAAGGCAGCTACTTTGGTCTTGGTCGACTGCGTGGCGTCGAGTGCGCTGAACATGCGGACAAAATGCTGCACGGGTCAGGGCTGATTCATCTGCACATCCTGAGCATAGGAACGCACCTCCTCGTCGGCATCGGTCCGGGCAAGTTGGTCGATCTCGGATTCGAAAAGGGCAACGAAGTCGGCGTCTTTTCCATTCAAATACAATAGGGTCAGGATGCGTATCTCCTTCCAATCATCATACAATCCAATGCCCACTGCGGTTCTCAAGAGGTTGCTGTTCTGCGCGCCAAAGAGCGCTTCCATAAGCTCCAGTCGGCGGCCTTTCGTGGGGCGATCCCGCAGTTCCATCAGGTACTGCAGGTCGTTCTTCTCCTCCAGCCACAAGACCGGTTGGCGGTTTTCCGGGTCGATCTTGAGATAATGCACCGATCCGTGGAAGGGCACTTCGATGGTGTCGCTCCTGCCTCTGATGCGCAGGCCAACAACGGTATCCATCTCGGATCCGGAAATGCGCAGATCCACTGGAACATCCACGGTCTGCTCCTGAAGTTGCTCCATCCGGATCTGCAGGGTGTTCTGAGCGGCGATCAGCCGATAGTTCAGCCGGATCATTGGTCGGATTCCCTTTTGGATCAGGTCGTTCCAGAGTCCGGTAGGAAGAGGTCTTATTGAATTCTCAGGGTCGAACAACTGGCAGCAGATCTCCTTCTGTTTGCCTTCGTCCAGGGTAGAGAGGTACCAGCGTTTGGCCCGAATACTCAAAGAAGAAGTATCCGCGAGCGGGTCGTAGTTCCCGCTGAGATCGGCATAGTAGGAGCGCTTGTTGAAAAGGAATTGAAGCTCGCGTTCCTGCTCTTGTTCGCGCTCTTGTTGTGCGGCAATGCCCCAGTCGCCATATTCCTGGAAGCGCCATTGAGCGAGGGCCGCCTCGAATTCGGCAGCGTTTTGCCTGGAAGCGCGAAAAGTCTCCTGTATCCGGCGGAGTTTCTCGTCTCTTCTCTTTCCCAATAGAAATAGGCTGTCCGTTTCCCACAGGGCGCAAAAGCTTTTTCCGATGGACCGCACAAATGCAATCTCGATCCTTTCCTCTTCCGGGAGCGGAACACTGGGAAGTCCACAGATCGGTTGGATGCCTGGCGAGGGCACACGGCCTTCGAGCGATTCAATGTCGGAGGCATTCAGGATAGGCTTTTCCCTCTGCGCCAAGGCAATGACCTGGGCTTTGGGAAGTATCTGCAGGAGCTGTGAATGAAGCGGGGCTGCCGTGGTGGGTCCGAAGAATACACTCTCTTGCGCGCCATCCTCCACGATCAGTTGTGCCTCTGCTGGCCACAGAATATCCCATTCATCAAGCTTTCCTTCAATGCTGAGCAGCAGCGGACAGTTCCATGAAGCAGGCGCTACAAATGGCCAGGGCATGTCTGAACCAATGGTCCAACCCTGATCAGGAGCGGTCGATCCCTGCTGAAAAACAAGCAGCCGATCCTGCACCGGTGATCGGACGCGCAATAAAGTGCTTTGATCTTCTTTCCCCAAAGAGCTTTCCTTCAGGATATTCTTTTGATACATCCGCAATTCCGTTCGTCTCACCGAACCGCTGTGCTTTAGGAGATGATCGCCTTCGGGCAGATCGTACAGTCGGTAGGTATAGCCGACGGGACCGTCTTTTTCAGGAAGCCTCAGATGCAGTTCGACCCGGGAAGGAGACTGCGCCCAAAGCGTCGCGCTCATCAGGAGCAAGAGCAAAGACCAACGGAACATCGGATGATTTTAAGCCAAGATAGAACCGGCAGGGAACAAGCCCATGTATTTGCAGTTTATTAGCAGACGACAAAGGCTGAAGCATCTACCTTTGCCGACTCAATTCGAGTTCGCCCCATGGAGACCCTTATACAGATCACCCAATTCATTCTGAGTCTGTCTTTGCTGATCATCCTGCACGAGATGGGGCACTTCATTCCTGCTCGGCTCTTCAAGACCCGGGTAGAGAAGTTCTACCTCTTTTTCGATCCGTGGTTCTCCCTGGCCAAGAAGAAAATCGGTGAAACCGAATACGGCATTGGATGGCTTCCCTTGGGCGGATATGTCAAGATCTCGGGTATGGTGGACGAGAGCATGGATACAGAGCAGCTCAAACAGGAGCCGCAGCCTTGGGAATTCCGCTCCAAACCGGCCTGGCAACGCCTGATCATCATGCTGGGTGGCGTGACCGTCAATGTGATCGTGGCCTTCCTGATCTATGTGGGTGTTTTGAGCTACTGGGGAGAAGAGTATCTGCCCACGGCCAATCTCTCCTATGGGATCACCGTGGATGATGGTGCGTACGATATCGGGTTGAGAGACGGTGATGTTTTTCTTTCGGTCAATGGCCGGGAGGTGGAAAATTTTGCAGCCGTGCCCATGGAGATATTGCTTGACGGCGAAGGAGAGATCGTGGTTGAGCGGGATGGACGCACCCATTCTTATGCCTACAGCGAGGTGGACATCAAGCACCTGATCCAAAGCCAGGGAAACTTTTTAGGCGTGCGAATGCCCTATGTCGCTACGGGTTTTACAGACTCTTCGGCAGCGCAGGCGGCCGGTCTTCAGGTAGGCGACAGTTTGATCGGTCTGAACGGCCGGAGCATGAGTTATTTCCATCAGTATTCTGACAGCATTCCCACCTATGCAGGAAAGAACATCGACCTGCAAGTCATTCGAAACAGGCGGGATACCCTGAATTTCCAATTCAAGCTGCCCGCCTCGGGGATGATGGGTGTGTACCCGCGCAGTCCCTCGTACTACTTTGAGACGGCGGTCAAGAAATACAATGTGATCGAGGCCATTCCTGCAGCCATTGGACGGGCGGGGAAGGTGTTGTCTGATTATGTCCGGCAGTTCAAGGTCATCTTCAACCCCAGGACGGAAGCCTACAAGCAGGTGGGTGGTTTTGGAACGATCATGAGTCAATTTTCCACTCGCTGGGACTGGTATCGTTTCTGGAACTTCACGGCATTCTTGAGCATCATGCTCGCTTTCCTGAATATCCTTCCCATTCCCGCACTGGATGGTGGACATGTGGTCTTCACGCTCTGGGAGATGATCACCGGGAAACCTGCACCCCAAAAAGTACTGGAGTATGCCCAGATCGCAGGGTTCATCCTGCTCATGACGCTCATTGTACTGGCCAACGGGAACGACCTGTTGAAGGCCCTTCAATGATCGGCTGATTCTTCCGCACTATTTTTAGGGTGATGATCCCCTCAGACTTTTCCCCACTCATGGTCGAGGTGCAGCAATGGATGCTGCAGATGTCTGAGCAGCAGCGCATGCAGAAACTCATGGAATGGAGCGAGGAACAGCCGCATCTGTTTGGGTTTTTGGTGAATCTGGCAGACGACTTTCCTTCCCGTGAGCATCAGGCGCTGAGCCTTCTTCCCCTGGTGGTTCAGGAGTCTTTTCGTCGGATGGGGATGAGTGTCGATACCGTAGCGCCCGATCTGCTTCAGAAATGCATAGAGGAGCAGGTCGAGAATGCCGAAAAAAAAGAGCAGGCTGAGGAAGAGAGCGCACGCATGCTGCAGGAGTTGCAGCGCATCTGGGAATTCTTCTCCGATCTGGACGCAGGTCAAATGGACGATAGGGAAGATGTGGCCCTGATTTTGCGCATCCTGTTGTCTGCCTTTGAAAGATTTGTACCCGAACAGCTGCAATGAGCCCTCGTCAGATAGTCGAACATATGCTCAGCAATGATGCCTTCTCCCGTTGGTTGGGCATCGAGTTGGTGGAGGTTTCCGAAGGAAACTGTGTGCTGCGGATGCAGGTGCGCGAGGAGATGACCAATGGCTTTCACATCCTGCACGGGGGCGTGAGCTATTCATTGGCCGACAGTGCCCTGGCCTTCGCTGCCAACACACATGGCCAGCATTCCCTGAGTGTGGAAACGAGTATTTCACATCTGAGAGCCGTTCAGCCGGGTGAATGGCTGACCGCCAGATCTTCAGAGCGCAAAGCAGGTCGGAGGACAGGCGTGTATGACATCGAGATCCTGAATGAGCAGCAGCAATGTGTGGCGTTGTTTCGGGGACATGTATTTCGGACGGATAAAAAATGGGAACGATGAATCAAAAGGCTTTTCTGATCGATGGAGTGCGTACTGGTGTGGGCGCCTTTGGAGGCAGTCTGTCGGCGGTCCGAGCAGATGATCTGGCTGCGCATGTGCTCCGGGCTCTGATGGAACGACATCCCGGACTGGACCCAAAGAAGATCGATGATGTGCTGATGGGCTGCGCCAATCAGGCCGGAGAAGACAACCGCAATGTGGCCCGAATGGCTTCGCTCTTGGCTGGTTTGCCGTGGTCGGTCCCCGGAGAAACGATCAACCGCTTGTGTGCCTCGGGCATGTCTGCTGTGGCGCAGTCGCGCAGAGCGATCCTGGCAGGCGAAGGGGATCTCTTTCTGGCTGGTGGGGTGGAGCAGATGACCCGCGCGCCCTATGTCATGAGCAAAGCGAGCAAGGCCTACGGAACGGATGCCCGGATGCACGACTCCAGTTTTGGCTGGCGTTTTGTGAACCCGGAGATGCAACGTCTCTATGGGACAGAAGCCATGGGCGAAACGGCCGAGAACCTGGTCGAGCGTTTCGGGATAGCTCGGGAAGATCAGGATCTGTTCGCCTGCAACAGCCAGAAGAAGGCTGCCGCTGCACAGGAAAAGGGAATCCTGGCCGAGGAGATCGTTCCGATCAGCATACCCAGGAGAAAGCAAGACGACCTGATCTTCGATCGGGACGAATTCATGAAACCCCAATCCAGCCTCGAGGGGCTGGCCAGACTTAAACCGGCCTTCAGAAAGGATGGAAGTGTCACGGCGGGAAATGCCTCCGGACTCAACGACGGTGCGGCTGCACTGCTGATCGCATCTGAAGCGGCAGCCGAATCCAATGGCCTGGAACCATTGGCGGAGATCGTTGCCTCTGGCGTGAGCGGTGTAGAGCCCAGGATCATGGGGATCGGACCGGTACATGCGAGCGAGAAGGCCCTCCAACGCGCTCAGCTCGGCCTGAAGGATATGGATGTGATCGAACTCAACGAAGCCTTTGCCGCACAGGTTCTGGCATGTACCCGACAGATGGGCCTGAAGGATGACGACCCGCGCATCAATCCGAACGGAGGCGCCATCGCCATTGGACACCCCTTGGGAATGTCCGGTGCACGCATCGTATTGGCTGCGGCTCGAGAACTGAGGCGTTCGGGTGGTCACTATGCCTTGGTGAGCATGTGTATTGGAGTGGGGCAGGGATATGCCGTCGTACTGAAGAATCCGCAGGCATGATCTACGCTTTCGAAGGTTTCCGTCCGGTCGTCCACGATTCGGCCTTTGTGCATCCGCAAGCGAGCGTCATTGGCAATGTCATCATTGGCAAGGAAGTGTACGTTGGGCCTGGGGCAGCCATCCGTGGAGACTGGGGCCGAATTGAAGTGGGGGACGGGGCGAACATTCAGGAGAATTGTGTGGTCCACATGTTTCCCGGCGTGACCGTTGTTCTGGAGGAGATGGCGCACATCGGCCATGGAGCGATCATTCACGGTGCCCGGATCGGACGCAACGCCCTGATCGGCATGAATGCGGTGATCATGGACAAGGCCGAGGTCGGTGCAGAGAGCATTGTGGGCGCGCTGAGTTTTGTGCGCAGCGAAATGCAGATCCCTAAGCGAAGCCTGGTCGTTGGCAACCCAGCGAAAGTGTTGCGGAAAGTGGAAGACAAGATGGTGGACTGGAAGACGCTGGGTACGGAATTGTATCGGAAACTGCCGGCCCAGAGCCATGAAGGCTTGGTCCCTTGTGAACCCCTGAGGGAAGAGGAACCCGACCGACCTACGCAGCGAACGGATTACCTGCCCTGGTCAAAGTGAGTATCGACCGATCTGCTGAAGAAAAAACAAGACACCATACTTTACATTTAACCATCATACACCACCGAGTCATGAATAGAATCTTTCTTCCATTTGGAGTTGCCTTGATCGCCGCATCCTGCGGCCAACAGGAACAGAACAGCCAAGCTGAAACGCCCATGAACTATCCAGAGACCCGCAAAGGCGATGTCTATGACGAATATTTTGGAACCCGTGTGGACGATCCCTACCGCTGGCTCGAGGACGATCTTTCGGAAGAGACGGCTGAATGGGTCAGGGCCGAAAATGAGGTGACCTCGGCCTACCTTTCTGAGATCCCGGTTCGCGAAGGTCTCCGTTCGCGTCTGGAGGAACTGTGGAACTATGAAAAGATCGGAGCGCCGTTCGAAGAGGGCGACTACAGTTATTGGTACCGCAACGACGGCATGCAGAACCACTATGTGCTCTACCGCAAGAAAGGCGATGGTCCGGAGGAGATCTTCCTCGACCCCAATGGTTTTTCAGAAGACGGCACCACCTCCCTTTCCGGGGTGAGCTTTACCGAAGACGGAAGCATGATCGCCTATCAGATCTCTGAGGGCGGAAGCGACTGGCGGAAAGTCATCGTGATGCGAACAGAGGACGGAGCCATCATAGAGGATACGCTGCGGGATGTGAAGTTCTCTGGTCTTTCCTGGCTGGGCAATGAGGGCTTTTTCTATTCGAGCTACGACAAACCCGAAGAGGGAAGTGTACTCAGCGGAAAGACGCAGCAGCACAAACTCTATTTCCACAGGCTGGGAACACAGCAGGCCGAAGATGAACTCATTTTCGGAGGAGACGACCGCATCCGCAGATATGTTTCCGGATCGGTCACCCGCGATCAGCAATGGTTGGTGATCTCTGCCGCTATATCCACCACCGGGAATGAATTCTATTTGATGTCCCTTGCCGATGATTCCAGAACGCTTGTTCAGGTGGTGGATGACTTTGAGAATGAATACGGTGTGGTGCACAGCGAGGGAAACACCTTCTACCTGCAGACCAACTATGAGGCGCCGAACAGCCGCATTATGGTAATGGACGCCACAGATCCCGATCGCAGCAACTGGAGCGAACTCGTGGCAGAGACCGAGATGCCTCTGAATGCCTCTACGGGTTGCGGCAAGATCTTTTGCAGCTACCTGAAGGACGCCACATCCATGGTTCAGCAGTACGACCTTGCGGGTACACTGGAGCGGACAGTGGAACTCCCTGGCGTAGGTTCGGCCAGCGGTTTTTCTTCCAAGTGGGACGATGAAACCCTGTACTTCTCATTTGCCAACTACGTGACTCCGGGGAGCATTTACCGATACGATCCTGTAACGGGTGGTTCGGATCTCTACAGAACGCCAGAGATCGCCTTCGATCCTGCTGGCTTTGAATCGAAGCAGGTCTTTTACACCTCCAAGGACGGAACCCAGATCCCGATGATCATTTCCTACAAGAAGGGAATGGACCTCAATGGCAACAATCCGGCCTTGCTCTATGGCTATGGAGGTTTCAACATCAGCCTGACGCCACGCTTCTCCATTTCGAATGTCGTTTGGATGGAGCAGGGCGGAATTTATGCCGTGGCCAACCTTCGTGGCGGAGGTGAATACGGAGAGCAATGGCACAGCGCAGGTACACAGATGAACAAGCAGAATGTATTTGACGATTTCATTGCAGCTGCTGAATACCTCATCTCAGAGCAGTACACCCGGAAGGAAAAACTGGCCATTGCCGGAGGAAGCAACGGCGGTCTGCTGGTAGGGGCCTGCATGACCCAGCGACCCGATCTCTTTCAAGTGGCTTTGCCGGCTGTTGGCGTTCTGGATATGCTGAGGTACCACACTTTCACCGCTGGTGCAGGCTGGGCTTATGATTATGGAACGTCTGATGATTCCAAAGAGATGTTCGAATACCTGAGGGCCTATTCGCCCTACCACGCACTGGAGGAAGGGGTGGAATATCCCGCCACCATGGTCACGACTGCAGATCACGACGATCGGGTGGTTCCTGCGCACAGTTTCAAGTTTGCTGCCCGCCTGCAGGAATACCACAGCGGAGATGCGCCGGTTCTGATCCGTATCGAGACCAATGCCGGCCACGGAGCAGGAAAACCCACCTCAATGATCATCGACGAACAAGCTGACAAATGGGCCTTCACCCTTCACAACATGAGGGACGAAGCAACCGCTGAATAGTCCTTAAACGCAGGAGTTCTTGACCGCCCCCAAAAGCCAAGCTTTGCCTGTGTCGATGCACGGCCTGCTAACGATCGCTTGCGGATGATACAACAGAAGAATTCCCTTCGACTGCGCATCTTCAGCAGCATGATGGTGCTTCTGCTGCTTTCCTTTTTGCTCACGGGGACCATCACCTTCTACCACTTCAAGAAGGAGAACGAACAGTACCATTTTGAGCGACTGAAGCGAAAGGAATACGCCGTCAATGCGGCGGTGGATTACTTCATACGGAACGAGGAGGCATTTCCGGTGCAGGACAGTCTGGTGTCTTTGTTCTCCGACAAGATCTGTGAGCTGGCCGACATTCATAAGCTCGAGGTGAACATTTACAGTCTGAGCGGGCATTTGCTCATTTCTTCCGACCCCGAACTGGTCCGGAATTTTCAATTGCCCGACACCTTGAGCGAGGTCATTCTCCAACAGGTTGGGGAAAACCAGGGGTCCTATCTGCTCAGCAGCACCAATGAAGAAGGAGCGGCCTATCTGTCGAGCTTCGACTACATCACCAACGAACGCGGACATCCTGTGGCGCTTATCAGCTTGCCGTACTTTCCTGAAGAAGTCGATCCCATCGGTGCTCTGCGGCTCTTTTTGACCACCTTGTCCGAGATCTACCTCATACTGCTCGCGCTTGCAGCTCTGGCGGCATACATCCTCTCAAGATACATTGCAGGGAGTTTGAGTGAGGTGGCTCGCAAACTTCGCTCTACGCGCCTGAGCGGGAAGAACACACCACTCAGCTGGTCGCGGGACGACGAGATCGGTGCCCTGATACAGGAGTACAACCGCATGCTGGAGGCTTTGGAACAAAGCGCCGTGGATCTGGCGCGGAACGAAAGGGACCATGCCTGGCGGGATATGGCGCGGCAAGTGGCCCACGAGATCAAGAATCCACTGACCCCCATGCGCCTGCAGTTGCAGCAACTCGAGCGCCGTTCTTCGGCCACCGAGCCAGCCGAGTTGCAGGAGATCACTCGTTCCATGGTGGAACAGATCGACCATCTGACCGAGATCGCCTCAGCCTTTTCGCGTTTTGCCTCGCTGCCAGATATGAAAGCCGAACGTGTGGATCTGCTCCATGTGCTCAGAGGAAGTGTGCAGTTGTTTCAGGCGCAGGGAGTTACGCTAAGCTGTGAGGAAGAGGCCCTTTGGGTGCATGCCGATCCTGCCCAGTGGAACCGAGCCTTCAACAATCTGCTGCAGAATGCAGTGCAGGCCATACCTGGCGATCGCAAACCAGAGATCAGTGTAAAGGCATGGGCAGAGGGCGAAAACGTTCAGATCAGCATATGCGACAACGGCATCGGAATGGAGGACGAACAGAAAGAACGCTTGTTCGAACCCCGTTTTACCACCAAGTCCAAGGGCATGGGCTTGGGACTGGCCATGGTGAAAAGGATCGTTGAGCAATCCGCCGCCGAGATCCGCTTTGATTCCAGAATTGGAGAGGGCACATGCTTTTACATCACCTTGTTAAAAAAATAAGAATAATACTACATTTGCACGCTGTGAAGAAAATCACCCCATTGGCCAATTTCTTTCTCCCAAGACTCTTGCTCTTGGGCCTCCTGTTCTTTGGGGCCCGGCTATCAGCTCAGATGAGCCTTCAAGAGACTTTGGATTCGGCTAAATCCTTGAAATTGGACCGGGCAGATGATAAAGAGGTGTTGCTCCGAAAGTGTTTGAATCTTTTGGACAATGAGAGTGACAGCCTTCACTTCGTAGTCGAATTCACCCTTGGTCGGCTTTGCTATTACACAGGTCAATTGGATTCAGCCTATGCGCACTTTACAGCAGCACAGGATTTTACGGAGGATAGTACAGAATTGCGATGTACAGTCTTGAATTCACGCGGCGCCACACTGCATCGCTGGGGCAAGCCAAAAGAGGCAACGGATGTGCTCATACAAGGCATTGAATTGAGCAGGGCGATAAATGACAGTATGGTGATTCCCATGTTGTTCAACAACATGGCTAATTGTCAGCAGGACCTTGGCAATTTGGGCAATGCAAAGAAGTACATATTGCGGGCCATAAGAGGCAACTCTCGCCTCCGAGACAGCGTTCGTTTAGCCAGAAATTACAACAATCTAGGCCTCATTTTTTTGAGGCTCGATGACAAGGATTCGGCGCGATTCTTTTATGAACTTTCTCTGGAAATGGCTCTGGAGCATGGATTGAAACCATTGGAGAGTACGCTGAAGGCCAACTTAGCGGGCATTTATTCTGTAGATGGAGCGTATGACCGATCCGAGTTGTTTTACAGGGAGGCCCTACAACTGAAAAAGAAGATCAACTTCGTGGAGGGCTACAACTTACTGCTTGTGGAATTGATCGAACTCTACCTGCAGACCGATCGCTTGGAGCAGGCAGAACCACTTGTGTATCAATTCGATGAACAATACGTGGGAAAAGACGAGTTCAAGCATGCTTCCAGGGTGGAGAAATGCAAGGGAGACTACTTCATAGCACTTGGAAAAACGAAAAAGGCGCAGATTCATTTCGAGCGTTCAGTAGCCCTCAAAGACAGCCTTTATAGGATCCGCTCAGATGAAGAGATCCACGAACTGGAAGCATCCTTTAGAAGTGGTTTGCAAGAGGAAGAAGTTCAGCTATTGAGCGTTGAGAACAGCATTAGAGAAAACAGGAATAAGCAAATCCGCGTCTATTTGATCATATTGCTGATAAGCCTTTCCCTTTTGGCAGTCTCACTCATCTCGAATCGACAAAAGGCAAAGCAGAATGCGCTTTTGAGCGAACAATATCAGCAGCAGAAACAGATCGCTGAGCAGAATGCGATCTTC
>JAYOTP010000039.1:4754-16972 GCA_038150465.1 Flavobacteriia bacterium | reverse complement strand
TGCAACCTACGAATTCAACGATGTTTTCTTGAGGCGCTTTTTCTTTTCGACCCCTTTGGCCCTGATGAGAAGATCTGCTCTGGAAGTTGTGGGTGAATACCCTCCCAACCTAAAGGTGGAGGACTTTTATATGTGGTTGAAACTCACTTCGAATGGTTTCCAAATGGCGCACCTGGAAGGCATATTGGGGAAATATCGGATACATGAAGGCAATACGAACGCCAAGGCTGTTCTGATCTATGAAGAGGTGCACACGATCCTTCAAGAGTACAGGTCACATCCGTTGTACAAGCAGGCAGCCAAAAGGTTGGCCATTGTGTATTTTCCAAAGATCGCCTTGCTGTCTCGAAGGCGGGCATTGAAACTTTTGCCTGCAGCAGTATCCAATACACGCTTTTTCTACCGTGGCCTGTATTACCTGATCAGCCCGGGTGTCCTAAAGCGAAATGCACGTATCTAGGTCGCTTGACCCATACAGGTCATTGGCGCTTCTTTCGACTGAATTTGTATCCTTTCGTTTGGATCAGTGGTGTGAAAAGAACGCCTTGATCTTGTCACAGACAAAAGCAATTTCCTCTTCCTTTATTCCCGGATAGATCGGCAGACTCAGGCAAGTGGATGCGAGCTCTTCAGCGAGGGGCAGCCGACCTTTTTCCATTTTCAGATGGGCGTATGCATTCTGGCGGTGTGGCGGAATGGGGTAGTGGATAAGCGTACCGACTCCGGAATCGTTCAAAAAAGACTGCAATTCATCCCGGTGTTTGCTGCGGATCACATAGAGGTGATAGACATGTGTGGAATGAGGGGCTGTATAAGGCAGCACCAGATCGCCTACATCCTTCAATTCGGATGAGTAGATGGCCGCTGCATTTTGCCTTTGCTGTGTCCAATGAGGAAGCGAACCGAGTTTGATGCTTAGGAATGCGGCCTGCATCTCATCAAGCCGGCAATTGTATCCGAGCATATCGTTCTCATATTTCACGGTGCTCCCATAGTTCCTCAACTTTTGGATGGCTTCCGCATGTTCGGGCTGATCGGTGGTGACGCCGCCGCCGTCCCCGAGCGCCCCAAGATTTTTTCCGGGGTAGAAGCTTGTCGCATTGATGTGTCCCCAGCTTCCTGCGGTCTTTCCTTTGTAGCTCGCCCCATGCGACTGCGCATTGTCTTCAACCACATAGAGCCCCTTGGCGCGGGCGAGTTCCATGATGCCCTCCATTTCGCAGCACTGACCATAGAGATGCACGGGTATGATCGCCTTTGTCTTGCTTGTAACGGCCTTCGCCAAGCCATCGGAGCTAACATTATAGGTCATCGGATCGGGTTCCACGAAGACGGGAGTCGCACCCACATGACTGACCGCCAGTACGGAAGCGATGTAGGTGTTGGACGGGACCAGTACCTCATCACCGAGGCCGATCTCCAATGCCCGCAGGGCCAACACAAGGGCATCGAGCCCGCTGGACACGCCAATGGCATATTGGGCTCCGATATATGAGCTGAACAATTCTTCAAAGTGCTCCAGGCGATCTCCAAGGATGAAATAATTGCTGTCGTACACCTCGGTGAAGGCGTTGATCATTTCGGATCGCACCTCATCGTGGGCTCTTTTCAGGTTTAAAAAAGGAACTTTCATCTAGGACGAACTGGATTCATCGGTTGCTATTTCACGGACGACCCGAGCCGGACTTCCCATAGCGAGAACACCGTCCGGTATGTCTTTGGTCACCAGGGAGCCTGCGCCGATCATGGCGTTCTCCCCAATGGTGAGCGGGCCGACGAGAACGGACCCGGCACCAATGCTCGCTCCTTTCTTGATGTGGACCCTTTTCAACTGGAATTCTCTTTGAGAGCGTGGGTGCTTGTCGTTTGTAAAGACCACGTTCGGCCCAATGAAAACGCCATCTTCAATGGTCGCCCCGTCGTAGATGCGTACACCGTTCTTCACCGTGACCTGATCGCCGATCTGAACATCGTTCTCAATGAATACGTGGGAGCAGATGTTGCAAGCATTTCCGATCACGGCCTCTTTGAGTACCACAACGAATTGCCATATGCGGTTGCCCATTCCAATGTTTTCCGACTGCACATCGGCCAGGGAATGAATGGTATTCTTCATTCAAGGATCGTCTTCATCAAATATAGCTTCTTGAACATCAGAGCTGCTGCAAGAGTTCGGCTATTTTTAAGCGTATCTATGAACTGCATTCCACAAGTTTCAATGCCGTCTCATACGATGACCACAGATCCAAAGTTCCTATCTTCATTGGGCAGCAAAGAAGAAGCGATAGAACAATGCGGATGACATCTCAGGATCTTTTGGCAATGACACATAAATTATTGGTCTGCGCCAGCGCCATCGTGGCCATTGGGTCTCTGTTCTTTCTCCTTGTCTTCATTCCCCTGGCGTCCTTTTACTTGTCTACCAGATGAAAGCGATCGTATTGGGTGCGAGCGGGTTGATCGGCACGGAGCTGATCCGATTGCTTTCGGCCGATCCGGAAGTGGAGTCCGTACGGATCGTCACACGTCGTCCTTTGAATGTGGATCTCCCCAAACTGGAGGAGCGGGTGATCGAGCTGGGCAGCACGGAGCAGATGGAAGGGGTTGTGGAAAAAGGTGCCCTGGTCTTCTCTTGTATCGGCACCACGCAAAGACAGGTCAAAGGAGACCGCGACGCTTACCGGAAGATCGATCATGCCATCACTCTGAGGGCTGGGCAGGCCTGCCTGAAAAAAGGAGCCGCATGTTTTTCGTTCGTGTCCTCGGGCGGCGCAAATGCCAAAAGTTCGAATTTCTACCTGCGTCTTAAGGGCGAGATCGAAGAGGACGCAGCTGCACTTGGGTTGCACTCGCTGGTGATCATGCAGCCGTCTCTGCTTTTGGGAAAGCGCAGTGTTTTCCGGCCTGGAGAACGATTGGCTCAGTTCTTCATGCCCCGATTGTCCTTTCTTTTTCCGGCCAATTTCAGACCTGTACGTGCTGTGACCGTGGCGGAAGCCATGATCCGATACGCCAAGAAAGCGCCTTCGGGATGTACCATCGTGGAGAATCAGAGCATCTTGGATCCATCTGATTGACTGCAATTCATGGAACGAAATAGAGAGCGATCCGCAGCTGATTCCATGAAGACGGCATGTAAAGCAAGACCGTCTTCTTTGGTTGGGACAATGCGTTTCCTCAAGCCGCTTCTTCTACTGCTCATACCGTTCTCAGCCGATCTTCTTTCAAGTGAAGTCTGTTGGTCCATTACCGACCATTTGGTCATGGGCGCAATGCTTCTTTCTGCAGCGACTGCCTGGCGATGGACCTGCAACAGATGGCCTGAACGAAAATGGCTGTTCACCTTCCTGATCGCTACACTTTTTATTCTTTTTTGGGCAGAGTTGGCTGTGGGCATATTGGGCACAGAATGGGCGGGATCATAAGCGCAGTCAGTAACGGTGGATCGGTCTGGGAAGAAGCATCAGGTGTGAAATCATTTGGATCGAAGGGGATGTCTGAGAGGCCCTCGATGCGCAGGCTTTTGTTCCGTTCGTTGAATGCAGTAGTTTTACACTCAATTGAAACTCTGCAGCGTGCGGAGGTGAATGGTGCAAGAGCATCTGTCTTCCTCAACGCGTTCAATGGCTCTTGATATGAAGCATCTTTTCACCCTCATCTTGTTGGCGCCTCTGGCCCTTTGTGCACAGTATTCGGATTTTTACGGCAGGGGAACAGGCTCGGCTCAGCCCTTGGATTCTGGCGAGGTGCGCCTGACCTATGCCACGGCCAAATTTGGAGATCTCGGGCGGCAGAACATGAAAGAGGAGATGGATCGCATCAATCAGGAGATCGAGAGCGATGTGTACAAGGACAAAAAAGACAAGGACAATGCGATCGCCGCTGCAAAGATGGACCTCATGGTGGCCAAGAACCCGATCAAGGCCCATCAGTACGGAAGCGATAAGCTGTTGAAGTATACCATCAAGCACGAGGGCTATGGGGGCATGATGCTGCAGGGCTTTTTGGCCTATGTGGAGAAGGCGGTGCTGCCCCATCCTTCTCTTTTTGAATTTGAAGAGGAAAAACCATTGGTCAATACAGCCTACAATGGCGTGGTCACCGAGATCGTCTCCAACTGGCCGTCTTTCAATTACCGGCACTATTCCGTGCTCGACCACATCGAGGTGGCGGAGTACAATGTGCGCATCGAAGAGCTCAAAGAGATCTACGCCAACAGCGAAAAACCAGACAAAAAGAATTACGAATCGAAAGAGGAATACAAAAAAGCCAAACTGCGTTACGAGGTCATCTGCGACAGCCTGGACAATTCCGGTGCCTATCTGAATATGTACGATCGGGTGCATCTTCCGGACTATGTGGAAGGGAAGATGTTCGAGCGTTCAGAAGGAGACAGTGTGTACCTGCACCAAAAGCAGATCGAGCACCGCACGGTCTATGGCCACAGCGGATACCGTACCACGCTGAAGTGGGAGAACGATACGCTGGTCTGTATTTCCGATCTGTATCTGGTCGAAAACAACGGTTCGATCTTCTCCATCGATGTCAATTACAAAGGAGAAAAGGCCATCGGACTGGACTTTGCCGACCTGGAGGGGCGACGCCACTATCTGTCCAGATTCATCGATAAGCACATTGCCACCCGAGAGATCCTGAGTGAGGCGCATGCAGGAAACCACAATGGGCGGCCCTCCAGAAAATCCTACAAGAATCCTGCGGAGTATCAGGAGGCTTACGACAAGTGGTTGAAGAGGGTCACAGACTGAATGTCAATTTTCTTTTTAGAAAGAACCGGCCCTGTGCCGGTTTTTTTTGTGGGTGCGAAAGGTGGCTTTCCGTTTGTTGAAAACAAGTCCTTGGGTTCTAAACGCTACCTAAGCTTTTCACTACTTTCAAAAATACTTATGCTATCGAGTTACTCTTTTTCATTCTATTCATTCATTCCATTTGTTAAACGGGTTTATGTATTTGATCAATGAAAAAAGCACATATCCATTCTGAATCAAGAGAGCTGGTCCTGTCGGCATTCGATCTTCTCGGTATAAAAACGCAATCTATCACAGATTGCAGTCAACTTGCAGAGGAGATCGGATACAGAACAGGCCAAAGCGTGTCCCCGAGCACCATCTACAGAATGTTGAATTCGGAAAAGCAGAGAGTCAATCCCTCCCTGCGTTCCATGCAGATCTTGAAGAGTCTCGTTGAGCGCTTGCAAAATGATTTTATTCAGCCTCTTCCCACGGATCGACTCAGAAGGATACATGATAAAGATGGACAGGGGCTACAAGAGTTGATCTCGACGCTGTTCCGGAGTGAATCCAATGAATTGAAAAAATGGTTCACTTCTCTCCCTCTGGATTATGGCAGTTTGGGCTGGGAGCAAATGCTTATCGGCAAGGCCCTCGGACAGGCGCTTCGAGCCCATAAGGCCCCACTGGACTCGCCGTGGATCTGCGACCTGATCAAAACGCCTCAGTTCACTCTGTATTACACAAAGACCATGTGGGACCTGAATGAGCCCGAATCATTCTTTGTGCCCATTTTGGAAATGCAGTTGGGCTTCTTCAAGGAACGCATTGCGCAGGAAGAGGACGAACTTTCCCTGGAGACCATCGATTCGGTGGCCTTTTGTACGGCCATGCTTCTCTTTATTCGGTATCTGACAGAGAAGAACAAGAAGATCGCGGATCTGAGAGCCTATATGGAGGCCGCAGAGTTCCAGTCCGTGAGGGACCGATCAATGGAATTGCATGTCATGCCGCGCACGCGCTTGATGTGCAGTTGTTTTCTAGTCCATGAAAAGGAGGACGAAATACCAGAACTCATCCAAAGCGTTCGGGCATCCTTAAAGGAGGAGTTCAGATTGCGATACGATCCGAAGTGGAGGGAATTGGCTTACTCCGTTTTGTGCGATGCACTGATCCTGAGAAATGATGTTCCTGAATTGATCGAGGTACTCAGTGAACTTCCTCAACCAAGAGCAGATGCGGTCATCAGCGATGCCGCCTTTGTTCGAATGGAACGCTACAGAAGCCTCTTCTTTCCCACGGAGGGTTCGAAGAAAAGGAAGCAAATACAGGGTGCCTCATTCATACATGGTTGGAACGAGCTCAACCTGCATGAACTGTTGATGATGAAGGCACAGCGACTGGCTGGCGAATCCATCGATCGGACAGCGGCTGCAGAATTGATCGGCCACAGCGGATTCGTTCACTTCAACGGTCTTTTGGACTGATGTCCATCGGCTGGATTTTTTGGATCTCAGCCTATGTGTTTGCCATTTTATTCATCCAATTCAGGAGTCGGAAGAGAGTGAGTCGTTCCATTTGGAACTACCCAAGCGGAACTTCCTGGTTGCGTCTGGCCATCTCCTTATCAGCAGCTATGTTCTCCCTTTCCAGCATGGCAGGAGTGAGCAGTGTGGTCAATGTGCACGGACCTCATGGCCTATTCTTCATTTGGTCTGGGGTCATGGGCATTGGTTTTTTCCCTTTCCTGTTTTCCCGCTGGTGGTCCAAACTGGAGGTCGTTTCAGAAAATGAGTTCCTTGCCCTCCGTTACGCAAGACCTTGGGCACATCGCTTGTTGGCCTTCCGCTCATTTTATCTCGGGATGTTGATCATTCCCCTCCTCTTGGCTCTGCTCATCAAGGCCCTGGCAGACGTATTCATCGAGTTTTTCCCGGATATGGATCTTCCATGGCTCATGATCTCCGGTGCAATGATGCTGCTATTGGGCCTGGGCGCCTCGTTCACCACCAAGTCCAGAACCGACGTACTCAATCTATTGGTGTTCATCGGGCTTCTTCTTTTTGCCCTGGTGCGCTTTTCATGGGGAGTTGCGGAGCCGATGACAGGAATCCCTTCTGCTGCACTGACCTATGAGGAATTCACAATGTTCGAGTTGTTTGTCTTTCTGGGCATCCAGTGGTGGTCTGCCGAACTTCAGGACGGAAGTGGCATGGAAGCCCAGCATATGCTTGGGCTGAACTCAAGAGGAAAGGCGCTCTATGCAAGCTGGGCATCAAAAATGCTCTTGCTCCTGGTGGGAATGGCTGTGGCCTTTCTCACGCTTTTTGCAAACACCCGTCTCGGGGTATCCGGGGATCATTCCTACCTCGCGGCCCTGCTCCATTTACTGCCGGAAGAGCTTGCTCCCGTCTTGCTGGTGGCTTTCATTGGCCTTGCAGTGAGCACAAGTGAAAGCTTTATGAGTTGGGGCTCCGGAATGCTTATTCAAGCAAAAAACGAATGGCGGGAATCCAAGAAGAAGACACAAATAGGTCGCTGGATCATGTTCTTCATTATGGTCTTCGCTCTTTTGATCGCCCATCAACTCGATAGCATACTCGAGGGCGTCAAGTGGCTGCTCGGTGTGACGGCAGGGGTCGGTTCGGTCTATCTGATGCGCTGGTTCTGGTGGCGGGTCAATGCGCAGGCACAATTGGCCGCCATGCTCGGCGCTTACCTGTGCGTCCCCTCTGCCCATCTTCTGATCGATCTGTTCTTACCATCTGAGAGCGCTCCCGGTTTCGCACACCTTCTTTCCGTCGCCACAGTGCTCAATATTCTGCTCTGGACAACAGTAGCCTTTTTGACCAATCAAGAGAAGGACCTTATGGCCTATGCGGCCTTCCGCGAAAGACTGCAGATGCGCTGGACCAGAAAAGACGCCTTGTACACCGCAGCTTCTGCGGTTTTTGCCCTAAGTGTTCTGCTGAGCTGCTTTCTCCTTTTGGAGCAGTTTCTCCAGTGATGGCCGCCCGCCGCCTTATGCCTCCTTGTAGCTCGTTTGCTGCAGGACCATCTTCGGCTTTCGGTCTTCGAAGAATACGCCCCAGTGCTTTTCAGGTTCCAGCGGGTCTTCTGAACCCTTCCAAGGCTCATCGAATGCCTCAAAGAAAAAGGTGAGCACTTCGTTTTCGGCGCACCATTGGCTCAGGCGTTCGTAATAGATCTTCTGATACGCTTCGCCTACGTTCTTTTTCGGAATGCCAATGCCATTCGATTGGGTGGTCCACCCCGCTTCGGTGATCACTATGAGTTTTCCCGGATGTTTCTCGGCTACCTGAAGAAAATTCTGCTGTGTGAATTCCAGAGATTCTTCTATGTCCTTGTATTCCCAAACGGGGTAGGTGTGTATGGAAATAAAGTCGAGTTCTTCTGCCAGGGGCAGCAGTTTATCCAGCCAGGGCACGTAGTTCTCGCAAAAGGTGACTGGATGAGCTGTATTGGAGCGAACAAAGCGGGCATATTCCATGACGCGCTCCACAGGGACCATGTGATCTGTCCAGTCCACGCAGGCCTCATTGCCCACAGAGAGCGAGAAGATGATCTCTGGGTATTCGTTCGAGAGAGCCACCAAACGGCCGATCTCCTCCTGATTCTTCTTGCGATTCTCCTCCAAAACGCTGGGATCATACGCTCCGCCCCACGGGCAGCCAGCGTTGTTCTCTTCTGCGATGATGTAGGCACCCAGCATCACCTTGATCGGGATCTGTTCCTTTCGAAGTACTTCCAGGACGGTCTTGGAGTGCATATCGCAGCTGTAGAGCCGGATGTATTTCCATTGGTCCCTGATCAAAAGCAGGTCTTCTTTAACCTGCTGATAGGTCGGGTAGACTTCCCCAGGCGCCTGGCCTGCACGGTAGCCTGAATAACAGATGGCCGGTCCGCTGGGTATGCCCAGTTGATGTGCGTAGCTCGGGTGCTGCTGCATAGGCTTCAGAATTTGAGTTGCTCCTGCGCATCCCAAAGACCCCAGTAGGCGCCTACATCGCCCTCAGCACTGATCTTCCAGGATTCGTCGAAAGAGGAAAAATAGAACATCTCTATCTGATCTTCACGCGACCATTGCTGCGCATTGATGAAATATTTCAGGGCGTTCTCATAGGAGGGATGAGCCGCTCCGAGGTCGCTTCCCTGACTGGGCCAGCCCGTCTCAGTGATGATCACCTTCTTGCCACGCGCGGCGCCAAGTGCCTGGCGGTACATTTCTTTCATGTAGATCAGGGAATAGTCCTGATGGCATTTCTCCCAGAAGGGATAGCAATTGGCCAGTACCACATCTGAAGCATCGACCAGCTGGGGCCGGTTGACAAATTCATAGTACGCGTCGACATATCCGATGGGAATGGAACCTGTGAAATGCTGCGCTTCTTCCATGTAGACAAGAAGGTCTTCTTCAGACAGATCTCCCCGATACAAGACTTCATTTCCGATGGAGGCGATGTTCACCACGCCCTCACGGCAGAGTTGGGCAAGACCCTCCATCTCCTCTGCATTCTTCTCCCGGTCGCTGCCCAGCCAGCAGCCTACAAGTGTCTTGAATCCCATTTCCTTGGCGATCCGAGGTATCTGCTCATTGCCTTCTGTGCAGGAAAAAGAGCGGACCCAGGAAGTGTATGGACGGATCAATTCGAGCCTTCGACGGATCTGATCGGCACTGAGGACATCTCCTGGCTTCTGGCCTTCCTCATATGGGCTGAAGCACAAACCATGGATGCCAGCCTCAAGGGCCGTGCGACTGAGTTTTCTAAGATCTTGTTCGTTGGCATTTTGAAGATCGACTCCGCTCAGGGAGAGGACTTTTTCTTCTCTGTACGACATATTGTGAGATGAGTTAGAATAAAAAAGGAAAGCAAAAATTCAAGCGGCCAAAACTAAAAGGAAAGCACCAGCTATGCAGCAGATCAAGGCGGGATTTTCTCTTTTTTTTCAGATGGGAGGAATGAAGCGCCACGCATAAAAAAGCCAGCCCGAAGGCTGGCTGATCCAAGAGATCATGTGGACGACCTCAAATTCATCTGTTCTTGACCAAACGCAAGACCTGTTTCATATCTGCACTCTGGAAGTGGATCAGGTAGATGCCCTCGGCCCAGTCGCGAGACGGAACCGTTACAGAGCTTGCTCCACTTGGTGTTTCCGTATCCCAAATGAGTTGTCCGCTTGCGCTGAGGACACGAACGCGCCCAGGAGCTTCAGTCGGCCTTTCCCATTGCAGGAGACAGTTGCCAGCGGCCGGATTGGGAAGAAGAGTGATCTGCTGGGTCATGTCTTGTTCCTCGGCAGATAGGGCCACATCGATGCTGAGTGAATAGGTGCAGGATCCGCCATTCACACTCAGGCGCACCAGATAATTTCCAGAGGATGCATAGGAGTGCACTGGATTTTGAAGAGTGGAGGTATTTCCGTCTCCGAAATCCCAGTTCCAATCGGTCGCCCCGGTGGACAGATCCTGGAAACTGATGGCACTGCCATTTCCGGTGAAGGAGAAATCAGCGGTCGCTGGACGAATATCAAGAGTATCAAAGTCCGAATAGCAGGCCTTCTCCTGTACTTCCAGATCGTACAAGTAGTAGTAATAACCCGTTGGGTTCGTGGTGGCGGAGGAGCTGCTGATGTCGATCAGACCATTCACCGAATACGGATAGTTCGCTCCGTTGCTGTTTCTGTAGACAGCCGTCGCATTGGTCAGCGAGGCGCCAAGGCTGTAGTCACCCGGGCCGGGAACCGAGAGGTTCAGGTTGACGCGTTGAGGTCCATCCACCAGCATCACGGTGACTTGATCCACAATGGCACTTCCTGTGGGCGTGGCTCCATTGGTATTGAATCCGCTGCCCACGATGAAGGAGCGTATGCCGGGTCCGTCTGCATCCACCCATGCCGAGAGGATCTCGCATCCCTGAAAAGCCGTGAAATTCAACGCGCCGTGGTAGCCTGTTCCGTGGTAACCGCCAGCGCCAATGGAATTGTCCAGTGGACCAACCTGAGCGGGAGGAGCGGTCACATTGTCCCTGAGGAGATAGGTCGCTGGTCCGCTGAGCGGAGGCAGATTCAATGTATCTCCCGTTGCCACCAGATTCCCAGAGAGATCCAGCCATTCTATGGATCCGTTGCCGATCGCTGTAGCGAGCACGCTGTCGCCAGAACAAGCGTTCAGTTCATCCACTGTTGGGGCAGCTGGCAGAACAATGCTGACGGTCTGTGTGGTGGAGTCGGAACCGACGGTATTGCTCACGACGAGTTTGACCGTGTAGGTTCCACTTGCAGGATAGGTATGACTTGGGTTCTGTAGGGTGGATGAGGTGCCATCACCAAAATCCCAGAGCCAGTTCTGCGGCACATTCGTACTGTTGTCCGTGAAGTTGAACTCCAGGTCACAGCTTGAGACAGCAGCAGCATTGAAAGAGGCCGTCGGTGGGGTGGTGGGCACCAAACAGAATGGGGGAAGATCGAAGGCTTCTACCTGATCGCTTCTGCTCGATGAACTTCCCTGGGTGGCACTGAAGCCAAATCCTCTGTTGGCGAATACATCCCATATCAAACAACGGTGCATGCCTCCATACAGCGCCTGGTCTGCAGCGAGTATGGCATCACGACCGTCGATCATTCCCGGATTGCAGGGCTGCAGCTTCAGGGCTTCAATGACCAACTGCATGGCAATGTTGTTTCCGCCATTTCCGGAGAAGAGGTCGGGATCTGGGGTGCCGCCATATTGGTTGATCAGTGCCCAGTTCAGATCCCAGAGAACGGTGGCAAAAATGAAGCCTACTCCGTGTGGGACAGAGATATTGGCGTCGTTGCTGTTTCCGTAGGTGTAGGGATTGATATTGAAGTCCGTGGAGTAGGGAGCAGGGCGGATGCCGCCTCCTGTCGTGTTCTGTCCAACGGCATAAGTTCCGATCCCGCGAATGTCGCTTCCCTGATCGCCTGGCTCCATGGTGAGCATCAGGCCGAACCAATCGCTCCAGCCTTCGCCCATTTGTTCGGCATTGTCGAGGCAAAAACTGTTGCTCGGTCCACCCGAGATACGAATGGAAATCCCGTGTCCGTACTCATGGGCGATGATGCCGTTGTCGAAGTCCCCATCGGGAGCGACGAAGGATCCCGAAGAATTCACCAGGGTGGCATTCACAGCTCCATTGGCCAACTCGGTCTTGATGAGGTTGCCATCGGCCTGACTGATCATCACAGAAGGAATGCCGATGTTGAATCCATTGCCGCCCATGTTGATCGGATTGCCCGGCACATTGTTGACGATGACCGCAGCTACGGCTCCAGCATTCTCCGCTGCCTCAACCTTGGACACAAAGGTGCAGCTACCCCTGTCGATGAGCGCGATCTTTCCGCTGAGCGCACTGCCGTTGGTGAGCGGGTCACATCCGTCGTTGACGGGAGCTGTATTGTCGATGGCAAGTACCACATCTGCCGTCAAAG
>JAYOTP010000039.1:0-4654 GCA_038150465.1 Flavobacteriia bacterium | reverse complement strand
TTATTGTTCTGGAAATTTCCTGCTGCTTCATCAAATCCGTAATGATACCAGATGTCGTGCATCATATTGTTCATGTAGAACAGATTGGTGATCGCTGCGCTTTGATTCGCTGCTACTGTGTTCGTGGTGGCGTAGGGAAAATCAAAGTTGAGCTGGGCCGTTCCATCCGGACTGAAACCGGGTTGATCATTGTCGTTCTCGTCTTCGTAGGCGTACACATTGTTTCCGCGGGTGATGGTGTATTCAGCACCGCTCTGTCCGTCGTCGTCATGCCAGCCATAGGGCGAGGCAAGGCTGTCACTTGGATCTATGACCATACTGCGGTTGCCATGACTCGGGCTTTCCACAGGAAGAGAAAAAACATTGTATTGAGCGGGCAGAATCGGCAGCAATTGCTGCTCAGCCGCTCCTGCAATTTCTTGCTCATGACCCTGGCAGAAATGGCCTGCGTGGCCAAAGTCGCAAAAGAGTACGAGATCTTGCTGATCGAGAAGCTGGCCAGACTGTGCACTCGACCTCAGCACCCACCAATGTTCGGATCCGTGGGGCTGAATGGCTGTTTCCCAAATGAGCTCGAGCCCGTCTCCAGTGTTCCAATATTTGAGCACTACGGGAATGCCTTCATCGAACATATCCGTATCGCGCCACTCCCAGCGGAAATCCCCCAAGGGGACGAGTTCCGATGATCTGACCTGTGTCGGGATATTCAGGTGATCGAGTGATCTGTTGAGCGCCTCTTCTGCATTTATCTGAGGAGTGACCACTAAGTCTTGGGAATGGAGGCCTGAGACGAAGCGATTTCCCCGGACCAGCAACTCCTCATCCTTCATAGAATAGTTGAGCACAGCTCCGTGAATGGGGATCCCTTGTATCCGCTGTTGCGCATAGTAGTGGGTGAGACCGCTCGCTTTGGATGGAACCACATCTGTGATCACCAGGTCGCTCAGATCGTATTCGTCAAATACCTGTTCTGCAAGGAGCTCTGCTTTGAGCTGATCGAGTGCGTTTTGGTCTACCTGTGCCGTGGCATACAAGGCCGAAAACAACAGGGCGAAACTGTAGGGGAATTTCATGGTATTTCAGTTTTTTCTCATTGTAAATAAACTCAATACGCGCCGAATGTTCAGTTTTTTAACACCATGGATCGGCGCAATGAGCGCTTCGCAGAAGCTGTTTCTTCGACCTACCTTTGTGTTCGGTGCACACAACTTCGAATAATTTGGCCCATCCCCTCCAGCAAAACGCAGAGTGGGACGAACTTCAGACCGTGCTATTGGGGATCAGCACCGACCGCGGAGCCATTCCTCAGCTCGATGACGCCTATGACCCGACCACACGCCGGACGATCATGCAAGATCGGTTTCCATCGGACCAGGCGTTGGAGCGAAGTCTGGATTCATTCAGGGCCGTCTTGGAGGAAGAAGGGGTCCGTGTATTGCGGCCACAGAACATCCACGGTGTCGATCAGATCTTTGCGCGCGACGTCGGATTTGTGGTGGATGACCGATTTGTGGTTTCGTCCATGATCGAAGACCGTCAGCGAGAGTGGGAGGGAGTGCAGCCCTTGCTCGGCAGCTATGAGGTTTTGCAACCACCTGAGGAAGTCCATGTGGAAGGGGGGGATGTGCTCGTTCTCCCGCATGCCTTGATCGTCGGTTATTCAGATGAACAGGAAATGCAGCGGTTCAAGACCGCACGGACCAATCGCGCCGCATTGGACTGGCTGCGTCAGCAGTTCCCAAACCGCAAGGTCGTGGGATGTCAGCTGATCAAATCCGACCACGAGGTCGAACAGAACGTATTGCATCTGGATTGCGGATTCATGCCACTGGGTCTGGGACATTGCCTGCTCTTCGAGGAAGGCTTCAAAAACGCTGAGGAACTTCAGCAACTGCGCGATGAACTGGGCGAGGTCAGCTACCTACTTCTCGACAGAAAGGAAATGATCGAACTGCGATCGAATCTCTTTTCCATTCGTCGGGATACAGTGGTGAGCGATCTCCGCTTTGAGCGGGTGAACGAATGGCTTCGGTCCGAAGGCTATCGGGTACATGAGCTGGACCTGTCGCCTGTTGGAGCATTGGGTGGACTCTTCCGATGTACTACACTTCCTTTGAATCGCAAAAACGGATCGAATGGCTGAACAGTCCACATCGAGGGTATTCATGGTCGCTCCTGGAAATTTCCGCAGGAATGAAGAAACAGCTGTGAACAATGCCTTTCAAAAAGAGGTGCCTGTTCCCAAAGACCTGAATGCGGTCATCCAGCGCGAATTCAATGCCCTTCGCGATGTCCTGACCCAAAGCGGTGTGCAGGTCGAAGTCATGCCTGCCGATATGGTGCACGATGCGCCGGATGCCATATTTCCCAACAACTGGATCTCATTGCACGAGGGAAACCGAATGGTCCTTTATCCCATGTATGCCCCGAACCGCAGATTGGAACGCCGGCAAGACATCATAGAACGCCTGGATCCCAATGGGGAATACCAGCAGATCGATCTGAGGGCGGAGGAGAATGCAGGAAGGTTCCTCGAAGGAACGGGAAGTATGGTTTTGGACAGGATCGGCAAAGTGGCCTACGCCGCGCTGGGCCCAAGGACCGATCGGTCGGTGCTCCATAGCTGGGCAGAACAAATGGGCTATACGGTGATGGGTTTCCATTCGTATCAGGATCCGGTGGGAGAAACGCTCATTTACCACACCAATGTGCTGATGAGTATTGGGACAAGCTGGGCAGCGGTTTGTTTGGAGTCCATACGTTCTGAGGAAGAACGGGAGGCTGTTCGCTGGCAATTGAAAAATTCAGGCAGAGAGATCTTGGAGCTCACCTATTCGGACATCGCCAGTTTCGGTGGGAACATTCTTGAGATGCGATCTGCTTCAGGCGAAACGATCATCGTCATGAGCAGCAGGAGCCGCAAAGAGATCGACCCGGAGATCGTTCGGGCTCTGGAAGGCTTTGGCAGCGTCATCGATGCGGCCATACCAACAATAGAGGACCTGGGCGGCGGCGGTGTTCGGTGCATGATCGCTGAGGTCTTTTCCTAAGGACCGGGGACGATTCGCTCGGGTGTATGGCCAATTTGTAAATTGGGCTCGATCCCATCAGCCATGAACAAACCATTTCACCTCCAAAAGTGGATAGAAGATAACCGAGACTTGCTCAAGCCACCTGTTGGCAACAAGAATCTCTATCCCGAAGGCACAGATTACATCGTCATGATCGTGGGCGGCCCCAATGCCCGAAAGGATTATCACTACAACGAGACGGAAGAACTCTTCTATCAGCTTGAAGGCGATATCGTTGTAAAAATTCAGGAGGGCGGACGATCTGTTGATGTGCCCATCAGGGCAGGAGAGATGTTCCTTCTTCCCCCAAAGGTGCCGCACAGCCCGATCCGCTCGGAGGGATCCGTGGGCCTGGTCATCGAACGGGTCCGCAAGCCCGAACATCAGGACGGCCTCATGTGGTTTTGTGAGGGGTGCAACAATGAGCTGCACGCCACCTACTTCCCGCTCACGAATATTGAAAAGGACTTCCTTCCCAGATTCAGGGAATTCTATGCTTCGGAAGAAAAAAGGAGCTGTTCCGAATGTGGAATGGTAATGGACGCGGATTCCCGATTCGTCTGAGCGAATGGAGGCACGGACCGACCGACCGTTCACGGTCGACATACATACGCACATTCTCCCGAAGGATATTCCCGATTTCAAGGGCATGTTCGGCTATGGCGGTTTCATTCAACTGGACCACACAGGATGTTGCAGTGCACGCATGATGCGCGACGATCATTTTTTTCGCGAGATCGAAGACAATTGCTGGGATGCGGAAAAGCGAATGAAAGAGTGCTGCAGTTTCGGAGTGGACGTGCAGGTTTTGTCCACCGTTCCTGTGATGTTTTCATATTGGGCCAAGGCCGAGGACGCCCTTGAGGTATCCAAATTCCTGAATGACCACATAGCGGATGTCGTCCGGAGATACCCCAAGAGATTTGTCGGACTCGGTACGCTTCCCCTGCAGTCTCCCAAGCTTGCAGTCAAAGAATTGGAGCGGTGCAAGGAGATCGGATTGCGCGGCGTTGAGATCGGGACACATATTAACGACTGGAATTTGGATGCGCCCGAGCTGTTTGAAGTTTTCGAAGCCTGTGCAGAATGGGGGATGTCTGTCTTCGTTCATCCTTGGGACATGATGGGGAAGGAGAAAATGAGCAAATACTGGTTGCCTTGGTTGGTTGGGATGCCGGCCGAGAGTTCGTTGGCCCTCTGTTCTCTCATCTTTGGCGGAGTCTTCGAACGCCTTCCCAATTTGCGGGTGGCCGTGGCCCATGGAGGCGGCTCATTCCCAGCCACCATTGGCCGTATTCAACATGGATTTGATGTACGCCCGGATCTCTGCGCCGTGGACAACCCCCATCCACCAGAAAAGTACTTGGGCCAGTTTTGGATCGACAGCCTTGTTCACGATAAGGCAGCGCTGGACTTGGTCATTCAAAAAATGGGCGCGGACCGGGTGGCCATGGGGAGTGATTATCCCTTCCCACTGGGAGAACTTGAACCGGCCCAGCTGATCCGAAGTGCAGGCTATTCGACTGCGATCCAACAACAGCTTCTATCGGGGGCGGCCCTTCAATGGTTGGATCTCGATCGGG
>JAYOTP010000038.1:0-16974 GCA_038150465.1 Flavobacteriia bacterium | reverse complement strand
GTTGTTGCCCGACTAGGACTCGAACCTAGACTGACGGAACCAAAATCCGCTGTCCTGCCAATTAGACGATCGGGCAAAAGGAGGGCAAAGATAAGTCCAAGTGGTGACAATGAACAAGGTGTATGCGGATTCCATAGCGGCTCTTTTGCGTTTTGTTGGGAAAAGTCGGGGGTCATTTTGTGTATTTTCGCCTGCACCGCAGATCGAGCATGGATTATGGCAATGGAGAACTATAAAAAGATCAATAACCTTTTGGGTTGGGTCAGCTTCGCAATAGCTGCATTCGTTTACATCGCCACCCTTGAGCCCACCGTGAGTTTCTGGGACTGTGGTGAATACATTGCCACTTCGGCAAAACTGATGGTCGGCCACCCTCCGGGAGCACCGCTTTTTCAGTTGATCGGCAATTTCTTTTCCCTTTTTGCTTTTGGCGACCTGACCCAGGTGGCCTATATGGTGAATCTTTCCTCGGCACTTTCGTCCGCATTCACCATCCTCTTCTTGTTCTGGACCATCACCCACCTGTCCCGAAAGATCATCATCAAAAAGGGTGGAGCCATCGATCAGAAGAACATGCGCATCATTTTTGGCAGCGGTCTGGTGGGCGCCCTGGCCTACACCTTCAGTGATTCTTTTTGGTTCTCTGCTGTGGAAGGGGAAGTATATGCGATGTCCAGTTTCTTCACAGCGGTGGCCTTTTGGGCCATTTTGAAATGGGAGAATGCGGTAGACGCAGAAGATGAGCGAGCCGATCGCTGGATCGTTCTGATCGCCTATCTGATCGGCCTGGCCATCGGGGTGCACATTCTCGTTTTCCTGACCATTCCGGCCATAGGAATGATCTATTACTTCAAGAAATTCAAGTACAACCGCAACGGATTCTACCTGGCCAACATCATCTCTGTGGCCATCCTTGGCCTGGTGTTTCAGATCATCATCCCACTCACCCTGAAGTTGTTCGGCTTTTTGGAGATCAACCTGGTCAATCATTTGGGCCTGCCCTTTGACTCCGGTTCCGTGGCTGCGATCGTTATCCTTGCTGCACTTACTTGGTTTGGCGTTCGCTTCGCCCGCCAGAAAGAGAAGCCCATCATCGCTACGGCCGTTCTGGGGATCGCCTATATCGTGATCGGGTACTCCTCTTTTGTCACTCTGGCCATTCGGTCGAATGCCAACCCACCCATCGACGAGAACAACCCGGAGGACGCACTGAGCCTTTTGGCCTACTACAACCGAGAGCAATACGGTGACTGGCCAAAGTTCTATGGACAAAGTTTCAATGCGGAGGTTGAGAGTTTTGTGGATGGCAACCCAACCTATTACCGAGATGAGGAATCTGGAAAATACCTGATCTCCAACGACGGAAAGGAAAGTGTCCGGAAGTTCAAAAAAGAGTACATCGGTTTCTTCCCGCGCATGTGGAGCGACGACCCCAATCACGTGCGGAATTACATTGCTTTGATGGACATCAAGGACACGAAAAAGAAACCGAGTTTCGGTTTGCACTTCAAGTTCTTCATGGATTACCAGATCGGCCATATGTGGTGGCGTTATTTCATGTGGAATTTTGCCGGACGACAAAACGATCAGCAACACCGGTACGAGCTCACCAAGGGCAATTGGCTGTCGGGGATCGGCTTTGTGGACAAAATGCACATAGGCCCTCAGGACAATTTGCCGGATCATTTCGCCAGAAATAAGGCGCGCAACACCTACTTCCTATTACCCCTCATCCTCGGGCTCATCGGTCTATGGTTCCACTTCAAGGCCAATTGGAAAGATGGCTGGGCCATCATGATGTTCTTCTTGTTCACTGGAATTGCCATCGTGGTCTACACCAACCACAAGCCTTTCGAACCGCGGGAACGTGATTATGCCTTTGTGGGATCTTTCTATGTCTTTGCCATCTGGATCGGATTGGGCGTGCATGCCCTCTTCGACCTGTTGAAAGAAAGCCGGCAAAACGCAAGCACAGCCCTGATGATCTCCGCTGCATGCCTGATCGGTGTGCCAGGATTGATGGCGCAGCAGAACTGGGACGATCACGATCGCTCAGGAAGGACCACAGCCCGCGATATCGCCAAGGCCTACCTCGACAGCTGTGCTCCGAACGCCATTCTGTTCACCAATGGAGACAACGACACCTTCCCCTTGTGGTATGTGCAGGAGGTCGAACAGTACCGCACCGATGTGCGCGTGGTCAACCTTTCCCTGCTCAATACGGATTGGTACATCGACCAGATGAGGCGAAAAGCCTACGACTCGGACGCTGTTCCCTTTGGATTTGAATGGAAACAGTACAAGCAAGGAACGCGCGATGTGTTGTACTACCGCGACATCGGCATAGGCGACAAGAGGTGGCGCGCAGAGGACTTCATGAAATGGGTAAAGAGCGACGATCCGAAGACACGTTTCAAGACAATGGGGACCAATGAGCTGCAGTTCTATCCCGTCAAGAAACTTCGCGTGAAAGTGGACAAGAAGGCGGTGATCGAAAACCAGGTGGTCCAAGCGGGTGATGAAGACAAGATCGTGGACTACATCGATTGGGATTTCCGCTCGAATGCATTGCCAAAGCGCGATCTGATGCTCATGGACCTGATCGCCTACAACGACTGGACGCGCCCCATTTACTTCTCCATCACAGTGGGCGGAAGCAGAAAGGCGTATTTCTACCTCGATGAATATTTCCAACTCGAGGGGCTGGCGTATCGTTTCGTACCGATCAAAAATCCAAAAGCCGGGCAGAATGCAGAATTTGGACGCGTTCAGACCGATGTCATGTACGACAACATGATGAACAAATTCGCCTGGGACAATATGAACGACCCCGGGCTTTATCTGGACGAGACCAACCGACGGCTGAGCTACAATTTCCGGAACATCTTTGGACGCCTTGGTTCGGCGCTGGCGATGGAAGGCAAAAAGGAAAAAGCCATTGAAGTGCTCGATCACGGAATGGAACAGGTTCCAGCCGAGGTCTTTGGCTACAATTACTTCGTACTTCCTGTGATCGAGGCCTACTACAGGGCTGGGGCCACAGAGAAAGCACATGCCATTGTCAGTGACTTTGCGGATGATCTGGATGAGGAACTTGCTTACTTCCAGCAATTCAAGGGCAAGTGGAGAAAGTCGATCCAGCCGGATATGCAGGAGTCCATGCAGTACTATCAAATGCTGATGCAGATGGTCAATCAGTACGAGATCGGCCGCTCTGGAGACAAACTCGAGGAGAACGAATTTTATCAGCGGTACCTCAATACGATGGGCCCACTGAATGCCCAGCGCTAGTATGCGCAGATGGCATGAATGGATGGTTCGCCTCGGACCCATCCGTTATCCGGGAGCGCTATTCAGTAAGCCTCGGGACACGTCCGTGGTGCACCTGACTTTTGATGACGGACCTTGTCCAAAGGCCACTCCGTTCGTTTTGGATACGTTGAAACAGTTTGACGCGAAGGCCACTTTTTTTCTGATCGGAAAGAATGTGCAGCAGCACCCGGACCTGGTGGACCGGATCCGCGCAGAAGGGCATCTATTGGGCGGACACAGCATGAATCACGAGAACGGCTGGAACACGCCAACCCACGAGTATGTCCGTTCAGCTCGGCAAAGCCTTGATCTTTTGGAAGGGGCATACTTTTTCCGCCCGCCCTATGGGCGCCTGAAAAAGAAACAGCACCAACAGCTCGCCGCACAGGGCGTACAGACCGTCTTTTGGGATGTGCTCTCCTACGATTACGATACGCAGATGAGGCCTGAAGAATGTCTGGAACACACACGGGAAAAGACGAGGCCGGGAAGTGTGGTGGTCTTTCACGACAGCCAAAAAGCACTCCCCCGATTGCAACGTATCCTGCCCGAATTACTCGCTCATTGGAAAGAAAAGGGCTGGTCATTCCGAAGCTTATAGATTCCTATCTTTCGGTCAGTCGGTAGGATCGAATGTCCTTTCAGGCGGTGATGTATCATTTGTTTTTCTATCATGAGTGAAAGGGAAATAGGATTGTCCAAGTGGATCTTCGAAAAGATCAAGCAAAAACTGAGCGATCCGAGAAAGATCGGTTATGCCGTTAGCAATACGCTGGGGATCAGCAGCAGCAATGCCTACAAACGCATTCGCGGAGATTCCAAACTAACGGCCGACGAACTGTTCCTGCTGCTCACGGAGTTTGACATCGATATTCAGGAATTCGAGGGCATCACCCAACTCACCTCCCATCTAAGTGCGATACGGCCTTCCTTCATTCGAGATGTTCCTTCGCTCACCCAGTATTTGGAAGAAACGCGGGGCATGCTTTCGGCAATGACCAACATCGGGCACACCTTGTACTATTCGGCCAGGGACATGCCTCTTTTTCACTATTTCTTTTCGGATAATCTGGCGCGGTTCAAGCACCTCATCTGGTTGCGCAGTACGAACTACAGCGAAAGCAGAAACCTTCGGATGGAAGACATCAGTCTGGGCATCCTATGGAACTCCCGCGAGCTCTTCGACCTCTATGGACGGATGACCACGTTGGAACTCTGGTCCGAACGCACCATCTCCAATATGTTGGTGCAGATCAATTTCGTGGTCGAAAACCTCATTCTCGAAAAGGAGGAGGCACGACGGATCGTCGAAGACCTCAAGCAGCTCATCAAGCATTTGCACGCGAACTGTCAGGAGGATTCAGCACATCAGTTGTATTTGATGCCCTACCTGAACATGGCCAACAATGCCTACATCGAAACACACGGCATCAAGACGGTCTTCTTGAGCTTTGCGGACATCAACTACATCCGCACTTCTAACGCCAGTATGTGTGCAGATATGAAAGTATGGTTCGAACAGCAGAAACTGCTCGCCATACACCTGAATAGGAATCCTGTTCGTGCGGACCGATTGTTCCGCCTATACCTCAAACAGATCGAGGATATGGAGAATTCTTGGTCTGATCATCAATTCGAAGCGAGCAACAATTCATCCAAGGATTCGCGGGAGACCGCGTGATATCCCGGACGGGCTTTTTCATAGATCGACTGCGCCCATTCCAGTTTTCCACCTTCCAAAAGAGCAGAGTAGATCGGCATCAGAAACTTTCGGCGCCCCACCCGGGTCAGGAAATCCGTGACCGATGCCTCAAGGTCCATGTCATTGGGTGCGTGATATGCTTCTTTTTCACTGAGCGTATTCTCAAACCATTGCGCGGCGAGTTCCGCATTCCCTGATCGGGTCAGGCTGTAGGCCGCATCGAGCTGGGCGAGTGCGTTCACGTCTGCTCCTTTGATGCGCCTCAAGAAGCGAAGCCACTCGTGGGTGCTCCAGGTTTCTGTCACCTCTGCTTCAGGCAGTTTGGTTTCATTCAGGAAGGCCTGCGCATACCCATCTACCTTTTCAAAGCGGTCGCTGTTGGGCACGGGCACGTTGGCCGGAAGGCCGGGGGCATAGATCCAATTGTCCACGCCGATCGAGCTGTATTCTTCTTCTGAGAGCAGGTCGGTTTTCAGCAGAGCGACAAATCGTTCGGTATCCATCACCTTGAATCGGTTGGTCTGGAAATAGTTTTTCAGGAAGGCATCGAACCGCTCCCGTCCGATGGTTTCCTCCATCAATCGGAGGAAGTGATAGCCTTTGTCGTAGGGAATGGCAGTCACCCCATCGTCCGGATTCCGCCCCTTCAGATCGAGTTTCAAGCGGGTGTCATCGGGCATGGATTCCATGAATTCCTCCACCGTATTGAGCAATTCGGTATGACTGAGAAGCGCCAGCATTTCGGAGTATTCTCTCCCGTAGACCGCCTCCATGATGCGCATTTCAAAATAGACGGTGAAGCCTTCATTCAACCAAAAGTCATCCCACACAGAATTGGTGACCAAATTGCCGGACCAGCTGTGTGCGAGTTCGTGGGCGACCAGCGAGACCAGCGAGCGATCGCCGGCGAGAATGGTCGGAGTGGCAAAGGTCAGACGAGGGTTCTCCATGCCCCCGAACGGGAAACTCGGCGGCAGAACGATGAGGTCGTAACGCCCCCACTCGTACGGGCCATAAAGTTCCTCGGCGGCGACCATCATGGCCTCCATATCAGCGAATTCCCAGGCGCAGGTGTCGACCATTGACGGCTCTGCATAAACGCCTGTGCGGGCGCCCACTTCTTTGAAGGCCAAATGACCGGCAGATAGGGCCAGCAGATAGGATGGAATGGGCTGAGGCATGGAAAAACTGTATGATCCGTCGTCTGAGACTTCCATCGGATTGGATGCACTCATCAATGCCAGCATGCCCTTGGGCACTTGAACATGCGCTTCGTAGGTGAAGCGAATGCCCGGCCCATCCTGACAGGGCACCCATGTGCGCGCCAAAATCGCTTGGCTTTGGGTATAAAGGAATGGACCGAGTCGGTCTGCAGTTTGCTCGGCGTCTGTCCATTGCAAGGCCTTTGCACCTGGACTTGTCCTGTAGCGGATGGATACCTTTTCGCCGGCATCTTCCAACTGTATGATCAGCGGACTGCCAAACAATTCGCTCTTTTCCCCGACTTCAAATGAAAGTGTGTTTCCATTGCTGTCGGTCACTTCGAGGATATCCAGATCGTAGGTGTCGAATATGACTTCGTTCCCCGCTCCTTCGGCCAAGGTCCAGCTGGCGGTGGCTTCGATGATCTGCTCTTCAAATAGTATTTGGGCATCCCAATCCAAATGCGCGACTTGGGCAATCTCGGTTTGTGCGAAGGAGTGTGGATCGTTTTTCTTTTCGGAAGACATGGGCAGTTGGTCTTGGGTTTTCGGCGCGGGACCCGAACAAGCGAGGGCGGTCGCCAGCAGCAGAATGAAGAGCCTTTTCATTTGGATCTGATTTCCACGAAAAGTACGAACAGCGACCCAACCTGAACGCAAGAATTCCACAAGCCACGTTCTACTCAAATTTGAATACAAGAAGCCATTCAGTTCTGGGTCATAGCCTTTTTGATCGCCTCGATGAAGGCCTCCTTCTGAAAGGGTTTGCAGATGACTTCAGAGAATCCAAGCGAATAGAGGAAGGATCGCCTGCTGCCGCTGCAGGCTGTGGACGAAAGAACCATGACCGGCAGATGTGAATAGGCGTTCTCTTTTTTGAGTACGCCCAACAATTCCTCACCATTCATTCGATCAGGGCCCAGATGGATGTCGACGAGGAATGCACCGATATCTTTTGGCGTTCGATCAGCTAGAAAATCTTCACCGCTCACATAAGATTTTGTGGTGACTATTGCGTTCAGCGTTTTTTGTACGATGAGTCGATAAACGGGATCATCATCGATGTGAATAAGTGTCATGCTTTTGGGGGTGAAGCACTAGACCATTAAATTAAGAAAAAGTGGATTCGAAAAATGAGAATACAAGGTCAAATTTTTTCATCAACTACACATGACCATTTTATTCATAAATTCGCAATGTGTGAATAATACACTTTGCCTCAAATGAAGAGAGCTTTACTCCTGCTGGCCATCTTTATTGGCCTTTCTCCGCTTCGATCCCAGCAGATCGTACAGACCACGCCAACATTTATCGACCCTCAAGACAGTTTGGTGATCGTCGTGGATCTGGATCAAATGGACAGCTCTTCTGTTCATGTGCAGAACCTGAAATCAGATGCCCGCGCTGGAATGGACATCTATATCTGGACATGGAATCCGAATGAACACCAGGCAGGCCACCCGCTGGTCAATGGAATCGGAAGCCAGGCCTGGAAGAACAGCAATGACAGCCTGCGGATGACACCTTTGGGCAACATGAAGTACCGATATGTCTTCAAGCCCACACTGATCGATTGGTATGATACCGATACGGCCCAGGCCTACCAGAGAGGCTTTTCCTTTTTGGTCAAACCGAAGGACGGCGGCGGTTGGGGCGACCCGGACCGCAAGTCGGACGACATCAATGTTCCCATTTCCCGTCCCGGGCTCAATGCCGATATCGTTTCGCATCCGGACCGCTTCTATTTTGTCGGGGCCAACGAGCAGGTCGCCCTACAGGGAGAATCGCCCGTAGCTGCGGACCTCGATATCACAGTGGATGGCGTTTCGGTGGCTTCTGCGGTTGGGCAAACTTCCCTGAGCCACACATTGGATATGAGCACCTATCCGAATATGCGCTTCGAAGTTGTCCTGACCGCCACTCTCGGCTCAAAGACAGAATCGGACACGGTGTATCTGATGAAAAGAGGCCCTACGCCAGTAGCACCTTTACCCGCCAATTCAGAAGAGGGCATCAGCTATCCGAGCAACACATCAGTCCGGCTGCAGTTGCGTGCGCCTGGAAAGGATTTCATTTATGTGCTGGGAGATTTCAACGGATGGCTGCCCGATCCGGCCTACGAAATGGCCAAAGACCCGGCTTCGGACTACTTCTGGCTGGAGATCACCGGCCTGACGGCGGGGAAGCAGTATCGCTTCCAATATGAGATCGACAGCATGGGGCTTCGCGTAGCAGATCCCTACTCGGAAATGATCCTCGACCCCTGGAACGACAAATACATCAGCCCGGCGACCTATCCCGCCCTGCTGCCTTATCCATCCGACAAGACGGCGGATGCGGTGGGTGTTTTGGAGCCAGGCAGAGCACCCTACAACTGGGACAGCAGCATCAACTTCCAACGGCCGGCAGAAGATGATCTGATCATCTATGAACTGCTGATCAGGGACTGGGACATCCGTCACAGTTTCCAGTCGGTGATCGATCGTTTGGATTATCTGGAAAAACTGGGCGTCAATGCCATCGAACTCATGCCTGTGAATGAATTTGAAGGGAACAACAGCTGGGGCTACAACCCTTCTTTCATGTTCGCTTTGGACAAATACTACGGCACAAGAGACAAGTTCAAGGAGTTGGTCGAAGAATGCCACCGGCGCGGAATGGCGGTCATTCTGGACATCGTTCTGAACCATCAGTTTGGACAAAGTCCATTGGTGCGCATGTACAATCAAGGCGGTTATACAGCGCCCACGCCCGATAATCCGTGGGCCAACCCTGTGGCCAAGCACGATTTCAATGTGGGCTACGACCTGAACCACGAAAGCGCAGCGACCCGCTACTGGTCCAAGCGCGTGATCGAATACTGGGTGGACGAATACCACATAGACGGCTACCGCTTCGATCTGTCCAAGGGGCTGACCCAGAACAACACATTGGGCAATGTCGGTGCCTGGGGCCAATACGATCAAAGCCGCATCGACATTCTGCAGGATTATTCAGACCACATTCGTGGAATCGACCCCAGCGTATACTTGATCCTGGAACACTTTGCTGACAATACGGAAGAAAGTGAACTGGCCAGCAGGGGATTCATGTTGTGGGGAAACCTCAACCACGAATATACCGAAGGAGCCATGGGCTATTCCTCGAATTTCAACTGGGCTTTGTCCTCATCCAGGGGATGGAATGGCAATAAAGTGGTGGCTTATGGCGAAAGCCACGACGAGGAGCGCATCCTGTATAAAAGCCTTCAGTTCGGAGCGGCAAATGGTCCGTACAACATCAAAACCCTTCCCATCGCCCTGGACCGCGCGGAGTTGGTTCCGGTTTTCCTTCTGCCCATCCCAGGGCCAAAGATGATCTGGGCCCACGGTGAACTTGGATACGATGTATCCATTGATGACCCCTGCCGGATCTGTGAGAAAGCGATTCTCTGGAACTACCTCAACGAGCCAGACCGAAGGGACGTATACAGAGCCTACCAGATCATGGCGCAGCTCAAACGCACACATCCAATGATCTTCCGGAACGATCCGACGGTTCGTGGCCTGAATCAAAATCTCAAATTCATGAAGTTTGAGAAGAGCGGCAATCATGTGCTGATCTATGGAAACTTTGGAATGAACAGCATGAGTGTGCAGCCATTTTTCCCATCGACGGGTTGGTGGTACGATCTGATCACCGGGGACAGCCTCAACGTGACCGATGTGAACATGAGCATCAACTACGATGCGGGTGAATACCACGTGTATGCCAATAATCCATGGTTCATCGATTCGGATATGCCCATGGATACGGAAGACGATCTGATGCACAGGGGCAGTCCTGGAATCACAGTGGGTCCCAACCCTTTTTCAGATGAACTGCATTTCTATCTGGCCGATGGATGGGACCTCTCTCAGGTGCGTCTCACCATTACCGATATGCTGGGCAGGAAGATCGCGGATGAGCAGGTCTCGGTTCGCGATGGCTCATTCACCTGGCATGCCGACCACATGTCCTTTGGTCAGCAGATGCTTCTTTACCGCATCCAGCAGGAAGACCGCGTGTATTCGGGAAGGATCATCCGAACCGCCCATTGATCATAAAGACCCTACAGAATCATTTACCCATGAAGCACATTTACCTCAAACTGCTCCTAAGTGCCACTTTGATGGCCCCGGCCTTTTTGCAGGCGCAGGTCCTGACGGGCACGCTACTGGATGAGAACAAGCAGAGCCTGCCCGGTGCGGCTGTTCTGATCGAAGAACAGGGAATTGGTGCCACGACCGATCTCGATGGCAAGTTCGTTCTGCAGGTGGCGCCTGGCGACCTGACCGTTAAGATGTCTTTCATCGGATATGCCACCCTGAGCAGAAAGGTCACTGTGGCTGAAGGACAGTCGCTGGACATGGGGAATATGGCGATGGAAGTAGCCACCAATGACCTGGACGAAGTGGTCGTTGTGGGCTACGGCGTGCAGCGGAGACGCGACATGACTGGATCTGTCGTGAAACTGGGGTCCAAGGCACTGAACGACATTCCAACGCCTTCTTTCGAGACCGCTTTGCAGGGGAAGGCCCCAGGCGTTCAGGTGATCACAGGGAGTGGATTGGCCGGTTCGGGATCGCTGATCCGCATTCGTGGAGTGGCGAGTATTTCGGCCGGAGGTGATCCGCTCTATGTAGTGGACGGAATACCGATCACTCAGGAATATTTCATCCAGGGGAATTCAGGAGCCATGAACGCCAACCCACTGGCAGCACTCAATCCCAACGACATCGAGTCGGTGGAGATCCTGAAGGATGCATCGGCTACGGCCATTTATGGATCTCGTGGCGCCAACGGAGTGATCCTGATCACGACCAAGAGAGGAAACAGTCCGAAACTCAAGTTCAATTTCAGCACCCGGCTTGGGATGGCCAATCCCACCCGTACCCCGGAAATGCTCAATGGGCCCGAATGGCTGCAGATGTACAAGGAGGCCTGGACGAATGATGGCAAAGTGGGAACGCCTCAACTCCCTGCGGGCTTGAGCTGGGAAGAGGCGAGCAGGACCAACACCAATTGGGTGGATCAGACCATAGAGACAGGCTTCAAGCAGCGCTACGATTTTGGGGTTCAAAAAGCCACCGAAAAGTTCAACTTCTACACCGGCCTGTCTTACGATCTGAACGATAGTTACCTGAAAGGAAACAGCTATGAGCGGGTATCCGGACGATTCAATGCCGACTGGAAAGTGAGCAGCAAATTTGACATCGGGGTATCGACCTCATTGAGCCGTGGCCGAAACAACCGGATAGATGCCGCCTGGTCGGGCGGATTGGGCGCAGCGATGAGCACTGCCCTGCCGATCTTCCCGATCTACGACAGCACGGGCGCTTATTGGTACAATGCGGGTGCCGGCAACAACCCGGTGATGATGCGCGAACTCAAGCAATGGCGGACCGATGAGTACAGAAGCATCAACAACCTGAAGATGAGCTATCGGCCGATCAAGAACCTGACGCTCACCCTGTCTGGATCCTACGATTATATGCGCATCATTGAAGATGTGTACGAGCCCTGGCAGATCATAGGAACTTCTCAGAATGAAAACCAGGGAAATGCTTTTCGAACGCCACGCGATGTGAACAATTACAATGTGTTCGCCACAGCAACCTATCTGCATCGTTTGAATGAGAACAGCGTCCTCACCTATATGATCGGGGCAGAAACACAAGAGAGCAAGCGCTACCGTTATACCTATGCCTATGACAACGATCAGGGGCAGACCATTGAGAACAACATCTATGTGAATGTACCCGGCCCGCTGTTCGACAACAAAGAACTTCTGGACTCCTTGAAACTGGACAATCAGATCCCCGAGGAGCGGTACACTTTCGCCTCGGTATTCGGACGAATCAACTACTCCTATAAAGACAAGTACGTGGCCCAAATGGTGGTTCGTGGGGATGGATCTTCCAAGTTCGGCCCGGAAAGACGGTGGGGCTTCTTCCCCTCCCTTGGTGTGGGCTGGATCCTTTCTGAAGAAGACTGGTTGAGCTCGAGCAAGACCCTGAATTATCTGAAGCTGAAAGGAAGCATCGGCTATACGGGGAATGCCGCATTTCCGCCCGATCAATGGCGTGGGAACTGGTCGAGGAACGGTCAGTACAACAACGGCAACATCCTGTACCCGACCGTACTTCCCAACGAATTCCTACAGTGGGAGAACACGCGCTCCATCGACTTCGGTTTGGAATACGGATTGTTCAACGACCGCATCACGGGAGAGCTCTCCTACTATAACAAGATGTCGGACAAGGTGCTGATCAACGTGACCATTCCCAGGGCCTTCGGATTTGCCAACAAATGGGACAACGTGGCCGAGATCACCAATCAGGGCATTGAACTCGTTCTCAGAAGCCGCAACCTTGTGGGCGAATTCACCTGGAGTACCGAGTTCAATATTGCTTACAACAGCAATGAGATCTCGAGCATTGGCGGGTATAGCCCGGATGCTGTATCGGGAGGAACAAACGACACACGTGTGGTGGTCGGCTCTCCGGTGGGGACCAACTTCCTGGTGCGTTTCTCGCACATCGACCCCAGCAATGGACGGCCCGTTTACCTGGACATCGATGGCAACGAGACCTACATCTGGGATCCAGCCAATCGGGTGGCCGTGGGCAATGTGCTTCCGGATGCGATCGGTGGGATCAATAATTCATTCACCTACAAAGGATTCGATTTCAGCTTCCTCTTCGCCTTTGTTATCGGTGGAGACATCTACGATAGTTCGTCCAAGCGCCAGCTCGGTGTGATGAGCATCAACGATGGCCTCTGGAACATGACGCCACACATTTTCGATCGCTGGCAGCAGCCTGGAGACGACGCAGGCTATGCACGTGTCACAACGGAAAATGCAAATCTGGGCTCCACCACGCCCTGGATCAATACAGACCTTTGGCTGCATGACGGAAGCTTCCTGCGACTCAGAAACATCACCTTTGGATACACCTTCCCTGCGGAGAAGGTCAAAAAGTGGAAGCTCGGTGGCCTTCGCATCTATGCCGTGGGAACGAATCTGCTGACCTTCACCAAATTCCCAGGACTCGATCCTGAGATCGCGCGCGACTTTGAAAACGCTACCGACAGGAATATGAGCCCGAACATCACCTATCTCACACCGCCTCAGGAAAAGACCTTCAGTCTGGGCATCGACCTCCAATTTTAATCCGAACGAGCCATGAAAATCAACTCAAAACTATTCGTGCCTCTCTTCGCCCTGGCCTTCATCGGCTGCGAGGATTATCTGGATGTGGACCCGGTCGGGAACACACTCACTCAGGATGAGGCGCTGCAAACGCCTCAGGATTATGAGAACATCCTGAACAGCTGCTACGACGTCATCGCCAATTACAAGAACGGCAGGCTTCAGGTCCTCAACGACCTGCTCAGCGATGATCTGGACGCGCCCAATGCCAGCTCGGACTACAACGAAGTCTACAACCGGAACATGCTCTTTTTCAACGGTACGATCGGCGGAGTGTATGGCGAGCCCTACATCGCCATTATGCGGGCCAACAGCCTGATCGATGCCCTCTCCAACGGAAGTGCCGGAGTGGATGATGCCCGAAAGCAGGTCATGGAGGCCGAATGCAGATTCATCAGGGCCCTTGGGCACTTTGATGTGGTCACCGGATGGGCCCAGCCTTACGGGTTCAGCGGCAACAACGAGCATCCCGGCATCGCCATTCGCACATCGGTGGACATACAGACGCTCCCTACGCGCGAATCGGTAGGTGCTGCATATGCTCAGATCATTTCAGACCTGGAGTTCGCAAAAGACAAGCTCCCCAACGACAACGGACCCTATGCCAGCAGATATGCCGCGGAGGCGCTTTTGGCCAAGGTATATTTTCAAATGAACGACCACGCGACGGCCAAATCCTATGCTGATGCGGTGATCAACAGCGGGGTGTTCTCACTGGACCCCGGCAACTCGGACACCCTGAATCGTTTCAGGGAGGGAGACGTGAGCAGCGAGGCCATTTTCTGGACGGTCAGTCAGGACAACGATCAGCGTTCGGGGGCCTTCACCGGAAACTACCGAACTGACCTGGGCAACGAGCCAACACTTCGTGTGAGCCAGGAGCTCTACGCGCTCTTCGGTATGGATACAGCAGATCAGCGTTCCAGCTGGTTGACCGTTTTCAATGAGGGGGCGGCCAATGAATACATCGGGCTCAACAAATTCAACAGGCAATACTTTTCTGTGCCCGTCCTGCACCTGACGGATATGCACCTGCTGCGGGCCGAATGCGCTGCTTTGATCGGGACGGACCTGACGGTCGCCATCAATGATGTGAATGCTCTGTTGGAACGCGCTTATGGCGACAACAGCCGCAACCTGGGTGCCAATGCCTCGGCCCAGATCGTATTGGATGAGATCCACAAACAGCGCCGCATCGAGATGGTGGGTGAGGGGAATCGCATTCAACAGCAGAAGAGAAGAGGGGCGTCGGGTGAGGCCATCATCATTCGAAACGCTCCATGGGACTGCAACGGCATGGTCCTTCAGTTCCCCATTTCAGAACAGACAGATATTTTCCCTCTGAATCAAACAGGGGGTTGCTAAGACAACGCACATGATCAAGAAAAGAACCATAGCTGCAGCAGCCATTTTGCTGATCGCTTTCCAAAGCTGCAAGCCCGAGCCTTATGGCAAGATCGGAGACGATTATTCCCTCACAGAGGGCATCACAGGCACCTGGGAACTTCAAACGGTCCTTCAGACCGACGAGACCCAGCCCGTACCTGAGGTCATCGATATCTCGGACTTCTTTGTTTCCGACCCGATGGTCATGAGCTTCGATTATGTAACCTCTTCGTACACGGTGGACAACCCTGGAGCAGGCGGGAACATCTTTGGGAATTCGGGCAGTTTTGCCTACGATAATTTGGAGTTCCCCTCGGGCGTCAGCGTATATACGGACCTTGGTGACACACTGATGATGAGTCTCACCCAGATGGTGCGGAGCATTGATACCCGCATGGGATTCAGAGTGAGCCGGCAACGCTGCGACGAGCTGAACATTTCTTATGACTACGACTTCAACAGACAGTGAGCATGAAAAGGATATTGACAATTTGCGCGGTCATCGCCATGACATTAGGAGTGAATGCTCAGGTGACCACCATTCCGGAAAAGATCGATCCGAACGACAGCCTGGTGCTGATCGTGGACCTCAATCAGCTGGACGCCTCGGTTGAGCACATTCAAAACCTGGTGGATGACGCCACTGCAGGAATGGGCGTGTACATATGGACGTGGAACCCCTTTAATTTTCCTTCGGGACATCCAAAAGCCAACGGAACGGGCAGCCAGGAATGGAAGAGTTCCAACGATACCATGCAGATGACTGATATGGGCAATCTCGTGTACAAATATGTGTTCAAGCCCACCCTGGCCGAATGGTATGAGACGGATGCGGCGACCTGCTACTCCCGAGGGTTTTCCTTTCTCGTGAAACCGAAAGACGGCGGCGGATACGGAGACCCCGATCGCAAATCGGACGATATCAACATCGCCATCGATCCGCCAGCGACAGAAAGAGATCCCGCCTGGATGTTCCCCGCCCGTCCAGAGCTGGACGATGTGATCACCATCACTTATGAGAATTTCAGGGAAGACACCACCTATTTGCAGGACCTGACGGCTGGTGAGGTGTATCTCTACATGGAGTGCACCACCACGGACGGCATAAAGCACAAGGTGACCAACTATTTCCAAACACCTTCCAATCCAGAGCTTCAGGTGCCGTATGTCGGTGAGGGCCTGTTCAGAATGCGTTTCAACCCCAGAAAACGCTTTGGCCTGCCTGCAGATGCACAGGTGGAGCAATGGAATTTCCGCCTAAGGACCGATGGAGTGGTGGACGGCACGGAGCAGATCCCCTATCTGCAGCCCGTGGATATGCAATGTCAATGACCTATCAATGTCTGGCCCAGTAAAAGGCCTGACCTAAGAGTGAAGACCACGCCTCGGCGTGGTTTTTTTTGCAGAAACACATCATGCGATCGGATGCTTCGTCTTGAAATTGCCGATATTCAAGCCATGGATCTGCGCTGGATTCTTGTATGGCTCATCGGGACCTGCCTTCAGGCACAATCCCTGGACTTCGACTCGTTGAACCATGCCCAATTTGGACGGATCAGTTCTGGTGATTCGTCGGTCATTTCGGCACTCCACCAAACCCGTTCTCTGGCCTTTCAGGCAGAAGAGCAAGGCGCCTATGTCGGCGTACTCAAGAACCTTGGCAGATACTATCTCATTTTCGAGGATCTGGATTCCGCTGACCACTACCTGAGAAAAGGACTTGCCCAGCCATTGGATGATACTGTCTGTTCTGCGCGGGCGAGCATGCTCATGTACTATGGATTGGCCGCTGAAAGATCCGGGCTCTTGGAGCTTGCCTATCTGCGCTATCAGCGGGCTTTGATCATTGCTGAATTGGCCGAAGACAGCTTGCGAATGGCCAGCGTATTGCTCAATCTGGCCAATGTGGAGTCTTATTTGGACCGCCACGAGAAGGCCATTGAATTGTTGCAGGAGGCAATGGAGTACCGCGGACATCAGCTGGGCTGGAGACTCATCGCTCTGAATAACCTCGGTGGGTGTCACTTATTTATTGGCGACACAGTGGCTGCAGAAAGCCGTTTTCAGGAAGTGATCGAACTCGCCCGTTCGGTCCCGGACAGCATGGCCCTGTCTCAGGCGCTCATCGACCTGGGCAG
>JAYOTP010000037.1:8879-18498 GCA_038150465.1 Flavobacteriia bacterium | reverse complement strand
GGTCACTTGATCCCGAGCAGGATTGGGATAGATCATGGGGTCGATCGTTGACGACACTTCGTCCTCGCCTACCCCGGCAACGATGACTGTAAAAAAGGCTTCATCCTGTGTGTGCAGACCATCGCTCACACGCACCACATTCAGGAACCGATCACCGACCGTCATGGAAGTGGGTACATTCCAGCTCATGGTGCCCTGTATCTCAGCGCCATTTCCTGTTTTGAAGAACGAAAAAGAGGGTGGATTCGAGGAAATTTGTACCAACTCACCGTACAATGCCATGTCCAGGTCGGCATTGGCATCGCCGTGGTCGGCCATGACGCTCAGATTGAAAGGCACTCCTGCCGTCAGCGGAAAACTGTAATGACCGTTTGCATCCGTAGGCCAGCTGCTGCTGTTGGTGAACAAAGGGGTAGCAGTCGGATTGGTAACAATGAATTGAAGATCGCGCCGCGTACTTCCGATGCGTACGCCGTTCCTGAACTCCTCCACCAATACAGTAGCTACGAAATTGCCCATTGTATTGGCCGTCCAGGAAATGGTACCGGTGATGGGATCCAGGCTGAATGGGTTGGCCGTATCGCCCGGAGGCGTGGTGTAACCCGCGCAGTAGGTAGTTGAGCTGCGCAGTGGAGCATCGGTACTCCAATACAGGGAATCACCATCCACATCAAATGGCAAGGGATTGTACTGCCAGGGCACATTGATCGGCAAGAAGATGGCTGCGGGCACCAGAAAGAAAGGGGTGGAATTCATTGCCGTTGGGAAGACTTCAAATTCGGTCTTGAAGTACATGCTTTCCCCTCCCGGATTGGTCAGATTTTGGATCGCGTGGTTTCTGCAGCAACTGCTCCACCCTACCTCGTACATGCCGGGCGTGGTGAGTTGGATCGTATCCAATGCCAGATAGATCTCCACCCCATAGGGATATTGAGGGAGTAGATTCCCTGAGATGGTGGAATCATAGGCCACAGTGCGGGTCATGATGACTCCCGATGTATCGGATATTTCAAATGTGACCGTTGGAGCCATGGGGACACCAATGGTGTCGCGATAGGCGAGCATGGCGATCACGTAGTCGTTTCCGCCGATGTGCTGGACAGTGATCTCTCCGCCCATTAGGTGGGTTGCTTGCAATGGAAGCGCCATCAATGCGGCTGCGACCAAGGTGTATAATTTTCTCATGCAGTGTGATTTGAAGCCGTCAAAGTACTAATTCTCATACAACATCGATCGATCGAATGAGTATCCGATGAGGATGGGATCACTAATGGTTCTTCGCTATACCAATACCAGAACTGTCGATCTCAGTCACCAAACGCTGAACGGGGAGACCCACAACATTGAAGTAGCAGCCCTCGATCTTAGGGATGCCCGTCATGCCGATCCACTCCTGTATACCATAGGCGCCCGCCTTATCGAAAGGTCGATAATGATCCACATAGAACTCGATCTGTTCATCCTTCAAGGGGCAAAAGTGCACCCGAGTGGTCTCTGAGAAGACCTTGATGTTCTCCGCTGTGCGTATGGCCACCCCGGTGATGACCTCATGGATGCTTCCGCTCAGGCGACCAAGCATTGAAATAGCTTCCTGCCTGTCCTCTGGCTTGGCCAAATGCAGGCCTTGGTGCCAGACCACCGTATCGGCTGTCAATAAAAGCTCATCCGGGCCGAGTTGCTCTAAGTAAGCCATGGATTTCTTTTTGGCCAAATAAGAGGCGATCTCCTCTCCCTGGAGTGCATCCGGATGATCTTCTGCGCAATGGATGGATACTTTTTGAAACGACCATCCGAGGGATTCGATCAACTCGCGCCTTCGGGGCGATCCACTTCCAAGCAATAATCGATAGGTTTTCACAAGCTGGAGTAGGTGAAAAAAGGTATGGACAAGATGGCCAGGGCCATGACGGCTTTCAATGCAAGGGACATGCGGCGGTATTCCAGTTGCCCTCTTTTTCCAAACAAACGCAATCCGATCAGAAAGCAGGGAACGGCGAGTAGGAGGAGAATGTACAGACCACTCATACGATTGCCAGGCCAGGCGTTCCAGGCGATAAAACCAAATGAAGTGGCCAGAACAAGCCCCAGAACTGCAGCCAGGAAAGAGGTCAATCGGCGCCCCCAGGCAATGGGCATGGTCCGCAGACCCATTTTTTCATCGCCATCCACATCCTCGAGATCCTTGACCCACTCCCGGAACAGACTCAGCGCAAAAGCAAAACAGAAGTAGCCCGTGAACACCAAAAGAGCGATACGCCCGGGATCGTTGGCAGCCAAGGGCATGCGCGGAAGCACATCGAAAAAAAGCGGATAGGTCAGCACACCCGCCGACAAGAAACTAATGAGGAGATTGCCCAAAAGCGGACGCCCTTTGAAATCCGAAGCGTAGAGAAACAGCCAGAAACCCGTGATCAGATTGATGGATCCGTAACCCCATTTCCCGGTGATCCAGCCCAAATAGAGTCCGATCAGCCCACCTGCTAAAAATAAATATCCAAAGGCGCGCCAGGCCTCATCCTCCGAGAACACAGGACCAATGGTCATGCGTTCAGGTTTGTTGATCCGGTCGTTCTCCAGGTCGTACAGATCGTTCACCACATAGCCCGCCGCACCAATACAGAGGGTGGAAAGGACCAGAAGAGCAAATTGCCCATCGCTGAGCACCACAGGAATGTCCAGTGGCTGAAAAAAACTGTAGCGGATCAGCCATAGGGTAAGGGCCATCATCAGCAGATTCGGCCATCGGATCAATTTCAGGAATGCCTGCAGCCTCTGACTTGCACTCAGACCGCCCACAGACCCTTGAGTTTCAGACTTTGCTCGATCACATCCCGGATGCATCCTTCGCCTCCCTTCTTGTGGCTGATGTAGTCCACACGATCGCGCACTTCCGGCACGGCATCCTGCGGACAACTGCTGATGCCCACAAGTTCCATCGCACATAGATCGGGAATGTCATCTCCCATGTAAAGCATTTCGTGGGGCTCCCATCCATAAGTGGCCACCAGATCCGCCATCGCCTCTGTCTTGTCCATGATGCCCATATACACATCCTGGACACCCAGCATTTTGAGCTTTTCCCGATAGGTCTCGTCGGTTCCTCTTGATATCACCGCCACATTGAGCCCATTCTCCACAGCGCGGGCAATGGCATAGGCATCCCTCATATGGACACTTCGGGCGATCTGACCGCCCTCTAGAATGAGCGCCGTACCATTGGTGAAGACTCCATCCATATCAAATATGAACTGCTGAACGAAGGCGATCTTCTGCTTATATATCTTTTCCACGTGCCTCAAAGATATAGCGACTCAGATGCCTGTAGAGCCTGCGCAAACGAATGTCTTTGAGCATCTTGGTCTGCTTGCGCACACTGCCCAGATCGCCTCGGGCTGCAGGTCCTGTCTGACTCTGTTTCGGTCCGAGTTCAATGGCTTTGTCCGCTGTTTCCCGGATGAGCGGGTGGAGCAGATCGAAAGGAAGCTCGTTTCTGGTCATCCATTCCTCTGCAGCAGCGTACATCTGATTGGTGAAATTATTGGCGAATACAGCTGCCAGGTGGAGGTGCTTCCGTTTTTTGGAATTCATGCGGATGCTCTCAAGACCCAATGAGGAACAGATTTGCTCCAGCCAAACCACATCCTTCTCATCATCTGCTTCCAGGCAGACGTGCAAACCTGCGGCATCGATCTTCCGTCCTTTCGTCATGGTCTGAGGAATGTAGAACACTCCTCGCCTATTGCCCTGCAATACCTCCATCGACTTGGGCCCGGAAGTGTGAATGAGCAGGCGATTCGCATCCTGCAGCTGACCGGAGAGCTCAGAGAGTGCCGGATCACTGATGGCCAAAATGATCACTTCTGCTTCCAAAAGGAGATGCAGTTCGGTACACTGGAGGGTGGATTCTCGCGGAATGAAGTCCGAGAAGCCATCGGTACTGCGGGCATAGTGAAAAGCGAGAGGCACATCGCCCGACCGAAAAAATTCGTAGAGCTGCCAGGCAAAATTGCCTGAACCCAAAAGCGCTATTTTCCTTTGAACCGATCCCATACGTACAGTGCCAAATTATTGAATTCCCTGTCGGAATGCAGGCCGGACCAAAACACTAAGACCTGGACATTCGGATGCGTTCCACCACCGCAAGTATGCTGCCCACAGCGATCAGGACCGAACCGATCCACAGCAGATTGATCATTGGGAAGAGAATGGCCTTCATCACGATAAAAGGCTTCTCGTCCTCCGCCCTGCGCCAGCCCTTGATCTCAAAATGCTCCTCTTCCAGGATCTTCTCAAACCGGAATTTCAGTCCCGCTTCCTCGATGATCGTATCCATGTAGCTGATCTCTTCTCCTTCAAGGCGGAATCCGGGTTTTGGGAAATAGGTGTTCCCATCGATATGGGCCACCACCAAATGGGCCCGCAACTCCGCCAGGATCTCTCCGTCCTCGCCCACATCGGCATGGGTCTCAATGGAATCCAGCAATATCATGCTCTCATCCAAGAAGGCCGATTCCTTCAACTCGAGCTCAGCACGGGCCTCAGAGGTGTACCCATCGCTATCGATGACGGGATCTTCAATGGGTGCATAGGTCACATGAGTGTACACATCGCGAAGCAGGCTGTGTTGGGTGGAGGGCTCCGGAGAATTGCCCATCCGTTCATTCATCAGAATGGATGGAGCCAGCTGGAATTGTTTGGTCAGCACACCATCGACCCATTGCAGGTAATCGACATCGTAGTATCGATAATTGCCCTCCCGACGCTCACCCGTCCAGGTGACCAGATAATCGCCCATGCGAAGGGTGTCCCCAAGATCCATGAGGATGTTCTCATTCTGAGGGAAATCCTTGGCGATGAAGCGCTGATTTTCGGAGATCACTTCCTTCTTTCCGTTGCTGATCAGCGCGCCTAAGAGCACTAAGCCAAAGCCCACGTGCGCAATGCTCGCTCCCGTCTTCCGGACCTTTCCCTTCAATACCCTGATGGCGTATTCTGAATTGGCGATGATCGAGAAAAGGGACGTGAGGAGAAGAGCCGCCAGGATCGGCTGCTCGTGGAAGGAAAAGACGTAGATCAGGACCCCGCCCAGAAGAACGGTCAGGACCAAACTGCCTGAGAGCTGCCGGAAGAATTTGGCGCGGTCGGTTTTCTTGTAGCGCAAAAACTGCCCACTGGCCATCAGCAAACTGATGACCAAAGCAAAAGGCACTTGAAAGGAATTGTAGTGCTGCACCACATCGAGTGGAGGCGCCAGGTCGGAGCCCATCCAATGCAGCCAACCCTCGGGACCAAATAAACTGTTCCATACCGGTATAGAAGTGGTAAAGGCGATCTGGAAGGCACTGGCCAAAAGTGTCAGCGAACCAATGAACATCCAGAATTCGCGCGACCAGATCTCGTCCTGCTGGGCATTGCGTGGCAAGCGCCGATAATGCCAAAGAAGCATCCCAAGGGAAAGGACAGCAAAGAAGAGAAGATAGATCAGGAGTTGTCCATTCAGGCCGAGATCCACAAATGCATGTACGGAAGAATCTCCAAGTATGCCCGAGCGCGTGAGAAAGGTGGAATACAGGATCAGCAAAAAACCAAGGATGCTCAGCAGAAAACTGGACTTCAGTGTGCTTCCCTTGTTTTTGTGGATCAGCAGGAGATGAGCTGCGCCCACCACCACAAGCCAGGCCACCAGCGAACTGTTCTCCACAGGATCCCAGGCCCAAAAACCGCCAAAGCTCAGGGCTTCATAGGCCCAGGCACCGCCCATAAGGATGCCCGTACCCAGGATCATCACACTGAAAAAGGCCCATGGCAAGGCAGGTTTCAGCCATTCGTTGTAACGGCGCGTCCACAGTCCAGCCAAGGCGAAGGCGAAGGGGATCAACGTACTGGCAAAACCAAGAAAGGTGACCGGTGGATGGATCGTCATCCAGTAATTCTGAAGCAATGGGTTCAGACCCTCTCCGTCCATAAAGGCCGGAATGCGCTCTAGGTAATCCGTCAGTTGCGTCCAGGGCAGACCCACGTTCTCTGGCAGCTCGCGGATCAATACGAACGGACTGCTGCCGATTCGGAGACCAAAAGGTTGGATACCGAGCACCATGCTGATCAAAAAGACCTGCACCAGACACACCACTGCCATGACCGGTGCCTCCCAATCTTTGGCCGAACGCATCAGCACCCAACCGAGAACGACATGCCAGATCGTCCAGAGGATGAAACTCCCCTCCTGCCCTTCCCAAAAGGCCGAGAAGATGTATCTCAGTGGCAGGTCGAGCGATGAGTGCTTCCAGACGTAGTCGTATTCGAAGTAATGTCTGAAAAGCAAATAGAAAAGAAGGCCCACCAGGGTGAAGACAGAAAGGCCATGTATGCGGAAGGCCCAACGCCCAAGAGACAAAAGATCGCCTCGCCCACTCTGCTGAACACGAAAAAAGGAATAGGCTCCGGCCAGAGCACTTGCAAAGGCGATGTAGGTAGCGATCCTGCCCAGTTCTCCTGGAAGCAGATGTTCTCCGATATAATTCATGGGATCACTCGTAATAGATCCTGTCTGCCTCGGAGGCTCCGATCTCCTGGTCGCCGTTGTACTTGGAAGGGCACTTCATCAGTATCTCCTCCGCATAAAAATGACCCTCCCTGCTGTAGCCTTTCATGGTCACTTCTTCTGCGCGCTCGAAATCCTGTGGTTTGGGTTGAGCGTACAACACCTCCCGCGACATTCCATTTTTGTCCAGCGCGTAGAAGGTGAAGAGGTTCTCGCGTGCTGCGTAATGCATCCCACGACTGGTATCGAGTGTGCCAATGACCGTGTACACTTGTCCGGGATCTTCCTCTGCCTCGGCGAAGGTGACATAGGTACTTGCGTCGCCCAGTGTAGAGAAAATGGCCCCGATCGATACCGCGATCAGCACCAAAGCGATCAAATGATTTCTGCTCATGACGGGGCGTTGTCCTCTTCCATTTTTTTCACTTTCCGATCGAGTCGGATCATATAAACGAGCAAGCCAACGAAAATGATCACGATCACTCCTACCACAACGCGGATTTTCCCATCGGCGCGAAATTGGTCGGCCATTTCAACTGCTGGCTGTGCCTGAAGCGCAGCGGAAAGAAATGCGAGAACGAGCGCAAGCCCCCCCTTTTGAAGGTGGGAAGAGATCCTGAGGACATTGGTGCGTAGCGCTTTCATTTGAATGTGTTTAGCAGTGGTGGTCTTTTCAGGAAGAATGGGCCATCTTGAGTTTTTCGATCCGGCAGCGAATGTCCCAGATCCAATAGCCCATGCCGATCCAGGCGATCATAGCAGGATAGAATACCCAGCGCATCTGCCGATCCAGGTCGTATTCACCAAATGCCGGGTTGCCGCCATTACCGGGGTGCAGACTGTCGGTCAGACGCGGGAGCACCTGAATGAACACGATCATCAGAACAAAGGCGAATATGTTGTACACAGCCGAGATCCGGGCCCGGGTCATGGGGTCTTCCATACTTCCACGCAAAACGAAATAGGCCAGATAGGCCAAAAGGCTGATCGCCGTCCCATTGAGTTTTGGGTCATTGGTCCAGAACCTGCCCCAGGTGAATTGGGCCCAGAGCATTCCGGTCAATAAGCCGAGTATGCCCATGTAAAAACCGATGGAGGCCGCCTTGCTCGCCTTGAGGTCGCTGATCGGATCGGGCTTCGACAGGTATCTGATACTGAAGACCAGGCTGCCCGTCCAAAGGGCGAGCATGGAAAACCACATGCCCACATGGTAGTACAAATTGCGTATCGTCTCATTCAGGACAACGAGCCGGGGCACCGTTCCCATCAGCCCGGCAACCAGCGCGTAAATGACCAGTACAGCCGTACCCAATTTCCACCAGGAAATATTCATCTCTTGGCCTTCCTTTTAAGCGTTCCAAAGATAGGGGAAGAGCAGGTAGCCCAAGGCAGCAACAAGCCCGCCCATGGCCGTGTTTCCCATGGCAAATTTCCACGCCTGCTCGAGAGAATCTCCGAGCCCAGCCTGAAGGGTTCCTTCCAGGCCGATCATCAGCACCGGGATCAAGAGCGGGAAACTCAATACCGCCATCATGCTGACGTTGTTCCCACTCATTGCCGCGATGGCCGAAGTAAGACTAAGCACGCCCATCAGCGATACAGATCCGATCAGGATGTGCAGGAACATGGACGACCAATGCGCGGAAGGCGCTCCAATGAAAAAACAAAGCAAGCCGAATTGCAAACAGACCAACAGCAGACCAAAGAGCCCATGGAACAGGAAACGGGAGAAAAAGATGTCTTCGGGCCGACTCAATTGGCGGTAGAAAATATGACGTCGCTCGCCTTCGTTGCGAAAGGCATCCGAACACGCGGTGATGGCGTTGAACAGCATCAGGAACCACATCAGACCGCTCCAGACCGAAACCCCGGGATATCTGCTCACCACCAGGGAAGCGATGAAGGAAGTGGATAGGGCATAAAGCAGACTGTTGTAGACCCGGTATTTGGTCCGCCACTCGAGCACCCATAAATGCTGCAACAAGGTCCACATTGAACTCAGGGTCAACTTTTGGTGTTAGACTGCAAAACTACCTAAAGATGCATCGCTACCTCATCCTTTGTGCCGTTCTTGCCTGCTCGTGTTCGCCATCCAATGAAGGAGAAGCAATGCGTACTTATTCAAGCACCATGAACGAAACCTCTACGCCCCCATCCGCTCCTGTCTCTATATATGATCAGTCCTTCAACCTGAAACGCATCGATGGAACGCCTTTCTCCCTAGAAAGCGTTAAGGGCAAGCGGATTTTGCTGGTCAATACAGCGAGTTTCTGCGGGTATACGCCGCAATACAAACAGCTGCAGGAGTTGTACAGCACTTACCGCGACAAGGGTTTTGTCATCCTTGGTTTTCCGGCCAACAACTTTGGCGCACAGGAACCACACGACAACGCCACCATTCAGGAATTTTGCAGTGCCAATTACGGCGTGGACTTTCCCATGATGGAGAAGATCAGTGTCAAGGGAAAAGACATTCATCCCCTGTATGCCTGGCTTACCTCAGCCAAGCTGAACGGCGTTCAAGACGCACCCGTCAAATGGAATTTCCAAAAGTTCCTGATCGACGCCAATGGGCATTTGGTGGGGGTACACGGTTCGGGTGTGAGTCCGCTGAGCGAGGAGATCTCTGGCTTCGCGAAGGGCTGAATGACTCTTTAAAGAGAAAGCCTCCAACACTTCTTTCGATATTCGTCCAATGAAATTGGATATACTCGCTTTTGGAGCGCATCCCGATGACGTAGAACTCGGAGCTGGCGGTCTTTTGGCCAAAGAGGCTGCAGAGGGAAAAAAGACGGGCATCATCGACCTGACCCGCGGGGAAATGGGGACGCGCGGAACGGCGGAGATCCGAGACCTCGAAGCACAGGAGGCCGCACGCATCCTGGGAAGTTCCGTCCGCCTCAACTTGCAAATGGCCGATGGGTTCTTCGAGAACGATGCTCCTCATCAGGAAAGCGTCGCCCGATTGCTCCGCATCTACCGACCGGACATCGTGATCGCCAATGCCCCAGAAGACCGGCATCCTGACCATGGCAAGGGATGCCAGCTGGTGCGCGATGCCTGTTTTTTGAGCGGTTT
>JAYOTP010000037.1:0-8779 GCA_038150465.1 Flavobacteriia bacterium | reverse complement strand
GTGCCCTACGGAGAAGGCTACATCGCCGACCGTACACTGGGCAGCCCGAACCTCAGCTCTCTGATCTAAGCAGCGACTAGAACACCTCGCTGGCCACGGCCTTCACGGCAGCTGCCTTGCCCATGGAGTAATAATGCAGGGCAGGTACACCAGCTTCCTTGAGTTCTTTGCTCTGCCGGATGCACCACTGGATTCCCAACTCCTTCATCTCGTCATTCGATCTGCACTTACTGGCCAGATCGGTGAGCTCCTCTGGGAAATCGATGTGAAAGAAATGTGGGATGCCACTGAGCTGCTTCATCGATGTCAATGGCTTCAGCCCCGGGATGATCGGAATGTCGATGCCTTCCTTCCGGCATCGGTCCACGAAGTCAAAGTACTTCGCATTGTCGAAGAACATCTGCGTGACCACATACTCTGCACCGGCTTCCACCTTCTTCTTGAGCCAATGGATGTCGGTCTTCATATTGGGTGCCTCGTAGTGCTTTTCAGGATAAGCGGCCGCGCCAATGCAGAAATCCATTTCCTGATTGTTCTTCACCTCATCGTGGAGGTAGACCCCACGATTGAGATCCATCACATGCTCTAGAAGTTCGGAGGCATAGGCGTGACCGTTCGGATCTGGACGGAACACGCCCTCTGAACGAATGGCATCGCCCCGAAGGACCAGCACATTGTGAATGCCGAGGAAATTCAGATCGATCAGAGCATATTCGGTTTCCTCCTTGGTGAAGCCCCCGCAGATGATGTGTGGCACCGTATCGATCTTGTATTTGTATTGGATGGCTGCACATATGCCCACTGTTCCTGGGCGTTTTCGGGTGGTCACCTTTTCGAGCAGACCATTGCCTCTGTCTTTGAGGACGAATTCTTCCCTGTGGGAAGTGACATCGATAAAGGCCGGATCGAATTCCATCAGGCTGTCAATGGTTTCATAGAGCTGTTCAATGCTCTTCCCCTTCATGGGTGGGAGCACTTCAAAGCTGAAGAGCGTTTTTCCCTTTGCTTTCTTTATGTGGTCGGTCACTTTCATGTCAATCGGTCAAATTCGGAGAGAGCCACCTCCGGGCTTCCTCCAGTTTTAGATTCTTTCGTTCTGCGTAATCCTGCAATTGGTCTTCCTTGATCTTTCCCAAGGCGAAATAGCGGCTTTCCGGGTGGGCGAAATAATAGCCACTCACCGAGGCTGCCGGGACCATGGCCATGCTTTCGGTCAGTGAACCTCCTGTATGCCGGCCCACATCCAAAAGATCGAAAAGCGTTTGCTTCTCCAGATGATCCGGACAGGCCGGATAGCCTGGTGCCGGACGGATTCCACGGTAGTTTTCCTTGATGAGTTCCTCATTGCTCATCTGCTCTTCGCGGGCATATCCCCAATGGCGGGTACGCACCTGCTCGTGCAGATATTCCGCAAACGCCTCTGCCAGACGATCGGCCAATGCCTTGGCCATAATGGAGGAATAATCATCCTGGGCATCTTCAAATGGCTGTATCCACTCTGCCAGGCCGCCGCCTGCAGTTACCGTAAAGGCGCCCATATAATCATGGACATCCGCAGAGATCGGAGCAACAAAGTCACTCAGGGCGAAATACGGTCCATCGCCTTTCTTCTCTTTCTGTTGCCGCAGGGTTTGGAACACCGCGCATTCTTCGCCTTGCTCGTTGGAGAGGTGGATCCGATCGCGCTCGTCACTGGCCGCCGTAAACAGCCCGAATACGCCTTTGAGCTCCAATGCATTTTCACTCTTCATGCGCTCGAGCATTTCCAGCGCATCGGCATGCAGGGAGCGGGCTTCTTGGCCCACCACCTCATCCTGCAGGATCTGCGGAAAACGCCCATGAAGCTCCCAGGCCCGAAAGAAGGGTGCCCAGTCGATGTAGGGGATCAGATCTTCGATCTGCGCAGTGACCGGATGAACCCCCAGGCGGTTCGGGCGAACGATCTCTGCTTTTTCCGCCGACCATTCAAAACGCTTCTGCCTGGCCTGTTGGAGATCGAGGTACACATCTTTCTTCTGCTTGTTCGCATAACCTTCACGGATCCGCGTGTACTCGCCGCGCAGCTGCTCCAGATAGGCCGGCCGCTGTTCTTTCGATATGAGCTGTTGCGCCACAGTGACAGCTCTCGATGCATCGTGCACATGCACCACACCCGATCCGTATTGCGGCTCGATCTTGACGGCCGTATGTGCGCGGCTGGTGGTGGCACCTCCGATGAGCAGAGGAACCGAAAAGCCCTGACGCTTCATTTCTTCCGCAACAAAGACCATCTCATCCAGTGAAGGCGTGATCAATCCGCTCAGACCGATCACATCCACAGCTTCTTCCTTTGCCCGCTGCAGGATCTTTTCCGCTGGGACCATCACCCCAAGGTCGATGATCTCAAAGCCGTTGCAGGCCAGCACAACCCCTACGATGTTCTTGCCGATGTCGTGTACATCCCCTTTGACCGTTGCCAACAGGATCTTTCCGGCTCCTTTTTGTTCTCCCTCTACTTTTTCGGCTTCGATGAAGGGCTGCAGATGCGCCACGGCCTTTTTCATCACGCGGGCCGACTTGACCACCTGAGGCAGAAACATCTTTCCGGCGCCAAAGAGATCGCCAACGATATTCATACCGTCCATTAGCGGACCTTCGATCACTTCGAGTGGACGGTCGTATTGCTGCCGTGCTTCTTCCACATCATCCGTGATGTGATCTGCAATGCCCTTGACAAGCGAATGCGACAAGCGTTTCTGCACGGACTGTTCGCGCCAGCTCAGATCGACTGTACGCTTCTTTTCTTTCTGCTGGACCCCCTCTGCAAATTCAAGCAGTCGCTCGGTGGCATCTTCCCTGCGGTCCAAAAGAACGTCTTCCACATAGGTCATCAGTTCCTTGTCCACCTCCTCGTACACCTCGAGCAGCGCTGGATTCACAATACCCATGTCCATTCCGTGCTCGATCCCGTGATACAGAAAAGATGCATGCATGGCTTCGCGAACGGCATTGTTACCCCGAAAACTGAAGGAGACATTGGAAACCCCTCCACTCACCCGGGCATGCGGAAGATGCTCCTTGATCCATTGTGTGGCCCGAAAGAAATCGATGGCATTGCTTCGGTGTTCCTCCATGCCCGTGCCCACCGGAAATATGTTCGGGTCGAAGATGATGTCCTCAGGGGGCATTCCCACTTTTTGGGTAAGGATGGAATAGGCTCTTTCGCAGATCTCGATCCGTCGCTCATAGCTGTCGGCCTGACCGTCTTCGTCAAATGCCATAATGATGACCGCTGCTCCATAGTTGCGGACCTTGGTCGCCTGTTCGATAAAAGCTTCTTCACCTTCCTTCAGGCTTAAGCTGTTCACCACGCTCTTTCCCTGCAGGCACTGCAGACCGGCCTCAATGATCTCCCACTTGGAAGAATCCACCATCACGGGAATTCGGGCAATGTCCGGCTCGGACATGATCAGATTCAGGAAGGTCTTCATCGCCTCCACCCCATCGATCATGCCTTCGTCCATATTGACATCCAGGATCTGTGCACCGTTCTCCACCTGATCCCTTGCTATCTCAAGGGCCGTATCGTAGTCGCCCTCGTTGATCAATCGCAGGAACTTTCGGGATCCGGTCACATTGCATCGCTCGCCGACATTCACAAAGTTCGACCCGGCCGTGACCACCAAAGGTTCGAGTCCGCTCAGGCGAAGGGGCTTCATCTCAGGCATGGGATCCGGGATTTCGAATGATGGCACTTTTTCTGAGCTCATCCATACGTTTGATGTGTGCAGGTGTGGTTCCGCAGCATCCGCCAATGATGTTCACCAGGCCCATTTCCAAAAAGGGCCTGACCTTTTCGCCCATCTCATCGGGCCCTTCGTCGTATTCGCCAAATGCATTGGGAAGACCGGCATTGGGATGTGCCGAGATGTGGAATGGTGCCTTTCGGGCCAGTTCCTGTATGTAGGGCAAAAGCTGGTCGGCCCCGAGGGCGCAATTGAATCCGATCGAGAAAAGAGGGAAGTGCGAAACCGACACGAGGAAAGCCTCTGCCGTTTGACCTGAAAGGGTCCGGCCACTTGCATCGGTGATCGTGCCACTGATCATGACGGGCAAAGAGCATGAACGCTCATCGTACACCTGACGGATGGCCGAAAGAGCCGCCTTGGCATTCAGCGTATCAAAAACCGTTTCCACGAGAAGTGCATCGGCACCTCCGTCCATCAATGCGGCCACCTGCTCGGCATAGACCGACTGCAATCTTGAATAATCCACGGCCCGATAGCCTGGGCGATTGACATCTGGAGAAAGAGAAGCTGTCTGATTGGTGGGACCGATCGACCCGACCACAAAGGCTGGGCGCCCAACCTCTTCTTGATACATAGCGACCGCCTCTTTTGCCAGTTCAGCACCCCGCTTGTTGATCTGGTATACATAGTTCTCCATTCCGTAATCGGCCATGGAGATCGAATTGGCATTGAAGGTGTTGGTCTCGAGCAGATCCGCACCGGCTCTCAAATAATCCAAATGAATGTCCCGAATGATCTCGGGCTGGGTGAGATTCAACAGGTCGTTGTTGCCCTGAACAGGCTGTCCCCACTGAGCAAATTCGTCACCGCGATAGTCCTCTTCCGACAACTTGTGGCGTTGGATCATCGTGCCCATCGCCCCATCCAGGAGCAATACCTTTTCGCTTGCAAGCGCTTCGAGTGCGTTCTTCACTTCTTGAATTTTGCACTTACCGGAAAGGGGAATGAGCGTGGCTCGTCACCTTATCTGCCTCCGTCCTTCGGAGTGGGATGTGGCACCTTTATCATTTAGATGATCGGTTGCCAAGACGTCATTGGGCCCGTTCCCTCGGTCTTTCTCGATAAGCTCTGCGAATATAAAACGACTTGCTCGTCTTTTGATTAAAAAAGTACATTTGCGCAGTGGAAAAATTTGGCTGATTGCAACCACGCTAAAAAATGCTAAAGCAGTGTTTCGACGCCGCTTTTCCTGCAATCGACCACTAACGAAAAAAGCACTAAAGCGACATGTCGTACTTCTTTACCTCTGAATCCGTCTCCGAAGGACATCCCGACAAGGTGGCCGATCAGATCTCCGACGCTGTTCTGGACCATTATCTCGCCTTCGACCCCTACTCCAAGGTGGCCTGCGAAACTTTGGTCACCACCGGTCAGGTGGTACTTTCCGGAGAGGTCAAGTCAAAGTCCCTTATCGACTTCCAAAAGATCGTCCGCAACACCATCAACCGCATCGGCTACACCAAGAGTGAGTACATGTTCGACGGGAACAGCTGCGGGGTGATGAATGCGATCCATGAGCAGAGCAAAGACATACGTCAAGGGGTGGATCGCGCCACGGCAGAAGATCAGGGAGCAGGTGACCAGGGAATGATGTTCGGTTATGCCACCAACGAGACGGAAAACTATATGCCACTCGCACTGGATCTCTCCCATATCATATTGAAGGAATTGGCTGCACTGAGAAGAGAGGGCAATGAGATCGCATATCTGCGCCCGGACGCCAAGTCGCAGGTGACCATCCAATACTCCGATGACCACAAGCCCGAAAGGATCGAAGCCATTGTTGTTTCTACCCAGCACGACGACTTCGACTCAGAGGCAGAGATGCTGAAAAGGATCGAGGCGGACATCAAGAACATTCTCATTCCCCGGGTGAAGAGCCAACTTCCATCTCATATCCAGGCGCTCTTCGGCTCGGACATCAAATACCACATCAACCCTACTGGCAAATTCGTGATCGGCGGCCCACACGGAGACACAGGGCTCACCGGTCGCAAGATCATTGTCGATACCTATGGAGGCAAAGGCGCCCACGGCGGAGGTGCTTTCTCTGGAAAAGACCCGAGCAAGGTGGATCGTTCGGCCGCATATGCCGTGCGCCATGTGGCCAAGAACATGGTTGCAGCTGGCGTTGCCGACCAGATGCTCGTACAAGTGAGTTATGCCATTGGTGTTGCCGAACCCATGGGTGTATTCGTAGAAACCTATGGAACGGCCAAAGTGGACATGAACGATGGACAGATCGCTGAAAAGGTGACTGAACTCTTCAATCTGAAGCCGTATCACATTGAGCGCAACCTCAAACTCAGGAATCCGATCTACACGGAGTCTGCAGCCTATGGACACATGGGACGCACCTACCGCACCGAGAAGAGAACTTTCGATTCCATGGACGGAACCGTCAAGGAGATGGAGGTGGAACTCTTCACCTGGGAGAAACTCGACCGAGTGGACGACATCAAAAGGTCTTTTGGACTGGCCTGAGACCTGGTTCGTTAAAAATAAAAGCCCCTTGTTGGGGCTTTTTTATTTCTGAATAAGGAGGGCCTGGATCTTGTTCTTGGCCAACAGCTTGGCATTCTCATAGAACTTGTTTCCCAACCAAAGGGTCAGTCGGTTCTTTATGCCCATTTTGTCCAGATAGACGTGCGGCTTCAAGGTGAACTCGCTCAGCTCCTCGTATTTCTCGAGTTTCAATCCGGCCTCGTCCACCACATGCGCAAAAGACTTTTTCGTCCATATCTGCAAGTGTGCCCGGCTCACTGTTCCTTTCAGCAATTTTGAATACAGGCCTTTATTGACCCTTCTAAGCACAGGGTAAAGCCAAAATTGCTTGGGTGTATCGATGAACAGCTTGCCGCCAGGAGCCAACTTCTTGGAGAGATTCTTCAAAACGCCTTCCGGATCGTTCACATGCTCGAACACATCGTTCAGGAATATGAAGTCAAATAGGGTCTCATCGCCTTCAAAATCCTTCCACTTGATCTGTCGATTCAAGGGGCTGTACTGTTCGATCAGCGCATGGTCATTGATATCCACGATATACACTTCGGCCAGAGGCAGCATGGAGCGCACCACAAAGGCGAATTGTCCTCCCCCGCCTCCGTAATCCAATACCCTGATCTTGCGATCGAAGAATTCTTCTGGTTCCGGGATCGTAAAGAAGAACATGCTGCTGAAATTCTTATGATTCAGCTTAGAAGCTCTTTTGTACCAAAAGAACCAATTCTCCTTTCTCTTTTCGATGGACACCTTTTCCGTATCGATCTCCAACGAATCATCGTCCAAGTAAGGATAGAACAAAAGCGCCCCGCAGCTCCCACACTTGGCCGTGTGGTCGCAAAGCTCCAAGGTCTTGTGCCCGCAGATCTTACAGACCAGCTGGCCTTTGTTTTCTGGATTTTCCAAATGCTTACTCATCGCCTTCGGCCTCTTGGGTCTTTTTTAAGCAGCGCTAAAGTAATGGTTTTGAGCCGCTACAAACCATGAAGATTCAGGGCTAAATGATCAACTCGAATGGGCCTTTCTGCCCGAACATAAAGCCTGCATCCACTGATCGTGGATGCTCGGGCTTTTTCTCCCCTGCTTCACTTGAGCAGGCTCAGACTTCCACTCTCTCTTAAACGGATTACTTGCGTGATCCCAGACGGTGGGCCTTTCTGCCCGAACATAAAGCCTGCATCCACTGATCGTGGATGCTCGGGCTTTTTCTCCCCTGCTTCACTTGAGCAGGCTCAGATTCCGCAGAAAAGAAAAAGCCCGGTCTCCTTCGGTGACCAGGCTTTTTTCGTGACCCTGTAGGGATTCGAACCCCAAACCTCCTGATCCGTAGTCAGGTGCTCTATCCAGTTGAGCTACAGAGCCTTTTTCAAGGGGTGCAAATATAGGATGTGCTGTTGGAAGAACGAAGAGTGAATTCAGAGGCAAATACCACAACCTCTTTGGCTCTTCAGTCTGTCCATCGGGACATGAGCCATCGTCTGAAAGAGCCCATGGACATATCTTGATGGAAGCGACCTTTTTTTCTTCTCCGCTCCAAGCGCATCCCAAGGCGTTCCAAGCGATCATTTGCTCGCTCGTAGCGTTTGCGGATCCGGCCTCCTGAACCCGGCTCACTTTCTTCTTTGGCCACATACTCATCCCAAAGCGCATTCACCTTCATGTATTTGAAAGAAAGTGCCTTGCGCTTCTTCACGTAGCGATTTCGTTTGATGAATCCGCTCACGCGCCCGTCAACCACCTGCAACTCCCCTTCTGAGCAGAGCGGAACGACAAGGACAGAACGCCATTCCAAAGTTGAATCTGCTGAAAATTGAGGAATGCTGTCCCGCCTGCCACTTAAGATGAACTGCTTTCCAATGGTCGGATCACTCAGGCCTTTGTAGCACTCAAAACCCGAATCTTCCAATAAATACAGTGTGTCCTGCCCTTCTGCTCCACGAAAATCTTCGATCACACCTAGGACGGTCAGAGGCCGCATTCCCCTCCCCTGCGGAGCAGATGGGACCGACACCCGATCCAGGACTTCCACCCAAACGACCACCTCAGAAAGAGACTTTTCGAAAACCACCGGACCGGTGCAGCTGCAGGCCGCTATTTGAAAGGATGAAAGGGCCGTCAGAACAACCAGGCACAAGCGCATCAGAAGGCAAAATAAATGAAGGGCTGGAGGTCTGCAGATAAGATCTGATAGGCACAGACAACAGAGCCAAAGCAAAGCAACAATTGCACAGACCAATGCGCGGAGGAGAAGCGTGCGCGGTACTCTTGCTTGAAGTCAGAGGGCAACCAGTGGATGATCAATCCGATGAGCATCACACCAAATACCGCACGGGTCTTGACGAGAATCTCAGGGATCAACTCCCATTGAAAGGAACTTCCGATGTGTCCGATCATAAGCAAGGCCTGATCGAAACTCTCGTTCCGAAACCAGGCACGCGTAAAGGTGATGAAGGTGAAGGTGAGCAGGATCCCCCAGGCACGGTTGTACC
>JAYOTP010000036.1:0-18912 GCA_038150465.1 Flavobacteriia bacterium | reverse complement strand
TGCAGCAGGCCAATGGCAAAGTGAGTTGGACGGTCCGTCTGGAGCCCGGAAGCAGTTTGGTTCTCCCCTTCAGCTACTCGGTGCGGTATCCTAAAAATTCGTTCATCAATCTTCCACGATGAAGATCCTGATCATCGATCCTTGCCACGAGGCCCTGGAATCAGGGCTAGAAGAAGCTGGACATGAGTTGATCGATGCATCTAAACTAGTGGCCAAAGAGATCGCTTCACAGTACCCAGAAGCGGAAGGTATGCTGGTGCGGGCGCGGATCACCTTTACAAAGGAATTCCTAGAGAATTTTCCAGATTTGTTCTTCATTGCTCGTTTCGGGTCTGGGATGGAACACATCGATGTGGAATGGGCAGAAGGAAGAGGCATTCACTGTCTCAGTGCGGCCGAGGGCAACAGGCAGGCGGTTGGGGAATACGCCCTGGGGGCACTGCTCAGTCTGTTTCGCAAGATCCCACAAGCCGATCAACAGGTGCGGCAAGGCATCTGGCAGCGGGAGGCCAACCGTGGGGAAGAACTCTCCGGAAAGACCGTGGGCATCATAGGCTATGGACGGATGGGCTCCGCATTTTCCCAGCTGCTACGGGGTTTTGACCTGCGCATTCTGGTGTACGACAAATACAAAAGCGGATTCGGTCATGACTGGATCGAGGAAGTCCCGCTTCAGCAAGTCCAAAAGAGATCGGATGTGCTCTCCATCCACCTTCCGCTCAATGAGGAGACGCGGCACTATATCGACCGTGGCTTCATCGAAAAACTGGAACAACGTCCTTATCTGATCAACACTTCAAGGGGCGATCAGCTGGTGCTCAAGGACCTTTTGTGGGGCCTTCAGGAAGAAAAGCTGCGCGGAGCCTGTCTGGATGTATTGGAAGTGGAATCGAAAGACTTTGAAGATCTGCAGCAGCACAAAGAGAACAAAAGCGTTCTGGACGCTCTCATCGATCGGCGGGATGTGGTGCTTTCTCCACATATCGCCGGCTGGACCCACCAAAGCAAGCAAAAGATGGCTGATGTTCTTCTAAAAAAGATCGCGGCGCTGGCCTGATGCGTTGCACAAGGCGACGATCGCCATTACCTTTGCCACATGCAATTGTTTTTGATCGTTCTGACTCTCTTGGGCCTTGGATTTGCGGGCATCGCCATCAAGATCTGGGCAAAGAAGGATGGTGAATTTGCCGGAACCTGCGCCAGCCAGAGCCCCTTCCTCAACGAAGAAGGAGAAGCTTGTAGTTTTTGCGGAGCAGCGCCCGACCAGAAGTGTCAGAAAGAAGATGCTGCTGCCAAAGGCGTCTAAGCTTCACTTGGGAAAACCAGGCGAAAACCACTCGGCCCACTCCCCTTTTTTATCGGTGTAGATCAAATAGGCCTCCAGCTCCGGATGTTCCTGCACCCATTCTCTGGCCCGTTTGAATCCGCCCACCATAAGTGCTGTGCCCCAAGCGTCTGCTTTGGTCGCGCTACCAGCGATCACAGTCGCACTCAGCAGGCGGTCTTTGGTGCTCCTTCCTGTTCTTGGATCGATGGAATGCCCATAGCGCCTTCCGGTCGTGGGGTCTGTGATGTATTTTCTGTAATTGCCCGAAGTGGCCAGAGCGCGATCTTTCAAGGGCAGTATTCGCTGCAAACGATCCTCAAGCTGCTTATCGGTGGGTTTGTCGATCCCTATGGTCCAGACCTTGTCATCGATGTTCCTGCCTTTGCATCTCAACTCCCCGCCCACTTCCACCATATAGTGGCGCACCCCACGCGATTCAAGTAATTGCGCAATGAGATCGACAGTATATCCCTGGGCGATGCCGTTCACATCCAGTTGTGCACCCTCGCTCAGCCACAAACTGTCTTCCCTGCGGTGAATCTTGTCCGAGCCACTTGAAGCCATCGCCCGGTCCAGTGCGCTGTCCGTTGGAACTGCATTCGTCTTCCGGTGAAAACCCCAGCAATGGATCACCGCACCCATACTGATGTCAAAAAGACCCTCTGAATCCTTCAATAAAAGCGACGCACTGTCCATTACCGCCCAAAGCAGATCATCCCTCTGAAAAAGTGTATCGCCTCTGTTGAGTCTGGAAATACTGCTTTGGGGTTCCCATGCGGACAAGCTCATGTCCACGGCCAGGAAAAGACTGTCGATGGACGATTGGTGATCGATGCCCGGCGAGGTTATATAAGACACCTGATAGGTGCTGCCTTGCGCCCTGCCGTAGTTCTGACGCTGAACGAACTCATCCTGTGAGCACGCAGAAGACAGCGACAAAAAAAGAAGCCATCCGAAGATGGCTTGAAAACGGTCGATCGCGGTCATCCGCCAAAATCGTCAAAGGAGACATGCTCGGGTGGAACGCCCCAGTCGTCGCACATCTTCAGTACAGCGGCATTCATCATGGGCGGGCCGCAGAAGTAGAACTCGATCTCCTCTGGCTCTGGATGAGTGCTCAGATACTGATCGATAAAGGCTTGGTGAACGAAACCAAGGAATCCATCTCCCTCACGGTCTTCAATGTCCTTGGAAACTTTCCAATTGTCCTCCTCCATGGGTTCAGACAGGACCACGTGGAAGCGGAAATTGGGAAATTCTTTCTCGATCCTGCGGAAATGCTCAATGTAGAACAACTCTCGCTTGGAACGCCCTCCGTACCAGTAGCTCACCTTTCGGCCGGTCTTCAGCGTGTGGAAAAGGTGGAAGATGTGTGCACGAAGCGGCGCCATTCCAGCTCCCCCGCCCACATAGACCATCTCTTTGTCCGTGTCCTTGATGAAGAATTCTCCATAAGGTCCTGAAATGGTGCACTTGTCCCCTGGCTTCAGATCGAAGACATAGGAGGAGCACACACCTGGATTCACATCCATCCAGCCATTTTTGGCTCTGTCCCAAGGAGGTGTGGCGATCCGGATGTTCAACATGATGATGTTCCCTTCCGCAGGATGATTCGCCATGGAATACGCGCGGAATTGCGGCTCATCGTTCTTCATCTTGAGATCCCACAGTCCGAATTTGTCCCACTCGGCCTTGAACTTATCCGCTCCTGCAGGATCGTCTGGATGCGGAGCGATGTCCATGTTCTTGAAGTCGACATCGATCTCGGGTACGTCGATCTGAATGTATCCACCTGCCTCAAAATCCATGCGCTCACCATCTGGAAGCTTGACCACGAATTCCTTGATGAAAGAAGCGACATTGTAATTGGAAACCACTTCGCACTCCCATTTCTTGATGCCGAAGATCTCTTCAGGCACCTTGACCTTCATATCGTTCTTCACCTTGACCTGACAGCCCAATCGCCAGTCTTCAGCGATCTCTTTGCGTGTGAAGAAGCCTGTTTCAGTGGGTAAAATCTCTCCTCCACCCTCGTTGATCTGGCATTTGCACATGCCGCAGGTTCCGCCACCACCACAGGCAGAAGGAAGAAAGATCTTCTGGTTTGAGAGTGTGCTGAGCAGGGTGCTGCCCGATTCCACTTCTACCTCAGAACCATTGATATCGAGTTTGACCGGCCCGGAAGGCGCCAGCTTGGCCTTGGCCGTCAGCAGAAGACTCACCAAGAGTAGGATCACCACAAAAAAGACGGCGATGCTGGTCAGGATGGCGGTAGTTGCTATGAGTAACATATCCTTTTACTGTTAGAGTTTGATTCCCATGAAACTCATGAAGGCAATGCCCATGAGCCCTGTGATGATAAAGGTGATGCCCAGTCCGCGCAATGGAGCGGGAACATGGGAGTATTTGATCTTTTCCCGGATGGCAGCGATGGCCACAATGGCCAGGAACCAGCCCACACCTGAACCCAGCCCGTAGATGGTGGCCTCGCCTATGGTCGTGAAGGCCCGTTCCTGCATGAAGAGTGCGCCACCCAAAATGGAACAATTCACCGCGATAAGTGGAAGAAAGATGCCCAATGCACTGTAGAGTGCGGGCGCAAACTTCTCCACGATCATCTCGACCAACTGAACGATGGAAGCGATCACCGCGATGAACATGATGAAACTCAGGAAACTCAGATCGATCTCCGCAAACTGCTCTCCCAGACCCAGACGGGCCAAGGCACCTTTTTGCAGGACGAAGTTCTCGAGCAACCAGTTCACCGGCACGGTCACCCCCAGAACAAAGATGACGGCAGCCCCAAGCCCCACGGCTGTTTTGACCGTTTTTGACACCGCCAGATATGAGCACATACCCAGGAAGTATGCGAAGATCATGTTCTCGACGAAGATCGACTTGACGAATATGTTGATCAGTTCCTGCATGGCTTAGTCCTCTATGAGTTTGGTGTTCTTTGCCCGTTGGATCCAGATGATCACCCCAACGGTGATCAGCGCCATGGGCGGCAGCAGCATCATGCCGTTGTTTTCGTAGCCCAAGGCATAAAGACCTGTTTTTGCTGCCGGATCGCCCAGCACCGGAATGCCGAAGAGCGTACCCGAGCCGAGCAATTCACGGAAGAAGGCCACGGCGATCAGGATCCACGCATAACCGAAAGCATTCCCCACCCCATCGAGGAAGGACTTCCATGGTGTGTTGCCCAGTGCAAAAGCCTCGAAGCGTCCCATGATGATGCAGTTGGTGATGATCAAGCCGACAAATACCGAAAGCTGCTTGCTCACATCGTAGACGAAGGCCTTGAGGAACTGATCCACCAGGATCACCAGAGAGGCCACGACCACGAGCTGAACGATGATCCGGATCCTCGAGGGAATGAGGTTGCGCATCAGTGAGATGACGACATTGCCCGCGCCCAAAACAAAGAGCACAGATAAGGACATGACGATGGCGGGTTCCAGCTTGACGGTGATCGCCAAGGCAGAACAAATACCCAACACCTGCACAGTGATCGGATTGTCATCGTTGAGTGGATTGGAAATGAGTTTCTTGTTCTTCTTTGAGAACAAAGGCTCTGATTTCTTCTTTTCCAGAGTCTGTGTATCGCTCATGCGTACAGAGGTTTAATAAGAGGTTTCTGAAGCTTTGGACGAAGTGAATGCCATCTGCGTGGCACGCATCTCATTGTCAAAAAAGACTTGATAGCCCTGCAGGCAATCCTTCAGCATGGCATCTACGCCAACTGAAGTGATCGTCCCCCCTGAGATGCCATCTACCTGATGGGTTCCGGACGCATCTCCTTTGCGCACTTCAATGCTGACGAACTGTTTTCCCTCCATGATCTCCAGTCCGGGGAACTGATCCTGGAAAATCGGTGTGGAGATCTCAGCTCCAAGACCAGGCGTTTCGCTCTTGTGTCCGAATGTGGCACCGATCACCGTATTGAGGTCCTCCTTCAGAGCGATGTAGCCCCAGATCGGCCCCCAAAGCCCCTTTCCCCTCAAGGGAATGATGTACGAAGTAGTGTTGTTGTAGTTGGCTATAAAGAGAGGATACATGCGCTCCGAAGGTGCTTTCTTGAGTTCCTCAGCCATATCGACACCAAAAGCCGACAAGCCTTCGATCTTTTGATCGCCCTGGATCACGATCTCCTTCGTGATGTTCTCTTCGTAGGCCTGAGCTGCATCTGCACGCTCTACTTGCAGTCCGATGGAAGCCAGAATGTTCTGCTTCTTTTCCTGGGCTACATTCTCTTCCTGGCGCTCCTGAAGGCTCGTGGCAGTGAAGGAAAGCAAGGCGGCAACTACGATCACCAGGACCGCAGCAAAGCCAAAGGTGTAACCGTTGCTGTTGACATCCATTTTCATGCGTTGGCGAGTTTAAGTCGTTTGGCCCTTCTCTTGATGTTCGCTTCCACCACATAATGGTCGATCAGCGGGGCGAATACATTCATCAACAGGATCGCGAGCATCATTCCCTCCGGATAGGCAGGGTTGAACACCCGTATCATGATGCCAAAGAATCCGATGAAGAATCCGTACCAGATCTTTCCTTTTTCGGTCTGAGCCCCAGATACTGGATCTGTGGCCATGAAGACCGTAGCAAATGCCCAACTGCCGATGATCAGGTGCTGCCAATAAGGAACCGCCATGAAAGCCTGTTGCTCTGGGGAGATGGCATACTCTGCGAATGCGTTGAATATCAAGCCCATTGTGAGGGCGCCAACGGCCGAAAAGAACATAATGCGCCAGCTGGCCACGCCGGTGATCAGAAGGATCATGGCGCCAAGCAAAATGGCGATCTTACTTGTTTCACCAATGGATCCGGGAATGGTTCCGATGATCATCTCTGCAATGCCCCAGTCCGCATAGGCCGTTCCGGCTTGCCCTGTGGTGGCCAGATTGCCCAATATGGTGGCACCCGAATAGCCATCGACCACAGCTTCACCGCCTGTATTCACCCAGACCTTGTCCCCTGACATCCATGAAGGGTAGGCGAAGAAGGCAAATGCACGGGCCGTCAGTGCAGGGTTCAGGATATTCATTCCCGTTCCGCCGAATACCTCTTTACCGATCACCACGGCAAAGACCGTAGAGACCGCCACCATCCAAAGGGGAATATCTACGGGCATGACCAGCGGGATCAGCATTCCGCTGACCAAATAGCCTTCGTTGATGCTGTGCTTATTGATGATGGCAAAAATGAATTCGATGCCGAGCCCGACCGCGTAGGAAACAACGACCATTGGCAGCACCTTCCACGCACCGAAAAGCATGAGGTCGAGGAACGCCATCTGGTCGGCAACGCCCAGCGCCTTGTAATGCTGCAAGCCGACATTCCACATGCCAAATAGCAGGGCGGGCGTCATGGCCATGATCACGGTGACCATCGTCCTTTTCAGATCCACGCCGTCGCGAATGTGCGCTCCGCTCTGGGCGGAATGCCCGGGAACGAACGCAAAGGTTTCAAAGGCATCGTATACCGGGAAGAACTTTTCCCACTTGCCGCCTTCAGTGAAACTGGGTTTCACTTTTTCAAACAGATTGTGAATGGCCTTCATTGATGATGCTGTTTTAGCTCAATTCTTTTCTCACCATGTCGAGTCCCTTTCGGACCATGCTTTGCACAGGAAGTTTGGAGGTACACACGACCTCGCACAGGGCAAAATCCTCTTCTGCCACCTCGTAGATGCCCAATTGCTCCATCTTTTCGATATCCTCAACGAGGATGGACTTCAAAAGTTGAACGGGATAGATGTCAAAAGGGAAAACCTTTTCGTATTCACCAGTGACCACGAAGGCCCGCTCCTCGCCATGCATGTTCGTGTCCAGCGCATACTCCTTTCGGGGCATGAGCCAGGAAGGCAGGGTGCGGCTGTTGCTGAACTTCTTTGGATCTGGAATGAGCCAACCGAAGAATTCTGGTTCCTCCCCTTCAGGTATCACTGTGATCTCAGAGTGGTAAAAGCCGAGGTAACCATCCATGCCGGTCTTGTTGCCCGTCAGTACGGTTCCACTGATCACCCGATGATCGCCACTTGGCTCCTGTCCGTCGATAAAGGATCTGACCGGTGTGCCTGGAAGCGCCTTGAAATACTTTCGCTGCTGCAGGGAATGGCCCGCCAGAGCCACCACCTTTGAAAAGTCTGCTTTCCCAGTCCGCAACAGTCGACCGATGGCGATCACATCCTGCGGATATGCATACCAAACGACCTCTCCTTTGTTGATGGGCTCTACATGGTGGATCTGCACACCCACATTGCCTGCTGGGTGTGGACCTTTAAAGCGATTCAGCTGAACTCCTTCTGCCTTTTCAAAGAGGCTGTTCACTGGCACACTGCCGTCCACATTCAGATGCACCTTTCCGGAAGTCATCATTTTCATCGCCTTCAAGCCTTCCTGAAAATCCTCTTCACTGCCACTGACCGCAAAGTCAACGTCTGCTGCGAGGGGTTCGGTGTTGAAACAGGAGATGTGAATGCTCTTGGGGGCATCCGATGGGTTGGCGATCACCGCATAGGGGCGCTGACGAATAAAAGGCCACATTCCACTCTCCAGCAAGAGCGCGATCAGGTTTTCCCTGTCGCTTCCGTCCGGACGCTTGAATTCAGCGAACTTCTGCTCCTTGTCCGGGAGAATGTGAATGGCCAGTAACTTTCTTTTGGCGCCGCGGACAATGGCTGCGATCTCTCCGCTGACCGGACTGCTGAAACGAACCCGCTCATCGTCCTTTGAATAGAACAGAGGGGCTCCAGCGAGCACGTGTTCGCCTTCTTTGACGAGCAGCTTTGGTGTGATCCCAGTGAAGTCTGTGGGTTGTACGGCGTATACACCTGGAACAGGCGCTTGGCTGAGGACTTTTTCCGCGGAACCTTTCAGTCGAATGTCGAGTCCGCGTTTGATCCTAATGTCTTTGGACATTGGGTACTTTTTTTCCGCCCCAAAATTAGACATTTGTAGCGTTGAAAAAGAAGATTAGAACAGCTTTTATTGGCTTCGATGCCATGGGTTATGAACAACCTTTCGGGTTGGTCAGGCCCTTACTGATATGGACCCTCTGTATTTCAGTCATTTGCAATGCTCAGGACGCCTATGTTGAGGAATGGGGAACGCCCCTAAGCTATGAGGACAGATCCTACTATCCGAGCATCCGCACGGTACTTTTTCACCCCCTCAACGAACCATTGGCCTTTCCGGCGATCGCACTGGGCAGCAGCGAACAACTTTTGCTTCGATTTGATGACCTTCTGGCGCAGGGCAATGCCTTCAGTTATACCCTGATCCTCTGCAATTCGGACTGGACGCCTTCCACGCTCAAAAAGAGCGAATACATCTCAGGTTATCAGGACCATCGTATCTCCGACGTGGATTTCTCCTTCAACACCTTCGTACCCTACAGCCACTACCAGCTTCTTCTGCCCAATTCAGAAATGAACTTCAATAAAAGCGGCAACTACCTCTTGGTCGTCTACGAGGAAGACCAGACGTATCCCGTTCTGACAAGGCGCTTCGTGGTCTACGAGGAAAAGGTGCAGGTCGGTGGTGAAGTGCGCAGACCCAGTCGCGTGGAGTACCGCGAGACCCATCAGGAGGTCGACTTTGTGGTCAACCACGGTGAATACGACATTCCGGATCCGTTCAACACTTTGCACACCGTACTCCTTCAAAACCAATGCTGGAACACCTCCATCCGTGAACTCAAACCACGTTTTGTGCAAGCTGGACGGCTCAACTACGACTACGACCGAGAGAACCTTTTTCCCGGAGGGAATGAATGGAGGAATTTCGATACCAAAGACGAGCGCAATCTGTCGCTGAATGTGCGACGGATCGAATTGGATACCAACTTCACCTATTTCATACAAACCCAATACCCGCGAAGCATCGAGCGCTACAGCACCGAATTCGACATCAATGGGCAACGGGTGATCCGAAGCACGGGAAGCAATGCCCCGAACACAGAAGCGGATTATGCCTGGGTGGATATCGAGTTGAAAATGAACGATGCGCCAGCAGATCGGACCTACTATGTTCTTGGCGCATTCAACGATTGGCGCTTTACTTCGGAAAATCGCATGTCATTCGACTATACGCGTGGCAGTTTCCGCAGCAAGCTTCTGCTGAAACAGGGCTATTACAATTATCAGTTCGCCGCTTTATCGGAAGACCAAAAGGGATCGGACAGCCCAGAGGGCGATCACTGGGAAACAGAAAACACCTACCAGCTCATCATTTATCACAAGGGGATCGGCATCCGCTACGATCGCGTCATCGGTTTCAAGGAATTCAGTTCGGAAGACGTCTATTGAGGATGGACAATAACAACTACTCCCCCACGTCTCAGCATCTGCGCTTTGCCAAGAAAACAAGGAGCTTCTGCCAGCGCTGCCCGAATATGTTTTTCGCTTGATCTCCAGGGACCTGCATAAAGCCATGGAATTGCTTCGATCCGGGCAACTGGTGGGCATCCCAACGGAAACGGTTTACGGGCTCGCGGCAAATGGCTGCGACCCAAAGGCCGTTGCCGGCATCTTCGACCTGAAAGATCGTCCGCGTTTCGACCCGGTGATCCTGCATTTCTCTGAGCCGGAGCGCATGGAAGGATTTGTGAAGATGGATACGGAAATGGCTCATTCGCTGTTCAAGACTTTCAGTCCGGGTGCCCTGACACTCTTATTGCCCAAGACGGACAAGGTGCCGGATATTGTCACCGCTGGACTCCCAAAAGTGGCCCTTCGCATACCGGATCATCCAATGACATTGGAACTGCTCAGGAATCTACCTTTTCCCCTGGCTGCGCCCTCTGCCAACCTCTTTGGCAGAACGAGCCCGACCCGACCGGAACATGTTACCGATCAATTTGGCGAGGACCTGAAACTCGTATTGGACGGTGGAGCCTGCACCGTAGGCGTTGAATCCACCATTCTCGATATCTCTGGTCCAAGGCCTGTGATCCTTCGCCAAGGCGGCATCCCTCAGGAAGACCTCGAGGCCCATTTGGGATATGCACTTGAATCCAGAAGCTCCTCTTCCCAGCCCGAAGCACCGGGTATGACCCATTCCCATTATTCTCCTGGTTGTCCTGTGGTGCTGATGGAAGGTCGTGCTTTTCCAGGCGAGGGCTATCGTTCCGGAGATCGTGTCATCCGCTTCAAAACCCTATTGGAAGATGTGCCAAAAGAGGCGCAGATCGTTCTGAGTACTGGTGGAGATGTCCGTGAGGCCGCGAGCCAACTGTTCAAAGCCCTGCATGATGCCAGCCACACCGATCCCCGTGTCATTTGGGCGGAACGCGCCCCAAATAAAGGCGTCGGACGCGCGATCAACGATCGGCTCCGCCGGGCTGCACGGGCACAGGCTTAGGGATTCGCCGGCTTTTTCCGGAGTTCAAAATTCTTCCCCAGATATACTTTTCGAACCTGCTCGTCCGAGGCCAGATCTTCAGCCGTTCCAGACTTCAATATGGATCCTTCGAACATCAGATAGGTCCTGTCGGTGATGGCCAGGGTCTCCTGAACATTGTGGTCGGTGATCAAAATACCGATGTTCTTCTTTTTCAGGCCTTCAACAATGCCTTGGATGTCCTCAACAGCAATGGGATCCACTCCGGCAAATGGCTCATCGAGCAAAATGAAACTCGGATCCACCGCGAGTGCCCGAGCGATCTCAGTCCTCCTTCGCTCTCCGCCGCTGAGCAGGTCGCCTCTGTTCGTTCTAATGTGCTGAAGGCCAAATTCATCCAAAAGCGATTCCAGCTTGGCCTCCTGCTCAGAACGGGCTTTCCCCGTCATCTGAAGGACGCCAAGGATGTTCTCTTCGACCGACAGCTTTCGAAACACAGATGCTTCCTGCGCGAGATAACCAATGCCTTTCTGGGCCCTTTTGTACATCGGATCCGAAGTGATGTCCTCCTTGTCCAGCAGCACACGACCTTCATTTGGTTTGATCAGGCCCACCGTCATGTAGAAAGAAGTTGTCTTGCCCGCTCCATTCGGACCCAGCAGACCGACGATCTCCCCTTGTTTGACCTGAAAAGACACACCTTTGACCACCGCACGACCGCGGTATTTCTTGACAAGGTTTTCCACTTTTAGTGTTCTCATCCGCTCACCGGTTTTTGTTTGGCCTGCTGTCTCCTGCTGATTCCGATCGACCCCTCATACAACAGAAGAACAGGAAGGGCGACCAGCACCTGACTGAAGATATCTGGTGGAGTGATGACCGCAGACAACAACAGGACGCCTACGATGGAATGTCTGCGGTATTTTTTCATGGCCTCCGGGGTGAGAATACCCGCCCGGGAAAGGAAGTACACCAAAACAGGGAGCTCAAACAATATCCCGCTGGCCAAAGTGACCGAGCTCACAGTGCGCATGAAAGAAACGAGATCGATGCGGTTGATCACTTCTTCACTGACGGAATAACTGCCGAGAAATTGAACAGATAAAGGTGAGATGAGCCAATATCCAAAGGCGATGCCCAGGAAGAAAAGCAGCGAACTGCCCATCAGAACACCGCGGCTCGCCCGACGTTCCTTTGGCGTCAGTCCGGGCGCGATGAACCGCCAGATCTCCCAAAGCGCATAAGGAAAGGAGAGTACGATCCCACCGAGGATGCTGACCCACAGATGGGTCGTGAATTGACCGGCCATCTTTGTATTGAGCAATTCGAACGGCTGCTCACTGAAGCAGAACAGACCGTTCTCCATAATGGAGGAAGACAGGGTGCAAAACCAGCGATAGGTTATGAAATCAGGGGCTCTGGGCGCAAGCAACACACCGTCAATGAAGACCGATTTCAAGGCAAATACACCTCCACCTGTGATGAGTATGGCCAATGCAATTCGGATCAGGTGCCACCTGAGCTCCTCCAAATGCTCCAAAAAACTCATCGACCGCTCCTTCGTCATAGCTCCCTGCAAATTTCGAAATTATCCGAGAGCATTTCCCTCCCTCTTCTGCACTATGCATTTCATTGTCTTTCATTACATTTAAGTTGTCACTAAGGGCCCTGCGGGGCTGAACCCCTATTCACTGACACCAAACTTCATGACGGCTACCGAGCAACTCCAAAAGTTCTTCGGATTCAATCAGTTCAAAGGGCAACAAGAGGAAGTCGTGGAAAGCGTCCTCCGCGGTGAGGACACCTTCGTGATCATGCCCACAGGTGGCGGCAAATCGCTTTGCTATCAGCTTCCTGCACTCATATTGGACGGAACAGCCGTGGTGGTATCTCCCCTGATCGCATTGATGAAGAATCAAGTGGACAGCCTGAGGGCTTTTTCCACTGAAAAGGGTGTGGCCCACGTCCTGAATTCATCCCTGAGCAAAAAAGACGTGCAGCAGGTACAGAGCGACCTGTTGAATGGCATCACGAAACTCTTGTACGTGGCTCCAGAATCGCTGAGCAAACAGGAGAACATCGATCTGCTTCAGCGGGTGGGCATCTCCTTCTATGCGATCGACGAGGCCCATTGTATTTCTGAATGGGGCCACGACTTCCGTCCAGAATACCGGAACCTTCGGCAGATCATGGAGCGGATCGAGAAGAAACCGGTCATCGCTTTGACCGCTACGGCAACACCAAAGGTGCAATCCGATATTCAGAAGAACCTGGGCATGGAGAATGCCCAGGTCTTCGTCTCTTCATTCAACCGACACAATCTCTTCTACGAAGTTCGATCGAAAAAAGACCCGGAGAAGGAACTGGTTCGCTTTGTGAATCGCTTTCAGGGGCAGAGCGGAATCGTTTATTGCCTCAGCAGAAAGAAGGTCGAGGAAATGGCGGAAACCCTACAGGTGAATGGAGTCAAGGCCCTGCCTTATCACGCGGGTCTCGATTCGTCCACCCGCGCCCGGCATCAGGACGCATTCCTCATGGAGGAGGTGGATGTGGTGGTGGCCACCATCGCCTTCGGCATGGGCATCGACAAGCCCGATGTTCGATTCATAGTCCATTACGATATTCCAAAGAGCCTCGAAAGCTATTACCAAGAGACTGGCCGGGCAGGCAGAGATGGCGCAGGAGGACATTGCCTGGCCTTTTACAGCCACAAGGATATTGAGAAGCTTGAGAAGTTCCTGCACAACAAACCGGTGGCCGAACAAGAGATCGGAAAGCAACTGATCCAGGAAACCCTCGGGTACGTGGAGTCCAGTTGCTGTCGGAGGGTCTTTTTGCTCCATTATTTTGGAGAATCCTTTGATGCTGAGGACTGCCATGGTATGTGCGACAACTGCAAGAACCCAGTTTCCAGCACAGATGCCCAGAAGGATCTGGAGTGGGTGATCCATGCGATCCAGCAGACGAATCAGCGCTTGAAGACCCAGCATATCACGGCCATCCTTACCGGGCAGACCAATTCCATCATAAAATCCAATAAGGCCGATCAGCTATCGCTTTTCGGTCAGGGCAAGGACCGATCAGAACTGCACTGGACCGGGGTCATTCGTCAGGCCATTCTTCAAGGCTACCTCAAAAAGGATATTGAGAGCTACGGCGTTCTGAAGCTCTGCCCTACTGCCCTCGACTTTCTGGAGCACCCCAGGCCATTCATGATCCGCGAGGACCGCGACTATGGACGAGAGGACGAAAGCGCCAACAAGAATGCTGGCTCCGTTGGTGCACTGGACGAAGTTCTCTTCAAACTGCTGAAGGAGATCCGAAAAAAGATGGCGCACAAACTCGAGATTCCGCCATTTGCCATTTTCCAGGAAAACTCATTGCTCGAAATGGCCCTTCACTATCCGGTCAATGAAGGTGAATTGAAGCAGATATCGGGCGTGGGTGAAGGAAAAGTCAAAAAATTTGGGAAGGAGTTTCTCGAGGTCATCAGCGCCCATGTAGAGGCACAGGGCATTGCCAAAGACGACAGCTTTTTCGTGCGGTCCGTGGCCAACAGATCAGCAAATAAGGTGGCCATCATCCAGGCAATGGACCGAAAGGTTCCCCTCGACGAGTTGGCACGCACAAGGAGCATGGAGCGCACAGAACTGATCTCAGAGATCGAGCAGATCGTTCGTTCTGGAACACGCATGAACATCGATCACCATCTGAATGAGATCCTCGATGAGGATCAGATCGAAGAGGTATTCGACTACTTCATGGAAGCCGAATCCGAGAGTCTTGAAGAGGCGCATTCTGCCTTGGACGGGGAATACGATGAGGAAGAGATCCGTTTGGTACTGATCAAGTTCCTCAGCGAAGTCGCCAACTGAATTTTCTTCAATTCAGATCGAAGCGAAAGACCTTTTTCGGTGCTGCAGCAGGTATGCAGGCGATCGATCGTGAATAATCCAACAAGAAGCGCGTGAGCTCAGCCGGAGGTTCGGCGGGTTTGATTTCTGAATGGGGGGTGTCAAGGGTAGAATCTTTGGCCATAAAGTGCATTTTGTCTCACAACGCACGGCCCTGCCATCTTATTGCCCGCTCATTATTCCGTGAGGACGATCCGGTGCTTGGCGATCAGTTTTCTCATGTTGATCAGCGCATACCTCATTCGGCCCAAGGCCGTATTGATACTGACATTGGTCTGTTCGGCGATCTCCTTGAAACTCATCTCTCCGTAGATCCTCATGTGCAGTACCGCCCTCTGTTCCTCAGGTAGATGGTCCATAAGTGAACAGGCATCCTTCATGATCTGCTCCCGGATGGAATCGTCTTCGGCATTCCTTTCGGCGTCCGGGATGATGTCCAGAATATTGAAATCCTCTCTTGCACGCAATTGGGGCATGCGCTTTTCTCTTCTGAAGTGATCGATCACCAGGTTGTGCGCAATGCGCATCACCCATTGAATGAATTTTCCCTCCTCATTATAGCGGCCGGCCTTCAGTGTCTGGATGACCTTGATGAAAGTGTCCTGAAAAAGGTCATTGGCCAGATCCCGGTCCTTGAGTTTATTCAGCAGGAATCCATAGACCTTTTGCCTGTGCTTGCTGATGAGTTGCTCTAACGCGTGTTCGTTTCCCTGAATGTAGCTGCGAACCAGATGACGGTCCGCTAAGGCACTGCTTCTCTCCATGGCGCTTTTGTTGATGATTAAAACGGTACGGAGTAGAAGTCTATTCGATAATTGCCTTTTTTTCGCTTGTCAAACAAATGTACCGAATTTTCCTTTTAGCATTTAAGCGCACGAGCAACCCACCCTTTTTGGCATGAGTAAGAAAAGATCTTCCGGTTCAGACCACATTCGCATCCTGCGGTCAAGGGTACACAACCTGAAGGAACTCAGCGTGGACATCCCAAAGAACAAGCTGACCGTTGTCACCGGATTGAGCGGCTCGGGAAAATCATCGCTCGCTCTGGACACGCTCTATGCGGAAGGACAAAGACGTTATGTGGAAAGCCTTTCATCCTATGCGCGACAGTTCCTCGGGCGGCTGAACAAGCCTGACTGCGATGGTATTGAAGGGCTTTCACCGGCCATTGCCATCGAACAAAAAGTAGGGAGCAGGAATCCAAGATCCACAGTAGGCACAGCCACTGAGATCTATGACTACCTCAAATTGTTGTACGCTCGCCTGGGACGCACCTACAGCCCGATCTCGGGAGCGGAAGTAAAACGCCATCGGGTATCGGATGTGATCGATCATTTGACCCGTCTGGAGAACAAGGAACGCATACTCATTCTCTCCCCTCTTGACCTGAGAAAAGATGCGCAAAAGACCCTTTCGATGCTCCGCGACCAGGGATATGCCCGGTTGCTGCTGGACGAAGACGTTTTCGAGATCGAAAAGATCTCGGATCCGGAATTGAAGAATGTCACTTCCTCATTTCTCGTGGTGGACCGCCTGCAATCCGACATGGAGCGGGAGGACAACAGGAACAGAGCAGCTGACTCGATACAAACAGCCTTCTTTGAGGGTCATGGCCAATGCGTCGTCCGATCATTTGACACAGGTCAGATGAATACTTTTTCCGACCGATTTGAAATGGACGGGATGCGTTTCGAGGAGCCCTCTACGCATTTGTTCAGCTTCAATAACCCATTTGGCGCTTGTCCTGTCTGCGAAGGGTTTGGCAGTGTTGTAGGAATTGACAGGGATCTGGTCATTCCCAACCAAAGTCTGTCGGTCTATGAAGACTGTGTGGTCCCCTGGCGAGGGGCCCACATGCAGAAATGGAAAGAGCAGTTCATCCTGAAATGCACGGAGCACGATTTTCCCATCCACAAGGCCTATGGTGAATTAACAGATGCTCAAAAGGAGCTTCTCTGGAAGGGAAAAGGCAGACTCAGAGGCATCGACAGCTTCTTTGACCATTTGGAGCAAAAGAGTTACAAGATCCAATACAGGGTCATGCTGGCCCGCTACCGGGGAAAGACAGCCTGCACAGCCTGTTCAGGTGGGCGACTTCGCAAGGAAGCATCTTTTGTTCGCATCGGCGGAAAGAACATAGCCGAATTGAACCGCATGTCACTCAGTGCACTTGCCGATTTCATGGAAAGTCTCTCCTGGGATCAGGAAGGTGAAGCGCAGGTGGCCAAGCAACTGATGACCGAGATAAAAGACCGACTGACCTACCTGATCCATGTTGGCCTGCCCTATTTGAATCTCAACCGGCCTGTAGCTACGCTTTCTGGAGGAGAAGCGCAAAGGGTACGTTTGGCCACCTCTTTGGGCAGCAGTCTGGTAGGCAGCATCTATGTACTGGATGAACCCAGCATTGGCCTTCATCCTTCAGATACACGTCAATTGATAGGGGTTTTAGAGAAGCTGAGGGATCAAGGCAATACCGTTCTGGTCGTCGAACACGACGAGGACATCATGCGTTCAGCCGATCACCTGATCGATATCGGCCCAGAGGCGGGTTTCGATGGAGGGGAATTGGTTTTTCAGGGCGCACCTGATGAGGCAGACCCTAGTCAATATGCAGGACATACGGTCGCACTTCTGAACGGATCGGTAAAAGACCTCATACGCACACACCGCAAGGAACCCGATGGATTCATCACCCTGCGCGGAGCCGCCGAGAACAATCTGAAGAACATCGACGTACAGATCCCTCTGGGTGTCTTGAGTACGGTCACTGGGGTAAGCGGTTCGGGCAAGAGTTCACTGGTTCGTGGGATCCTCTACCCTGCCCTGAAACGCATTTTGCTCAAACTTGGAGACAAACCAGGAAGGCACAGCAGCTTGGAGGGAGATATAGACCTGCTCGATCATGTGGAATTCGTGGACCAGAACCCGATCGGCAGATCTTCACGCAGCAATCCCATCACCTACATAAAGGCTTACGACGACATCCGTAACCTTTTTGCCTCGCAGCCATTGGCCAAACAACGAGGATATAAGGGCAAGCACTTCTCGTTCAATGTGGCAGGCGGGCGCTGCGATCAGTGCGAAGGAGAGGGATCGGTGACCATCGAGATGCAGTTCATGGCGGATGTCAAGCTCAGCTGCGATGCGTGTCAGGGCCGACGGTTCAAGAATGAAGTACTGGAGGTGAAAGTGGAGCAAAAGACCATTCACGACGTACTTGAGCTGACCGTGGATGAAGCTGTACGCTTCTTCTCCGACCTGGGGAAGGAACGCATCGTCCAGCAGCTTCAGGCGCTCCTCGATGTGGGGATGGGCTATGTCAAACTCGGACAATCTTCAAGCACCCTGAGCGGCGGAGAAGCGCAGCGCATCAAACTTGCGCTGTTCCTGCTGAAGGGAAAAGACCATGGGCGCACCTTATTCATCTTTGATGAGCCCACTACCGGACTGCATTTCAAGGATATAGAAAAACTCCTCAGGTCCTTTGATGCCCTATTGAAAAAAGGACACAGCATTCTCCTTGTGGAACACCAAATGGACCTCGTGGCCGCCTCGGACTGGCTGATCGACTTAGGTCCTGAAGGTGGTGATAAAGGTGGCTACCTGAACTACTGCGGGCCGCTGGATAAAGCAGCATTTTCTGCTCCTTTATCCAAGACGCAAGAATACCTCTTGGCTCAATAGAACATATGGTTGTAGCCGATGCGCAGCCCTCCGTAGAAATCATTGGAGGTCCTGTTGCTCTGGTATTCCCAGCCTTCCAGGTCGTCGAAAGAGGTGAAGTGACCCAAAAATTCAAAGTTCAAATAGCTCCGGTACGAAGTCCTTACTTTAAGGCCCATTCCACCAAAATAGTTGAAACCCATATAGGCATTGGGCCGAACAATGAATGACTCAGAGAATCGGGTTTCGTCCTTCACATCGGGATTGTAAAAATTCACTCCGCCCCCGGCCTTGACATATAGCGCCGTTTTTTGGTGTCGTCTGTACTTGCCGAACTTGGAAAAATTCATCTCAATGAACGGATTCAGTTGGATCATATGGGTACGGACTTCGAAATCTCGACCGTCCGATCTTCCATGATTTTGATCTGAAGAATAGATGAAGGCATAGCTCCCTTCCATGCCCAAACTGAACCATGAACTGAAAGTCGTTCGCAAATAAGCGCCTGCGTTGGGACGAACATCACTCAGATATCCTGAAATGGCGCCCGTTGCCACATCTCCATTGTAGTTCATGGTTCCTAGGAAGACGCCAAAGTCGTAGTAATCAAATCTTCTCTGGCCATTCACGCTGAGCGAGAATACGATCGACAGAAAGATCAGGG
>JAYOTP010000035.1:0-20817 GCA_038150465.1 Flavobacteriia bacterium | reverse complement strand
CCTATCCTTGCTGCCTAATCAAATCCATATTCTATGTCCAACATGCGAAATCACGTTCAACTCATCGGTCACCTGGGGGCCGACCCAGAGATCAAAGAATTCAATGAAGGGAAGAAACTCGCCCGCATTTCCATGGCCACCAATGAGAGCTACCGAAAGCAGAGCGGCGAACGAGTGAACGATACCCAATGGCACAACGTGGTCGCCTGGGGCCCTCAAGCCGAATTCCTTGAGAAGTATGTACAAAAGGGGCAAGGACTGGTCGTCAACGGCAAACTGTCCTCCCGCAGCTACGAAAAAGATGGGGAGAAGCGGTATTCCACGGAGATCGTGGCCAACGAGTTCTTTTTGACCGGGCCCAAGGAGTGATCCTGTCCGGGCAGGAATGCTGCTTTAGGAAAGGCTCCGTTCAGGAGCCTTTCTCTTTAGAGATGACCAAGGGCTGGATATTGGCAAATTCCGTGAATGCCTGCTGTCCAAGCTCCCGGCCAAAACCCGAGTTCTTTACCCCACCGAAAGGAATCTTTGGATCGGAAAACACAGGACTGTTCAGAAAAACACCTCCCTCGTCCAGCCGCTCTGCAATGGATCGCATGGCAAACAGATCCTCCCCCACAAGAGAGGCGCCAAGACCGAAGCTGCTGCTGTTGACTTGATGGATCAGATCTTCTCTGTTGGAAAAGGCAGAAACCGAAAAGACGGGGCCGAAAAGCTCCTCTTCCACAGCTCCTTTTGGCCAACGTTCGTGTTTGACGATACAGGGCGAAAAACAGGCCTTGTGCCGGTCCAAAGCACCGATGAGTTGTCCGCCCTGCTTCAACACATTTTCCACCTGCCTTTCCAAGAGCGTTGCCTCCTGCTCACTGACCAAAGGTGCCAACCGAGTTGAGCGGTGCATTGGATCAGCGACCTGGAAGTCGTTCATAGCACTTTTCAAGTCCGATAAAAATGCATCGAAGAGCGATTCGTGGACCAACATGCGTTTGGCCGCGATACAGCTTTGTCCAGCATTGACCAACCGGGCCCGAATGGCCATTTCCACTGCCTTCGATACATCGGCGTCTTCAAGGACGCAAAAAGCATTGTTGCCACCGAGTTCCAGTACCTGCTTTTTGAGGTTTTTACCCGCAATGGACGCCAAGTGCCTGCCTGCGGACTCGCTGCCAGTAAAACTCAATCCGCTCACTCGCGGATCTTCCAAGAGCCGCTGCACCTGCTGATGCGCAACAAAGATGTTCCGATACAAGCCGACCGGAAAACCCGCTGCATTCATCAGGGATTCAATAAGCAGCGAACAACCACCGACATTCGAAGCATGCTTCAGCAGAATGCCATTGCCGAGAATGAGGTTGGGAACAGCAAAACGAAAGACTTGCCAAAAGGGGAAATTCCACGGCATCACCCCAAGCAATAGCCCCAAGGGGCGCTTTCGCACTCGAACATCTGCAAGGCCGTGTTCGATCGATTCATCTTCGAGTGCAGCCGGTGAATGATCCAATACGTAGCTGCAGAGTGCCATGCACTTTTCAACTTCGGCCTCGGCCTCTGTGATCAACTTGCCCATTTCGGAGCTTATCATCCGGGCACAGTCTTCTTTTTGCTCTTTTAATAGACCTATAAGCCGCTCAAGTGGCTGAAGGCGATGATCCAATGTGCGCCTCGCCCATTCCGCCTGTACTTTTTGACTTTCGGCCAAAAGCTCTTGGCATTCACTTTCTGTTGACTCGGTATATGAAGCCAACAACTCTCCCGTCCAAGGATTTACACTTCTATATCCGCCCATGGAGTGTGTCCTTTCAGCTGTGGCCAAAATGTGATGGGGAATCCAACGATAAGTTCTTCCGACTCTACGCGTATTTCCACCCTTTCCAGGGCCACCCTTGAATTCAGATGACGAAGATCACCGACATCATGAAGGATCGGGATGAAACAGGGTTTTCCTTTCTGATAGGCGTCTTTGAGCCAGATCGCAAGATCTGTTTCCCACGACTTTCCATAACACTGTATCTGGGCATTCTGGACTTTTAGATCGACAAGGCCTTGCTCGTTTCTTGGAAAGGGCCATGCCTGTATGCCATCCAAATGGGTATCCGCTGAATGGTCATGGGACAGCAGATCGGCACTCAATCCGCTCAAAAACGACTTCAAAAATGACTTGGCCTGCTGTACGGAAAGAGATCGGCTGAGGTCGGTTCCCACCACACCTGACTCTACCAGCAATGTGGCACAGCCGCTTTCCTGCACATATTCACCTATGGAACGTGGGTAATAGGACTCATCAAATACCGACCAACCTCTGCGTTCTGACGGCTTGATGCTCTTATACATTTGTAAAATGTAATGGCGAAGAAAGCGTCTGTTGCTTGTGATAATTGGATCTGCACTCAAGGATTCCGAGGCTTCTGGAACAGCCAGTGCCAAACTGCTCGACTCCCCATGACCCTTCTGCGAGAAAAACGTCCGCTGATCATGCAGATTAAGGGCTATATCGGGCCTGAATGCATCAAGCAAACGCACAAAGCATTCGATCTCCGGAGATTGTTTTGCCCGAAGATCCCGATTCAGATCGATTTCCTGCGCATTCCTGCGCGTCCACTTTTCAGCACCATCTGGATTGAGTTGTGGAATGTATACAATTGTCAACTTGTCGAAAGGAGAGTGACTCTTGTGCGAAGCCCATTCAGTCAGGAGTTCCATCATCGCTCGCAGTCCCGTGCTTTCATTGCCATGCATTTGAGACCAGACCAGTACGCGAATAGGGCCATTTCCAAAATGGACCGATCGGATCGGCTTGCCTAAAAAGCTATGGCCGATGAGCTTCGTGTTGAATTGAAGCAGCCACTGCTCCACTGTGGTTTCGTGTACATAAGGATGCATCTTTCGAAAATACTCCTTTGCCCCTATCTGGTGAATGAACCGATCTCCTCTTGGCTTATGCCCTTATTTTGTCTGTTCAAACAATAAAGCCCCATTCCTTGAAAGCATTTCTTCCCAGTATTATCGCCCTGCTTTTTGCCGTGGATGCAGCTTCCCAAAGCCTGATCTCCGGCCCCATGCTCGGGCCTGTAAGCCACCGTTCAGCCTTGATCTGGATCCAAACAGATACTTCAGGGCCCATTGAACTGATGTATCAAAAGAGTGGGTCCGATCATTGGAATGTGGTCGATGCCCTGGTAAGAGAAGATGACCACTATACCCACACTTTCCGCCTGGAACAACTGGAACCCGGAACAGAATATCATTACCAGGTCAGCCATTCAACGACCTACCACTTCAAAACACAACAAGACTGGGCCTATAAAACGGAGCCGCCAGCTTTCACTGTGGCGGCGGGGAGTTGTGTCTATGTGAACGACCCTCCCTATGACCGCCCGGGAAAGGCCTACGGACAGGGAACCGAGATCTTCAACTCCATCATGGAAGATCGCCCGGATGTCATGCTGTGGCTGGGCGACAACGCCTACCTCAGGCCTGCCGATATCAGCAGCCGATCCGGTTATGCGCACCGATACAGCCATACGCGAATGGATCCGAACATCCAGAAGTTCCTGCCTACATGTGCTCATTACGCGATCACGGACGATCACGACTATGGACCAAACAACGCAAACGGTGCATATCCCAACAAAGAATGGCCGCTGAGCATCTTCCGTCTCTTTTGGCCGACCGCAGCACAACAGGCACATAGCGCTTCTGACCTGAGCTCGTATTTCCAGTGGAACGACATAGACTTTTTCTTGCTGGACAACCGCAGCTGGCGTGAAGAACCAGGAGATTCTGCCGATATGCTGGGCAGATCACAGATCGACTGGCTGATCCAGAACCTGAAGGCGAGCCGAGCTCCTTTCAAAATGGTTGCTGTGGGTGGGCAGATCCTGAATTCCTACAAGGGTTTTGAGAATATGGCGCGCTATCCCGCCGAAAGAACCTACCTCCTGAACAGACTTCGCTCCGAAGAGATCCAGGGGGTTGTGTTCCTCAGCGGAGACCGGCACATGACAGAGCTTTCAGCCCTGGAGCTATCTGACAAGACCACTGTCTATGACCTCACACTTTCTCCATTGAGCAGCAGACCCAATGATATTTCAGCTGACGAGCCCAATGAACACCGGGTAAAAGGCACTTATGTCGATGTAAACAATTATGGGCTCTTGCATTTCAGCGGACCTTTGAAAGAACGCGCACTTCGCATTGAGGTCAAGGACACAAAAGGAGAATTGATCTGGGCAAAAACACTCTTTTCTGGATCATAAGCGAATTCTATTGGAATGTTTTTATAATTGATTTCCAAATAAATGGAATTATATATATGAACTAATGATTTAAAATATAGTTGCACAAAATGAGCAACAGCTGAGTCCTTGAATTTTCGGCAATCGAACAAGGTGGACACCCCGTTTTTCGCCAAATCGTAGATTTACATTTATAAATTATAACCATGGATCCCATCGCCCAGCGCATCCTAAGTCATTTGAAAGAGCAACGCATTTCCAAATCTGCCTTTTCTGAACGATCGGGGATCAACAAAGCCAGTCTTTCTCATTTGGAAAGTGGCCGAAACAAGGCGAGTTTGGCCCTGGTCGAAGCATTCCACAAAGTTTTTCCGGAGGTGGACCTGCATTGGATCCTCACAGGTGAGCGTTCGCACACTCTGATCATTGGTTCGGAACCCACTGAGCAGGAAGAGCTGAAACCCGAGATTGCATTGCCAGAGAAGCTGACAACTCCTCCCGCCCACCAAAAACACGTGTATGTGGAACAAGGGCCGATCACTGTGCTCTACGATGATGGAACTTATCGCTCGTTTCGCGCTCGAGAAGCATCAGATGCGTTAAATTTGAACACATGAATCCATCTCCTTCTTCCCGTCGCTGGATATATGTGTTGGCCCTCCTGCTGATCGCGCTGTTCAGTCGTTTCGTTCCGCATTGGCCGAATTTCACAGCACTTGGCGCCGTTGCCTTAATTGGCGGATCGCAGCTGAAACCACACTGGCTGGCACCTTTGGTGACCTTTGGAGCCCTTATCCTCTCCGACCTTATTCTTGGATTTTATAGTGGATTCTCCATGGTGTACCTGGCTTTTCTCCTGATCTGCATACAGGGGATGTGGATGAAAACGGACAAGCGCAGCCACCTCTTTGGACACAGCCTTGTGGCCAGCACGCTTTTCTTCCTGATCACCAACGGAGCCGTGTGGTATGCCAACCCGATGTATTCTCAGGATGTCAGTGGTTTGATCCTCGCTTATGCAGCCGGTCTCCCCTTCTTTCTGAATTTTCTGCTGGGTACAGTAGTTTACGGCTTCGGGCTTTCATTCGCCCTTCGCCTGGTCGATCGCAAAGCGATCCAACTGAGCTAAACCCCTCGCCGGCATGTCGCTGAGCTACTGGGAAAAAAACGTCTGGTTCAACGGACTCGATCTGGTGGTCGTTGGCAGTGGCCTTGTCGGACTCACAACTGCTCTCTTTTACAAACGACGCGATCCTGGATCCAAGGTTCTTGTGGTCGAGAGAGGACTGCTTCCTTACGGCGCGAGCACGCGCAATGCAGGTTTTGCCTGTTATGGAAGTCCGTCAGAACTCTTAGATGATCTGAAGCAGCACACGGAAAACGAGATCCTCGAACGGGTTCGGCAGCGTTATTTGGGTTTTGAAAAACTCCTCGGGCTATTGGGTGCCGAAAAATTGGGATATCAGGCCACCGGAGGTCATGAGCTCTTTCGTGCAGAGGATGCCGAAGACCGCGATGCCTCTATGGAGCAGATCCACCGACTGAATGAACTCTTAGATGAAGTGTTCCCAGGTGCGGCATTCATTCACAGCAAGGAGGATCCCAACAAAAAGTGGGGTTTCCAAGGATTCACAGATGCCATTGAATTGCCCCACGAAGGACAGATCGATACAGGAAAATGCATGCAGAGCCTGCTGCAGTTGTGTCAGGCAGAAGGCGTTCTCGTCCTCAACAATATCGAAGTCCGATCAGTCGTGGATCAAGGTGCAAAAGCCGAACTGGAAACGAATCAGGGCATCTTTCACGCCCGACAGGTAGCCATATGCACGAACGGATTTGCGCAGCAACTTTTAAAAGAAGAGGTGGTCGTACCCGCACGCGCTCAGGTCTTCATCTCCGAAAAGATCAGCGGGCTTCCTTTTCGAGGCATCTTCCATGTGCACAAAGGGTATTATTACTTCAGGAATGTAGGCGATCGTTTGCTGATGGGAGGCGGAAGACACCTCTTTAGAAAGGAGGAGCGCAGCGTGGAGATCCAAACCACCGCAAAGCTCCAAAAGCACCTACAGCAGTTCGCTGAAGGCCATATTCTTCCCGATAGAGAATGGATCGTTGAAGACAGCTGGGCAGGCATCATGGGTTTTGGTTCCCACAACGAGAAGGGGAAGCTGGTCAAGCGGATCGCCCCAAAAGTGGTTTGCGGCGTTCGCCTGGGCGGAATGGGCATCGCTATTGGTGCGCATACCGGCGAGCAGACGGCGGAGTTACTTCTTGGCTGAGCCCAATGCCTTGTCCCATAATGGAGCACTCCACCTTCTGCTCCATGTCCAGCTCAGATAAGTGAAAAGGCAACCGATCCAGGCGCCTGCGACAATGTCCTCCATGAAATGCTGACTCAGATACACTCTGGAAAACCCAGCCATAAGGGCCAGAATGGCGAGCGTCCAACCAAAGAACCGTTGATTCCAGCACAGAGCCAATATCGAAAGTGAAGCAAAAGAGGCCAGTGCATGACCAGAGGGGAACGAGTGAAAACGATGCATCTGTAAACCTTCCACCAAGCGAAGCTCGTCTTCCCCAAAAAAGGCGAAGGGGCGTAAGGCCTCAGTAAAGACATAGTGCTTTAGAAATGCGGAGCCAAAGAGTACGACCAATCCACATAGAGCGATGGCAGCAGTATCCCGAAAAGAGCGGAAGAGAAAATAAAGGATTCCAATGCCAAAGACCCAACCCTCACCTATTCGGGTGATCGCGAGGAAAAATGGATCAAAGGAGAGAGATGTCCAATGATTGAGAAGAAGATGACCGTCTGCCTTTCCCAGTGTCCATTCCAACAAGAGCCACAGCAGGGTCAACACACCGCTGACCCACAAAAAAGGAAACAAGCGGTTCAAGCGCCGATGACGCGGAACAGGTCGCTGATCTGGCTGTTCCACAAAAGTTTGGATTCTTCCACCTCGTCTTCTTCCGCAAAATCAGTGATGATCAGTGAGACGTCTCCAGTGAGGTCGTCGACAAGGATGCGAAATTCAAAATAGGTCTTCTCGCCTTCTTCCTCAGCGGACAGCCATCTGAATTTCACGAACTGATCGTTCTTCTTGCTCAGCATCTTGGCAGATTCTTCACTGCCTTCCCAAAAGAAAGTGAAGAGTTCTCCTCGTGAGTTCACGTCGTCGCAAAACCATTCGGACAATCCGCTTGGCGTGGACAAGAAAGAAAAAAGTACGGCCGGAGAAGAATTGACTGCGAATTCCAACTCGAATTGAACCTTATCGGACATGGATGTCTGCCTAAATCGTGTGTGCGGTCAATATAGGAAAATTTGTTTGTGACTCACCCAAAACTGTGCGCTATAACAAAGCAAGACTCTATATTTGCAGCCCTTTGGACAAAAGCTTGTCCAACGACGATCCGGCGAGGTAGCTCAGACGGTTAGAGCGCAGGATTCATAACCCTGAGGTCGGGGGTTCGATTCCCCCCTTCGCTACGAACAGATCCCGGCCATGCGCCGGGATTTTTTTGTTCAGGCTGAATATATCTGTAGCCCAAGCCCATGGGAACAAGCTTTGAATTTAAGTCTCGCTTTGTTGAACATTTGGCGCTGAATAATGTCTGAATGCTTGAACAAAACACCTCTTGATGCGCAACGCCCTCCTCTTTATTCTCGCATGCTTCTGCTCTTTCACTGCTTTTGGCCAGACATCGACCATCACAGGAAGGGTTTCCGATGCCATCAGCAATGAATCACTGCCCATCGCCGCGGTCAAGGTTGAAGGGACCAAGCTGGGGAGCACAACAGATTTTGATGGCCGCTATACCATTGAGGATCTTGAGCCTGGATTGTACAACCTGCAGATCTCGTTGTTGGGCTACGCGCCGCGTACCATCTATGAAGTCGAGGTGACCGCTCTTCGGCCAGCGATCGTGGATGTACAACTCGAAGCGAGTACGACCCGGCTTGAAGAAGTGGTGGTGGACGCTCAGTCCCGTTTTGAAAAGAATACCGAAAGCCCTGTCTCTTTGCAGACCATCGGCATCAACGAGATACAGAGAAATCCTGGCGGCAATCAAGACATCTCCAAGGTGATCCAGGCACTCCCTGGGGTAGCCTCCACACCTAATTTCCGCAACGATCTGATCATCCGGGGTGGCGCTCCCAATGAGAACCGTTACTTTCTGGACGGCATCGAGATCCCCTCGATCAATCACTTCGCCACTCAGGGAGCTGGAGGCGGTCCAGTGGGGCTGATCAACTTCAACTTCATTCGGGAAGTGGACTTTTACACCAGCGCCTTCCCAGTGAGCCGCGGGAATGCCCTGAGTTCGGTCATGGACCTGAAGCTAAAGGACGGCAGAAGCGACGGCTTTGCCTACAAGGCCATTGTCGGGGCAAGCGATGTTGGCATCACAGTGGATGGCCCACTGAGTGAAAAGACCACGATGATCGCCTCGGTCAGAAGGTCGTACCTGCAATTCCTTTTCGCTGCACTCGAGCTTCCATTTTTACCGATCTACAATGATTTTCAGGCCAAGGTCAAATACACCATCAACGATCGGCATCAGATCACCTTTCTTGGTCTGGGCGCCATTGATGACTTTGAACTCAATTTGGACGCCAACGAGACCGAAGAACAACGGTACATTCTGAACACTCTGCCCGTGAACGATCAGTGGAACTACTCAGTCGGCGTCAAGTACACCTACTTTGGAGAACGCTCGCTGACCAACATCGTCCTCAGCCGCTTCATGCTCGACAACCGGGCGAGCAAATACGTGGAGAATGACCCCGCTTTGGAGCTCCTGCTCGATTACCGCAGCCGCGAGATCGAGAACAAACTCCGGGTGGAAAACCTGTACCGGCACAATGGCTGGCGCCTGACCAATGGTATTGGGTTCGAGGAGGTCAAATACGAAACGGATACCTACAACCGTCGGGTGCCCAATCCCGACCAGGACCAGCGGAACTATTCCTCGGCATTGAGAAACTACCGATACTTCCTCTTTTCTCAGGCCACTCGAAAGATGAGTACGCGCTGGACCCTGAGCGCTGGGCTGAGGATGGACGGACTGGACTTCAACTCGTCCATGGCCAATCCGCTCAATCAATTCTCTCCGCGCATCGCCACCACCTACAGCCTGACGGATGCGCTGGATTTCAATGCCAACTGGGGCATCTACTACCAACAACCGCCGAGCACACTGCTCGGATTCAGAAACAATCAAGGCGCATTGGTCAACACCGATGCCACCTACATTCAGGCAGCGCACTACGTGGCAGGTTTTGCCTATTACATCCCCAGCTGGAATGTGAAGCTGGCGCTGGAAGGCTTTTACAAGGATTATTCAAATTATCCCTTCCTGCTGAACGACTCGATCACCCTGGCCAATCTCGGAAGTGACTTTGGTGTGGTCGGCAACGATCCATCGAGCTCCATAGCAGAGGGACAGGCACTTGGACTGGAGTTCACCTACCAACAAAAACTCTATAAAGGCTTCTACGGGATTCTGGCCTACACCTTTGTGCGGAGTGAATTTGAAGACAAGAACGGCACTCTTACGCCCTCTTCCTGGGACAATCGCCATGTGATGACACTCACAGCAGGAAAGCGCTTTGGAAGCAAGTGGGAAGTCGGGATGCAGTATCAGTTGCTCGGTGGCGCCCCATACACACCGATCGACCGGGAACTGAGCGCTCTGCGTTCCAATTGGGACGTCCTTGGCCGGGGCATTCCGGATTATTCACGATTGAATGCAGAACGCTTCAACACCTTCCATCGGGTGAACTTGCGGGTGGACTACAAATTGTTCTTCACTTCATGGAATCTGAATCTCTATCTGGACATTCAGAATTTGCTGGCCCAAACCGTAGATGGAGAACCCATAGCCGATGTGCTCCGCGACCCAAACACAGGCATGCCGCTGGTGGATCCGAACGATGATTATAGCTATCAGATCAGCGAGCTGCCAAACAGCACGGGCAATCTCATTCCTACCCTCGGACTGATCGCTGAGTTCTAAAGGCCCTCTTTCCTACTTTTGGGCATGGCCTGTTTGCTTTTCATGCACATCCCAAAAACGGCAGGAACCAGCTTCAGGCAGATCCTCGTACGCCAATACCGGAATCTTGGAGTGATTGAGGCCGTCTATGAGCCGGATGCTGTGAAAACCGGACCGAAAAGGAAGGATGCCCCGGCCTATGTCGGGCACTATCGATATGGTTTTCACCAATTTGTGGATGGCCCTGCACGCTACGTTTCGTTCATGAGGGACCCGATCCGGCACAGCTGGTCGCACTATCATTTTTTGATCGAGATGAAGAAACTTCCCGGTCATATCGACTCCTTCCCGGCATTTCTTCAGCACAAATACGGCAATCAACTGCAGCTCCGCTTTTTATCGGGGATCGAAGACATCGACGGAAGAGAGCAGGAAGCATTGGAACAGGCCAAGAAGAATGTGGATGAGCACTTTGAACTCATTGCTCCAATGGAGCATTTCGATGAGGCGTTGCTGCTGATGAAGCGTCAGTTGAATTGGTCCCGGATGCCCTTTTATCATCGGGCCAATCTGCGGCCCAACAAGCCCAAAATGAGCTCCGAAGAGCGGGATCGGGCTGGCCAACACCTAAAAGAAGAGATGGAACTCTATGCCCACGTGCTGAAGAAGTACAAAGAGTTGCGATCAGCTGCCCCTCCATCTGCACTCAGCCTCCGACTGTTCCATCTGTACAACCGGACCTACAAGGCATTGGATCCGATCTATTTATCCGTACGGAAACTCTGGAGACGCTGAGCCTCAAAGCGTTCATAGAAGAACACATTGAGCAGGATCAGCAGCATCCCGTAGAAGGCATCCTCCATCGGGATCGTACCGATCCGACGCCCCAGGTTCATCAGGTCGTTGTACCAGACCACTTCTTCTTCAATGAAGGATCCAGTCAGAACACCATTGACCAAAAGAAAGGGAATCAGAATGACCGCATACGCCCTTAGAAAACGGGCCATCCACGGCACGTGGAGTACATAGACCAGATAGGCCATCGCAGCGCCGAGCAGAAAAAATGTACTGAAGGTGTACCAGCGACCAAAATTCAAGGCGGCAACGCCCAGGGGAAACCAAACAAGGAACTTGGGCAACGCAGCAGCAAAAAAGGCCGGCGGATCCTTGGGGAAGAAAAAGTTGAGCACCCGATAAATGAATACGCAGCTGAAAGGAACCACAATAAAGAAGAGCCATTCTTCCAATGGAAGTCCGAACAGGTGCATATCCAAATGGTATCTGGGATTGAAGCCCCAATAGCCCTTGGCTGTGAAGAGGATGTCCCAGGGAATGAAAAGCAGCATGACCAAAAGCATGGATCGAAATAAGGAGCCAAAACTTTTGAAGTAGGCTACGCGCCTGTCAAAACTTCTGAGCAGGGGAATGGACAAAGTGAAGATGTCCAGGGCTGCGTACAGGTAGCTTTCCTGCATCAGTTGCTGTGTGAACGACGGGCTTTGCGTTCTGCCCTGAGGTAGCGTGGGTGGATCAGCAGCATGCCAAAGCTCTCGCCGTCTTCTTTGTTCAGATGCTTGTGGTGCATCTTATGTGCCCTGCGCACCGCCTTGAAATACAAGTGATCGGTCTTCTTTAAAAACTTGAATCTTTGATGTATAAAAATCTCATGCACAACAAAATAAGCCATTCCATAAAGTGCTATTCCGTAGCCGATCGCCACGGCTTCGGGAAATCCGTTCATCATGCCCAGCATGATGCACAGCCAACTGGGAACAGCGAAAATGAGAAAGAAGAGATCGTTCTTTTCAAAGAAGCCAGGTTCCTTCTGGTGGTGGTCTTTGTGGACCGACCAAAGAAAACCATGCATAACGTACTTATGTGTGAACCACGCCACGAATTCCATGAAAAAGAATGTAGCGATGATGATCCCGAACCAGCTCCAAACGCTCATAACATCAAATTTAGCGCAGCAAAAAAGAGTAATTGAACGGCTAACACGGGAAGGGCCATGGGGTTCAGACGATCATTCTCTTCTTCTTTCTTCAAAACCGCTGCAAACACCGCCTGTATGATCAGGCCGACCAGGAACCAGCCCGCATAATTCTGAAGTGGGATCTCCCCTCCACTCCAATGCCAAAAGTCGATCTGTATGGCCACAGGCTCGACCAAAAGGTCGAATCCCACCATGACAAGAGCAGCGCCGACCATCCGTATCCGAACCTTGGTTGTCCGAAGCTTCAGCAAAGCTTGGCTGCCGACGGCCACGAGAAACCAATTCACCCCAATGACCACTGGAACATCCAACCATTTTGGCCCCAGGGATTCTCCATAGGCGTATTCCCCGAACGGAAGTCCCGTCTGTACACCGATGAGTTCAGCCAGAAAGCCAATGAGCAGGCAGGCCAGAAAAAAGACAAAAAGCCGGGTGCGATCAGCAGCGAATACGAAGAGCAATGAGGCCGTCAGCAGCAGGTTGAACGGACTGAGCCGAGCGAATGCATTCGCGTCAACAAGGGCCTCAAAAAAACCCAGTATTCCCAATACACCTACCAAATGCAGGACAAGGAGCAGGGTCTTCGCGTGTAATGGACGAAAGCGTTCAGTCAAGGGGATGGTCTTTTTCGATCAATTCAGCCGTGATCTCTGCGGACAACATGCACAGTGGAATCCCTCCTCCCGGATGTGCACTTCCCCCTGCAAAATAGAGGTTCTCGATGCGCCGGTGGAAATTGGGATGCCGAAGGAGTGCCGACCAGATGTCATTGCTTCCGGATCCGTAGAGCGAGCCCCTGAAACTGCTTGTTTTCTTCTGAATGGTCGGGGGGTCGAGCAGTTCTTCCACTTCGATCAATTCCTTCAGAGAACATTTCAACTCTGCACTCAGCCGATCGATGATGTACTGCCTCAACCGATCGGTGATCGCCGCCCAGTCCTGCCCGTGATCGCCAGGCACATTGATCATCACAAACCAGCTCTCACAGCCTTTTGGCGCGTCTTCGGGGTTGAATTTTGAAGAAACATTAACATAGATGGTCGGGGCTGCTCCAACTGATCGCTCCTGGAAGATGGCTCTGAATTCCTCTTTGTAGTCCTCTGAGAAAAAGATGTTGTGAAGCCCGAGCTCCGGAAACTCCTTCTTCACGCCCCAGTAAAAGATCAAAGCAGAACTGCTGCGCTCCTGTGCGAGTATCTTCTGAGGGGCTTTTTCGCGGGGCATCAAATTCCGGTAGGTGCTGTGCACATCTGCATTGGTGACCAGCAGATCGGCAGGCACGAATCTTCCGTTCACGCGAATGCCCTGAACACGCTTGCGCTCGACGACGATCTCTTCCACGGGCTGCGAAAAATGGAACTGAACACCGCTTTTTTCCGCTGCCCCATGGAGCGACTCGGTGATACCATACATACCCCCTTTTGGGAAAAAGGTGCCCACATTGTGCTCCAGATGTGGAATGACCTGCATGACACCTGGCGTACGATAGGGATCCGATCCGTTGTAGGTGGCAAAACGATCGAAGAACTGGATCAACTTCTGTGAATGGAAGCGCTTGGCGTTCAGTTCGTGCAAACTCTTGCCCAAATGCAGCTTGGGAAGACTTTTGACCATAGAAAGGATGTCCGGATGCAGATAAGTGGACAGTTTGTGGAGCGAACTGCGCAAAAACACATCTTCTGTATGATGATTCAGATCGGCGCACTCCTTCAGATAATCCAAGACCTTGTGCCTGGGTTCCCCGAGTTTGTCTTCCACCTCCTGGGCAAAGTCTGCCGGATCCGACCAGGCCGTCAATCGCGTACCATCCGACCAGAAGTAGCGACAGGCCTCGTCCATTTTCTCGTAGCGAAAGGCATCGCTGAATGACTCACCCGCGCAGGACAGGACTTCCTTCAACAGTTGCGGCAAGGTGAACAGAGATGGCCCGGCATCAAAGCGATACCCTGCGGAACTGAATTGCGTCAGCTTTCCGCCTGGGCCCTCATTGGCTTCGTATACATCGACAGACCAGCCTTTCGATCGCAGACGGATGGCAGATGCCATACCTGCTATTCCACTTCCGATGACCAATGCATTTCTTGACATGCTATTCAAACAAGAGCAGAATTGCTAAGGTTCCTGAAAAGTTGAACAAAAGCACAACTTATCTCTTTTTTATACATCTTTTACCTCCAAAATATGAACGTCTTGTATCGATTCTCAATACTGTGTTTGTGTGCGCTGCTGGCATGTACGGACTTGGATGCCCAAAATTGGAATCCGCTGAACAACATGCCTTCTCCACGACATCACCCGGTCACTTTTTCTTTGAACGGTACGGGCTATATGCTCACCGGATCGACACAGACCGAATCCACTACAAAGGATTTCTACAGCTATGATCCATCGAATGATGCCTGGACGCAACGCACGGATTTTCCGGGAACCGCCCGCGGTTTTGCCATCGGCGCATCCTACCAGGGCCTGGGCTACATGGGCTTTGGTGCTTCGGACAACGGTCTGCTGAACGATCTCTGGGTGTTCGATCCAACTTCAGACCAGTGGTCACAACTCGCCTCCTGCCCCTGTGCCGGACGAAGACACCCGGCTTTCGTCATTGAAAACGGCAAGATCTACGTCGGCCTGGGCGACGGGGATGTGGGCGACCTCAGGGACTTTCATGTATACGACATCGGCTCCAATAGCTGGACACAGATCGGAAGCCTGCCCGCATCCGGCAGACACCACCCATTTCACTTTGCCGCAGCGGGAGAAGTGTATGCGGGAATGGGACACTCGGGATTCACCATTTACGGAGATTGGTACCGGTTCAACCCCACAAGCATGGGATGGACCTCCATGAGTCCATTCCCCGGAGAAGCCCGGGTGGCTGGAACTCAGTTCGACCACGGCGGAAAAGGCTATGTTTTAAGTGGAGACGGAGACAACCACAGCTACATGCCAAGTGGTGAGTTCTGGGAGTATGAGCCCGGCACAGATACGTGGACACAATTGCCGCCTCATCCTGGCATCAGCCTGTGGGCGCCTGGATCTTTCGTGATCAACGACAAGGTCTACTTCTTCGGAGGGTACGACAGGCAAAGCGGCACCTTTCCCTCATCGGTCTGGGAATATCAGCTCAGCCCGAACAATGTTTCCATCAAAGCAGAATACGCCAGCACCAAAGTCTACCCCAATCCGGTCATGGATGTGCTGAAGATCGAATCGCAAACTACAGGACCAATGCACTGGCGTTTGTACGGCCTTCTAGGAGGAGAATTGATCCGTGAGGGACGATCGAAACAGATCGATATGCACGATCTGCCCAATGGCAGCTACATCCTGGTGCTGCAGGAAAGAGACCGCGACTATCTTCGAACCGTTCTTCAGAAGAACTGAGATTCCGGCAACCAATGAAAATTCAAACCCAAACGACCATGAAACACCCATTACTCCTATTGTTCCTGTTGGCGCTGAGCAGCCTGAATGCGCAGAGATATTTGACCGCCATATTTCCAAATGTCGATCGGGATCTTGGCGTACAGTACGGACAGGCACCGGCTTTGTCCGGTTTCACTGTCGATCTGGAAATGGACATACACGAGCCGGCTGGCGACACCCAGGCGGAGCGGCCGCTAATGATCCTGGCACACGGCGGTTCTTTTGTGGCCGGTGACCGCAGCCTGATGAGCGGCATGTGCGACTACTATGCAGAAAGAGGATACGTGACCGCCACGATCTCCTACCGCCTTGGGATCAACGCCTTCAATATCGCCAACCTCAATGAAGAACTGCTGAAGGCCGCTGCGCGCGCCACACAAGATTTCAATGCGGCCATTCGCTTTTTCTATCGCTCAGCCCGGGATGAAGGAAACCCGTATCGCATCGATACGACCCGGATCATCATAGGCGGAAATTCAGCCGGATCCATAGCCGCCATCCACTCCCAGCTTTTCATAGATGCCAATACCGCAGATGCCACCCTGCAGCAGATCGTTGGCAACCTCGGGGGCATCCAAGGGGGAAACAACGGCTCTGTGGGTTATCCGGATCGTGTTGCAGGATTATTGGATTTTGCCGGCGCCATTTACGACAGCAATATGATCAGTACGGCTCATGTTGCCTGTATCAGCTTCCACGGCGACAGCGACCAAGTGGTTCCCTACGCCGTTGGTCAGGTTACATTCAATGGACTGCAGGTCATGGAGATGCATGGGAGCGCGATCGTTCAGGCCAAACTCGCACAGATGGGCGCACCAGCAACATCCATGAACACCTTTCCCAATGTGGGGCACGGTCTGTTTGATGATCAGGCAAGGGTCGACACCATGTTGAACCGAACCACACGTTTCTTTTACGACCATGTGATACCGGGCTCTGGAATGTCTGCTGCATCGCCCAATACAAGCAGGATGTTGCTCTACCCCAATCCGGTGCGAACAGGCCGTCTGACCATTCAGACCGAAAGGGCAACAGCCTTTGTCATCCTGGACCTGCTGGGCAAAAAGCATCTGGAGGGCGAATTGAGCATGGGAACACATTCCATTGATGTATCCAGACTTCCTGCAGGCATCTATTGGGTGCGAACCGACCGGCTAACTGAGCGGCTGATCATACACTGAACAGTAACGCTCCGTAGCTATGGCCCAAACTGAAGCCGGAAGGATCAACCCGCTCACGGAAGCCTTCGATCTCCCTCCCTTCGACCGATTGCAGACAGCGGATTTCCAGCCTGGGATCAGAGAACTCATTGCGCGTGCACGCTCAGAAGTTCAGGCCATTCTGGATCAGGAATCAGCGGCAGATTTCCACAATACGGTGGAGCCACTTGAAGCTCTGTGGCACCCGTTGAATCGGGCCACCTCCATGCTGTTCAATCTGCATTCAGCTGAAACATCTGAGGAGCTGGAAAAGGTGGTTGAGCAGATGGCACCGGAATTGTCTGCCTTCTCCAACGATCTCTTGCTGAACCACGAGTTGTTCAGCAGAGTACAGAAAGTCTGGGAAGATCGTGCAAAAGAACAGCTCGGACCTCAGGAGCTTCGGCTGCTGGAAAAGACCTATCGCTCCTTTCGCAGGAATGGTGCGCTTTTGACAGATGAGGAAAAAGAGAAACTGCGCTCCATCGATGAGCAGCTTTCCATCGAGTCGATACAGTTCGGACAGGTGGTCTTAAAGGACACCAATGACTTCTTTCTCCACTTAAGCGACCAACAATTGGACGGCCTCCCCACTTCTGCTTGGGAAAATGCAAAGGAAGAAGCCCGCTCCCGCGGTTTGGAAGACGGTGGAGTCATCACGCTGCAGGCGCCGAGTTATGGTCCTGCAATGAGTCACCTGAAGGATCGCTCGATCCGAAGAGAATTGCACCTCGCCTTTGCATCAAGAGGGCTCAAAGGACAAGACAACAACAGGAAACGGGTTTTCAGGATCGCACAACTGCGCAAACAACGTGCAGAGATCCTCGGCTATGCCTCCCATGCAACCTTCATACTCGAGGAAAGAATGGCCCGATCACCCCAGCGTGTTCTGGACTTTCTGAAGGAGCTGCAAACCCATGCGCAAGCCTCGGCAGAACAGGACTTGGAAGAGCTGAAAGAACGTGCAGAAAAAGACGGTATAACGGATCTGGCGCCCTGGGACCTGGCTTTCTATTCAGAGGCGGGCAAAAAAGAGCGATTCGATCTGGATACAGAGCGCATCCGACCTTATTTCCCACTTGAAGCCGTACTTCAGGGAGCTTTTGAAGTGGCCCACAGACTCTATGGCCTTCAATTCAAAAAGAATGCATCGGTTCCGGTTTATCATAAAGACGTGGATGTTTATGAGGTATTGGATGACGCTGGCCGCCACCTGTCGCTTCTCTATACCGATTTCTTTCCTCGAAAGGGGAAAAGAGCCGGTGCCTGGATGACCTCCTTCAGGGATCAGCATATCGTCGAAGGGAAAGAGCAGCGTCCCCAGATCTCCATTGTGTGCAACTTCACACCTCCCTCCTCCAAGCGTCCTGCACTGCTGGACTTTCGCGAGGTGACCACTCTGTTCCACGAATTTGGCCACGCCCTGCACGGAATGCTCGCAGAAGGCAGCTACGCCTCGCTGAACGGAACCCATGTGGACTGGGATTTCGTTGAACTGCCCAGTCAGATCATGGAAAACTGGTGCTATGAAACCGAATGTCTGAAGCTGTTTGCGCGGCACTACGAGCGCCATGAGGACATTCCAGAAGAAGAGATCGACCGCATCCGAAAGGCAGCCAATTACATGGAAGGATTGCAAACCTTCAGGCAGCTTGGATTTGGCTTTCTGGATATGGCCTGGCATCATGAACTCGAGGAAGATGGATCTCTTGAACAATTCGAGCAGCAGGCCCTGCAGGGAACCCAGTTGCTCGAACGACCCCAGAACACCGCCTTGTCCACGGCCTTCAGCCATATTTTCCAGGGAGGATACTCAGCCGGTTACTACAGCTACAAATGGGCCGAGGTTCTGGATGCAGATGCCTTTGAGCTGTTCCGTGAAAAAGGACTTTTCGATCCGGCAACGGCCCAGGCATTCAGAAAACTGCTTTCCAGCGGAGGACAAGTGGATCCGGAAACCCTGTACCGCAATTTCCGCGGGAGAGATGCCAAGCCTGAAGCGCTGCTGAAAAGAGCCGGGCTCATCGAAAGCTGAACATGGACAGAAGGGATGTACGGGCAAAAAAGCACCTCGGTCAGCACTTCCTGAAAGAAACCGCTTATTGCGAGCGCATCGCGGATGCACTGCAGCCGATAAAGAACAAACTTATCCTTGAGGTAGGACCCGGAACCGGCGCCCTGACCCACTTTCTGCTCGAAGGCGATCTAAGGGTCGTTGAGATCGATACCGAATCGGTCGCCTACCTGCGCTCTGCCCTGCCCCAACTTCGATCGGCCATCATTGAAGAGGATTATCTGTCGCTCGATCTTCAGACGGTCTTTGAGGGCGCATCCTTCAGCCTCTGCGGCAACTTCCCCTACAACATCAGCTCACAGATCGTCTTTCACGCCTTGGACCATTTGGAGTGCGTCGATGAGATCTGCGGCATGTTCCAACGAGAAATGGCCCGAAGGATCGCTGCGCCGCACGGAAACAAAGAATACGGCATCCTTTCGGTACTGACCCAGGCCTTCTACGATGTCACCTACCTCTTCGATGTACCACCCACTGCCTTCGTCCCACCGCCCAAAGTGACCTCTGGAGTGATCCACGCGCTGAAAAAGAAAAATGAAGAGACCGAGCACATTCCTCGAAAAGAGCTGAAACGCGTGGTCAAGCTTGCCTTCAACCAAAGGAGAAAGACCCTGAAAAATGCACTGAAAACACTTCAGCTCGATGAACAGCTTCAGCAAATGGACATAGCCGGGTTGCGGGCAGAGCAGCTCTCTGTTCCCGCTTTTATTGAACTTGCACAGCGCCTGAAGGACAAGGAACTTTGACCTTGCTCGTTGGGGTGTAAATGAACATCTATGAAATCTCAAGTTTTCGTCTTGCTCACAGCTGTGCTGCACTTCGGTGCATATGCACAGGACCTCTCCACCGAGATCAAAGCAGCCACGGTCTATCGCTCTGAAGCCTATATCGAACGCAGTGTGAGTATGGAGATCCAAAAAGGAACTGCAACCCTCAATTTCACTGGACTGCCCCAGGGCATCGACCTGGAATCCATCAAGGTGAAGGCAAGCCCTGAATTTCAGGTACTCGATATCCGCCCGGAACAGCGAAGCCTGGAACACGACTCGATCAAGCTTCGCTCCATAAAATTGGAGGCCGACTACAAGAATGCTGTTCGCACCCAAAAGAAAATGAGGTCGGAATGGGACATTCTGAAAAGGGAGGAATCCGTCCTGCTGAACAACACCTCCTTCAAAGGAGAACAGAACGGTCTGCAGGCTGCGGCATTCAAAGCCAATATGGATTATCTGGGACAGAATCTTCGGCGTTTGCGCCAGGCGATGACCGATCAGCAAGCAATCGTCGAACAGCAGGCGATCCTCGTCAATCGGATCAACGGCCGGATCCAGCTCCTGCGCTCAAAGCGGAGTAAGAGCGAGCAGATCGTACGTGTGCAGATCGATGCGCCAAAAACGGCCAACTACGAGATCTCCATCTCCTACCTCGAAGGCAATGCCGGATGGAGGCCATCCTATGAACTCAGCTGCACATCTTTGGACCAAGCCCTGCATTTGGTGGCCAAGGGCAAGGTGCAACAGCAGACCGGAACGGATTGGAAACAAGTGGATCTGAAGCTCACGACGGCCGATCCCTCCAGAGGAAATATGCCGCCTGAATTCGAGATCTTCAGACTGAACTTTGGCAGACCTTACCGGCCCCAACCGATAGGTGGCCCCAGCCTCGTTCCCTCCCGATCGGCCTATCAAGTTCAGGGCATCGTATTCGACCGCCAAACACTGGAAGCCCTGCCCTTTGCCACACTCATTGCCTACGATGCGCGTGGCAGCTTTTCGGGCAGCGCGATCACAGCCGAAGATGGAAGCTTTGAATTGAAGGCCCGTTCAGGGATCGCTCGTCTGGAAATTGACTACATCGGTTACAGCAAGAAGTCTGTGGCATTGACGGCCGATCAACCCT
>JAYOTP010000034.1:16864-22058 GCA_038150465.1 Flavobacteriia bacterium | reverse complement strand
TAGAAAATTTTGATGGCCTTGCTGTGGGGAATCCAGTAAACTGTTGGGAACTGTATGCTCAGTCTGGGTTCATTCCTGCTTCGGCGCTGGTCAGCAATGCAGGAACTCCCGTCAGTGCGCCCAATCACTTGGAGTTCAGTAACGGCTTTTCGGTCAGCACCTTTTTGGTCTCACCGCTCCTGGCGGGCCTGGACAGCAACCAATACCAATTGGAATTCTGGATGGCCAGTGGAGGAACTCCCCTGAACATTCAGGTTGGAACCCAGGCTTCTCCCTGGGACACTTCTGGCTTCATCCCGTTGCAGACCATTTCGGCCTCTGGCACCTACACATTGCACACCATCTACCTCAACAACATTGCACCTGGACAGCGGCACATCGTCTTCAAACACGATCCTTCCGCATTCAACGCAAGCCTATTCCTCGACAATATTGCCTATACCTCCATCCCGAGTTGCGTTCCCCCGCAGAATCTGAACTTCGGGGCACTGGCCAACTCGGTGGACATCAGCTATTTCTTCCCTGGCGGAAGTCAGGTGAACTACGAGTGGGGGCCAGCAGGCTTCACTCAGGGAACAGGAACCTTCAGCACCACGGGCGCCAACCCATTCACCATAAGCGGACTTGCTCCCAACACCACCTATGATGTCTATGTGCAGGGAGATTGCGGAACCAATGGCACCAGCCCCTGGGCCGGTCCGTATTCCTTTACTACGCCCTGTATCACGGCTTCGCTGCCCTATCTGAAGGACTTTGACTCCTGGCCGCCCTCCTGCTTCGACATGACAGGCGGAAGCGTACAGTGGCTGCATTTCAACAACGATTACGCCCGAGGCAACTACTGGAGCTGGACATCAGGCAATCAAGCGTACATGACCACGGAACCGATCTTGATCGATCAGGATGCACAGGTGGAATACCTATGGTCGCATCAATACAACGCCACTTACCCAGGCGATCAGGTCATTGTGCGGGCACAAGTGGTGGGAAGCTCGGTATGGGACACCATCAGTCATTTGAATGGCCCAAGCTTCAATACCCCCAACTCCGGACCGACCACCCCAGGTGATTTCGCTGCTGAGATCGTCTATCTGAATCCCGCAGTGTACACCAATCAGAATGTCCGGCTTCAACTCATCGCACGCTCGGGATTTGGTCCCGATGTCTTCCTCGACGACTTTGAAGTGAATTATGTTCCCGCCTGCCCTGAGCCGCTCCAACTCGGTGCGTTCCAACTACAGGGCTTTCAAGCCAATTTGAATTGGAATGGTGGTGGGCCGAACTGGAACGTGGAGTATGGTCCACAGGGATTCGGTCAGGGATCTGGCACTGTTGTGAGTGTATCGAATGACACGACCACGCTCACCGGACTGGTCCCCTCGACCTGCTACGATTACTACGTCCAGAGCGATTGTGGCGCGGGAACGACTTCGACCTGGAACGGACCATTCACCTTTTGCACCACGGTAAGTTGTCCTGTGCCCACAGGAGTCAATGCAACGGCCTCATCGACCACGGCCAGCGTTGTCTATACTTCCGGTGGCGCATCGCATGTCAATTACGTCATTGGCGCTACGGGAACCACCCCTGCAACAGCTGCGATCATGAGCAGCCCGAGCAGCGGAAATCTGAGTATTCCCGGGCTGAATCCCCAGACCGGCTATGATCTCTGGCTAAGGGACAGTTGTGGAGTGGGTGATGTGAGCAGCTGGGTGGGGCCGATCAGCATACAAACCTTATGTCTGGCCCTTCCAACGCCGAGCTTGATGGACTGGTCAGGTGTCTCAGCTGGACAAACAGGCTACATCGCCAGCAATTGCTGGAATCTGGGTTCCAGCCTGTCCTCTGGTCAACCTGGATCCATCCCTCGCTGGGAAACAGAGACGGGCACAGGAACCAATGTCAACTCATTGAATACAGGGCCGCATTACGACAATACCTCATTCGGCCAATCCGGTGGTATTTACATCTACATGGAGTGTTCGGGTGGCGGGCAGAACGATTCGGCCTATGCGCTCTCTCCTGAATACGACCTCTCGGGCTTGTCCAATCCTCAACTCAGCTTTTTCTACCATATGTACGGCGCCACTATGGGCAGCTTGCGTGTGGATGTCTGGAACAACGGCAGCTGGAACAATGGCCTGTGGTCCATCTCCGGACAGCAGCAGAGTGCAGGCAGTGACCCTTGGATCAAAACTTCCATTCCGCTGACCGGATATTCGGGCAGCATCATTGTTCGATTCACTGGAATCCGTGGCTCAAGCTTCACCGGGGACATGTCTTTGGACGACATCCGTTTGGATGAAATACCTGCCTGCCCTGAGCCATCTCTGGCCGGAGTGACCAATATAGGCACCACCCAGGCCGACGCCTTCTGGACCGCTGGCAATAGCGCTGCCACCAATTGGCTGATCGAATACGGCCCCGCCGGATTCACCCAGGGAACCGGTACATCGAGCATTGTGGCAAATGATACCGCTGCCATTACTGGTCTGGTGGCTTCGACGAGTTACGACTACTATGTGGCCGAGATCTGTTCCAATGGAGACACCTCCTTGTTCGTGGGCCCGATCAATTTCACCACCTCCATCTGTGCAGCAAACAACCGTTGTCCCTTTGTCATCGACATGTTCGACAGCTTTGGAGACGGATGGAATGGCAATATCCTGGCCATCCAGCAAGGCGGCACGACACAAGGCACCTTCGGGCAGGGCTTTATTACAGGGTCGACATTCGGTCCGGATACCATTTATCTCTGCGATAACATCCAGAGCCAGGTCGTGGTATCTACCCTTGGAAGCTGGACACAGGAAGTCGGCTTCACCATCACAGACCCGAACGGAACCGTGGTCTATAACCATACACCAGGAAACACCTTCTCTGGTGGAACGGTGTTCACCAGTTTCATGAGCAATTGTGACACCCCTTCTTGCGCGTCGCCGGTCAATCCAACTGTGCTGTCTGTGGACACCTCTTCAGCGACCGTCTATTTCACTGCTGGAAGTCCAGGTGCGAACACTTGGTTCATTGAATACGCTCCGGTAGGGACTCCTCAGGGAAGCGGAACCCTGATCACGGTGACCAACGACACAGCTGTACTCCCCGGTCTCTCACCAGGTATCGCTTACCAATTCTTCGTTTCCGAACTCTGCCCGAACGGAACGGACAGCTCCTTCTTTGTTGGGCCTGAAACCTTTACTGTTCCTGCCTGCCAAGAACAGGACAAGTGTGCCTACACCATTGATATGATCGATTCGTTCGGAGACGGCTGGAATGGCAATGTGCTCGCCTTCAGTCAGGGCAGCTCTACAGCGGGAACCTTTGGGGCTGGCTTTGTCACCGGCAGCAGCTATGGTCCGGACACGGTCTATCTCTGCCCGAACCTACCGGTGCAGATCGTCGTACACACTTTGGGCTCCTGGACACAGGAAGTTGGATTCACTGTAAATGATCCACAGGGTATGGCGATATTCACCCATACACCTGGTAACACCTTCAATGCCAATACCGTCTTCAACACCTTCACGCCGAATTGCGTGCCTCCGGCTTGTCCCAACCCAACAGGGCTCAACGCCATACCAAGCACGAATTCCGCTTCACTGAGCTGGACAGAAGGCTCTCCAGGAGCAAGCACATGGATCGTGGACTATGGTCCTACGGGGTATGTCCAAGGGTCAGGTACCCTCGGCACGACCATTGTAACCAACTCCAATCCGTTCAACCTGACCGGTTTGAATGCGGCTTCGGGCTATGTGTACTATGTAGCTGAATTGTGCCCCAATGGCGTGGACACTTCCAACTACACCGGGCCATTCGCTTTCAGCACCCTTTGTGCTACGGTCAATGTGCCCTTTACTGTGGATTTTGAAGCACTCACCTCAGGAAGTGTAGGTCCAAGCCTTGCCAATTGTTGGGAAACTACTGGCTCCGGCTCCGTCCCCAATTGGGTGGCCTTCGAATCCACAGGAAGCAATTCGAATTCCTTTAATACTGGGCCGCACTACGACCATACATTCTGGGGAAGCCCCGGTGGAGTTTATATGTACCTCGAGTGCAGCGGAGGCAGCCAAGGCGATACAGCTGGATTGGTATCCGTTCCGATCGATCTCTCTGGCGTATCAAACCCACAGCTCGATTTCTACTACCATATGTACGGTGCTACCATGGGTAGTCTGTACGTGGGAATGAACTCTGGCTCTGGCTGGACATATATCGATACCCTGATCGGTCAGCAGCAGGCCTCGGGCACGGATACCTTCCGCTTGCGCACGGTTCCACTGACCGGAGCTACAGGCGTGACACGCATCAAATTCATTGGAGAAAGAGGGAGCAGCTTTACGAGTGATATGTCCATCGATGACGTGATGATCACCAATGGTGGAAGTACCAATCCGGGCTGTGCCACACCTACGAATTTTGCTCAAGTGGCCGCGAGTTGTACCTCAGTGGATCTGGACTGGACAGGTACTGGAAACGGTTCCCTCCTGGAATACGGGCCAGCAGGTTTCACCCCCGGAACCGGGATGACCGCCTTCGGAACACAGCCCTTCACGGTCGCCGGTCTGAATCCAAACACGGCCTACGATTTCTGGGTGGCGGATACCTGTGGCCTCACAAGCGACACCAGTGGTTTCGCTGGCCCGCTCACGCTGACCACGCCCAACCAGCCCACGCCCAATATCACCTTCAGCTGGATACAGTCTTCCACAACGCTGACCGAAGCCATGGTGGATTTCGATGCAAGCAGCATATTGGGAGCCACCGGCTACTACTGGAATTTCGGAAACGGAGCTTCTGATTCGAACGCCGTGGCCATGGCCACCTATCTCCAGAACGGCACCTACAGTGTTCTCCTTCGCGTATTCAACGACTGTGGGAGTTCGGACACGATCTTCGATGTGACCATTGGGGGCATCAGCCTGCTGGAACAGGATCTCGGCAACCGGATCGAAGTCTTCCCGAATCCAACCAATGGACAGTTCCGAGTGCTGTTGGAATCCAGCCGGAAACGGGATTTCGAATTTGAACTGATCGATATGCAGGGGCGTCGCATCCGGCAGCAGAGCGTGCAGAATGTGCAGGGCAAGCAAGAAGTGCTCTTCGACCTCACCGACTTTGCTCAGGGAGTGTACCTGCTGCGCATATCGAGTGAGGGTGCACACACTCTAAGAAGCATTCAGCGCAACTGATCAGC
>JAYOTP010000034.1:0-16764 GCA_038150465.1 Flavobacteriia bacterium | reverse complement strand
TCAGTCTTTCAAAAGACCCTCGAACATTAGCCGAGCCGTAGCGGGATTGGTGGCCAAAGGAACATTGTGCACATCGCACAAGCGCATCAGCATGGCAACATCTGGTTCGTGGGGGTGTTTGTCCAAAGGATCGCGAAAAAAGAATACGGCCTGAACTCGGCCTTCAGCCACCTCCGTCGCGATCTGGGCATCGCCGCCCAATGGGCCGCTCAACATGCGGTGCACCTTCAGTCCGGCTTTCTCGACAAAAGTGCCGGTCGTTCCTGTGGCGATCAATTCGATGTCCTCTCTCTGAAAAAGCGAAAGATGGTCGCGGACAAAGCCCACCATGTCTGCTTTCTTTCCGTCGTGTGCGATCAGAGCGATCTTCATTTCTTCTTTAGTTGGATATATGAATAAAAGTAGACGGCCAGGGGCAGTCCAACGATCAGCAATATGACGGCCCAACTCCAGGGCGCAAGAGGATCCGGGATCTCCTTAGCCGCCATCCAGATCATGTACAGAATATAGATCAACAAAAGGCTCATGCTCAACTGTATGCCGTTCAAGAGTGTGCGGGATCTCGCATACATCGCCTCCATGATCTCCGGGTCTTCCTTACCGGGAAAATTCATTTGTTCTTTCGGGAGAAAACGGGAGATCAGGGCCATCAATCCCATGACGAATCCGATGCCCACAAATAGGATCAGGGCTGTGGAGCGATCGCTCCAGCCATCAGGAGTGCCTCTGAAGTCAAAGTGGATCGGGATGCGCTCGGGAAGGTTTGCCTGCTGCGCCCACCAAACTCCTGCGGACGCAATGAACAGAGCCCAGGCCATACCCCCCAGCACCCGATCGAACGGACGGCTTTCCTTCATAAAGGAAAGGTATCACTTTGCCACATAGATCCGATGGGCAGAAGCTGGGAGTGTCTCTTCATCGGAGGTGGCGCCGTTCTCGGGGATCGTCTCCAAAAGTTCCAAGCCGTCTTCGGGAAGGAGGGTCAACTCTTCAGCAATGGAAATAATGCGTTCGTTGGACAGATTCAACAGCACCCAAACCTCGCTGCCTTCCCGCTTCCGCTTGTAGAACAAAAGGTCTGGGTCGGAGGTCTCGATCCACTCCAATGATCCGCCCCATTTGCCGTTCCACAGGGCTTTCTGATCGTGTTTCAGCCCAAGCATCTGACGGTAGAATGACACATACTCGTCATTGGCCCAGTCAATACTGTCCTTGCCAAAGAATGACAGCTTGCGGTCCAAGCCCGCTTCCTGCCCGCTGTAGATCAGCGGCATTCCCGGAAGGGTAGCGCCGAGAACGAACATGTTCAGGTGTTGTGGCCCCATTCGCTCGAATACGGTTCCATTCCACGAATTCTCGTCGTGGTTGGTGGTGAAATACATGCGGATATCGTCCTGGGAGTAGAGGGTGTCGTTCTTTTCGAGATACGCCTTGATCTGCTCCTTTCCCTGACGGCCGTTGGCCACCTCATTCATGATGTGGTGGAATTCCCAGCCATAGTTCATGTTGAAGGCTTCCATATGTCTTGGATCTTCCCATTCAGCCAGCATGAAAAGCGGCTTGATCTCCTCGAGCCTGGGACGGGTCGTGTTCCAAAAATCAAAGGGGACAAATCCGGCCACATCGCAGCGGAAGCCATCGATATCGCATTCGTTCACCCACCAGGCCATCTCCTGGAACATCGCTTCGTGCAGCCCCTCATTGTCATAATTCAGGTCGGCCACGTCGGTCCAGTCCGTCGATCCGCCTTCGTTGTCCATGGCCACTACTGGCGACTGCCCGTCCTTGCTGCTGTAGAACTCCGGATGCTCCGCCACCCAGTGATGGTCAAAAGCCGTGTGGTTCGCCACCCAATCCAGCAGTACATACATTCCCATTTCGTGGGCCTTGTCAACCAGTTGGCGGAAATCGTCCACTGTACCGAGATCGGGATGAACGGCTGTGTAATCGCTGATGCTGTAATAGCTGCCCGGATCGCCTTCATTGTCCGTTTTGCGGTTCTTCAGACCGATGGGCTGGATCGGCATGAACCAAAGGATGTCCACGCCCAACTCCTTGAGTCGTGGAAGATGCGCAGAAAAGGCCTCAAAAGTGCCTTCGGGCGTGTACTGTCTGACATTCACCTCATAGATGTTGGCGTTCTTCACCCAGTTGGGATGTCTGGTCTCCTGGGCTGGACTGGCTGCACTTTCTGGCCTTGGAGCGTCTGTTCGGCTCTGGCAGGAAAGCAGGATGCATGCAGAAAAAAGGATGAGGCTCTTTTTCATTGGTCAGGGATTTATGAGATAGTCGAAATCAAGTGGGGCCAGTCGGACGGTGGTTTGGTCGCCAGCTTTGTCCGTTTGGCTGCCGAAGAGGGACAGGCGTTCGTCCTTCAATGTGTATTCAAAGGGCTCTTCGGTCGGGTTGATCAGGATCAGGACCTCCTGGTCAAAATAGCTTCTGCGGATGATGAGCACGCCTTCTTCCGTTGCTTCGATCTGCGTGGCACCGTAGAGCAGCGCCATTTTGCCTCCTCTGAGCTCTGCCAGTTTTTGGACATCCTGCACCAGAGCCTGTTCCAGGTCGGTGTACCCATCAAATCGCATCATCTTGCGGTTGTCGGGGTCGCCACCGCCATGGAGTCCGTATTCGTCTCCGTAGTAGACCACGGGGATGCCCGGAACGGCAAAATTGAAAGCGTGCAGCAGGGCGAGCCGCTGGTAGGCCTTTTCTCCAGGAACGGGAATATCCCGTGTCCACCCGGCCAGTTTCTGATCCTCTCCAAGCGAGACATCTCCCGAGGCAATGCTGATGAAACGCGACCGGTCCTGGTTGCCGCTGATGTAGCCCATCAGGTTGTGGTGTCCGTAGAACTGCAGGCTTTGCTGAAGTTTTTCGGCCAAGCGTCCACTGGCCGGCCCGACCTCTTCAGCGCCTGAAAAAGCAGAAACAGCTGCATCGTAGACATTGAAATCGAACTGGGCATCGAGCATTCCACTTCCCAGATAGGAAGCGATCAGGTCCGGCGAGCCATAGGTTTCCCCTATCTGGTAGATCCGGCGCTCCGGAAGTGCCCTTTTGATCTTGGATGTGAGCGTACGCCAATAGCGTTCAGAAATGTGTTTGGTAGCGTCGTGACGAAAGCCATCGAACGCATACTCGGTCACCCAGACCAAAGCAGAGTCGGTCATGGGATCCACGATCTCCTGCCTTCTCAGATCCAAGGTGGGCATGAAGGTGTCGAACCAGGTGGTGAGTCTGTGTTCGTCCCAGCGCTCGGTATTGAGGCTGCCGTCCGGCAAATACAACTCCGTGGCCCAGTCCGGATGCTCCTGATAGATCGGGTGCGACTCGTGTACGTGATTGGCCACATAGTCGAGCAGCACATTCATCTCCTGTTCATGCGCCGACCCCAACATGTCGCGAATGACTTCCGGACGGCCAAAACGCGCATCGGGCACCACGTTGGAGATCGGCCAATAGCCGTGATAACCAGAGAACTTGGTGGTGACACCGCCCTTGTCCCAAAGGCCCCAGGCGTCCTCAGGGTTCTTGGTGAAGGGAGAGAGCCAAAGCGTGTTCATCCCGAGGGACCGGAAGAAACCATCCTCGATCTTTTGGTCGATACCGGCGATATCTCCTCCGTAAAAATTGGCCTTGGGGTGCACCTCCGGATCCTCCACCGGACGGTCGTTGGAAGGATCGCCATTCAGGAAGCGGTCGATCATCATGAAATACATGGTGGACCTCTGCCAGTCGGAGCGGTTCAATTGGGCAGTCTCCCGAACGACATTTCCCCGTTCCAGTGGAATGAGCACGTCATTTCCTTTCTGTTCATTCCTCGAGCAGAATACACGAATATGACTGCGCCCTGTGCGAAAAGCCGGTTCCGGGATCGGAATGTTGTGCACCACCTGCCCGTCCTCAAAACTCTTTCGGGTATTCAATAAATGGTTCTCCCAGAGCACCAGCAGTTCCTGGTCGTCGGGAATGGCATTCAGACTGATGAAGTTCTTGCCGTGGGTCAGGGCCCGGACCTGAACAGGAGGTTCTCCCGACTCCTCGACACGAAGTACGGAATTGAAACCGCCCATGCCGTTGGACACCGAATCCGCATTGGAGGGGTCGGTCTTTTCCTTGCCGTCCACCATCAGTTTGTATTCGTACTGTCCGGCCTTCAGCTCCAGTTCTACCTTCCAGCCCGCTGCGGATCTTTCCAACTGAAGGGCTTCTCTGTTCCAGGCATTGAAGCTTCCAAAAAGATGTACAGAGCCCGCTTGTTCCATTCCCTCGATGGTCCATTGAACTGTTTGGGTGGATGCGGCACAGACTGGTATATCGTAGCGGATGGGTCCGAAGTACACGGCCACACTTGAAACGAACTCCTCGGGTTGGCCGCTGAGCAAAACAGTGGATGAGTCGATCGTCTCGGCTGTGATCCCTGCTGGCCAGCGCAGGCTGTCCCATGAAGCGGAAAGAAAGTAGTCCGACAAATGCACTTCTGTAACGCCTGTTTGCAATTGTATGGTGGAGGCCAGCCCGTGGATGGCAGAATTCTGCAGGCCGATGGGCTGACAGGAATAGGCCAGGCTGACCAAACTCAAAAGGAGGATGAAAGACTTTTTCATGGGCGTTCGATCTGTTCTGCACTGCCTTCAGACAACTTCAGCTTCGTGCCATATAGCTTGAGTTCCACAGCTTCTCCCGAGAGGTGAAGTACTTCCGTTCTCGTTGGTTCCACCTGCACCCGAAGCAAGGCGCCCCGAAACCGGAGGTGGAATTCGAGGGCTGTCCACTGATCGGGCAATGCTGGGTCGAGATGCAGATCGCTGCCCACCCAATGCATCCCACCAAAGCCCTGTACCACACTCATCCAAGTACCCGCCATACTGGTGATATGAAGGCCCTCTGCAACTTCCTTGTTGTAATCGTCCAGATCCAGGCGCGCCGTTCGCAGGTAGAGCTCATAGGCCTTGTCCATTTTTCCCAGCCGTGCGGCGAGTATGGCGTGCACACAGGGGGACAAAGACGACTCGTGGACAGTAAATGGTTCGTAGAAATCAAAATTCCGTTCGTGCGTTTCCCGATCGAACTCCTCCGAAAAGAGATACACGCCCTGCAGCACATCTGCCTGTTTGATGAAACATGAGCGAAGGATGCGGTCCCAGGACCAGTGTTGGTTGATCGGCCTTTGATCGGCATCCAGGCGATCTGCCGGGATCAATTCTTTATCCATGAAGCCTTCGTGTTGCTCAAAGACCCCGTGCTCTTGGTCCCGTGGTAAGTAGACAAGATCGGCCCGTTCCCTCCACTGCATGCCTTCCTCACTGCTCCAGTTCAAGCGGGAAGAAAGGGCCTCGGTTCGCTTGGCATCCTCCTGCCTGCAACGATCGAAACAATCCGCCGCATAACGCATACACCAGGCAGCGATGTAGTTGGTGTACCAGTTGTTGTTGATGTTGTTCTCGTATTCATTGGGGCCGGTCACTCCGTGCATGACGAAGGCCTTCTTGCGCTCGCTGTAATGGAATCGCTGAAACCAGAAACGCGCGATGCCTGTGAGCACTTCAAGTCCGCCCTCCAACAGATAGGACGCGTCCAGTGTGTGGCGGATGTAATCATAGATCGCAAAGGCAATGGCTCCGTTGCGGTGGATCTCCTCGAATGTGATCTCCCATTCGTTGTGGCATTCCTCCCCGTTCATGGTGACCATGGGATACAGCGCGGCGCCGTTTTGGAAACCGAGCTTCGCTGCATTCTCTATCGCCTTGCCCAACTGATCGTAGCGGTAGACCAACAGGTTCTTCGCCACCTTTTGAGGCGCAGTGGACAAATAGAAAGGCAGGCAATAGGCCTCTGTGTCCCAATAGGTGCTGCCTCCGTATTTCTCCCCTGTGAATCCCTTGGGCCCGATGTTGAGCCGCTCGTCTTCTCCTGTATAGGTCTGGTGGAGCTGGAAGATGTTGAAGCGGATCCCCTGCTGGGCCGAAGCATCGCCCTTTATGCGGATATCGCTCATCTCCCACTGGGCCGCCCAATGGTCGGTATGTTCCTGCAATAGCTTGTCGAATCCCGCACGGCGTGCCTCGGAGGCCCGTTCATCGGCCGTATCCAGCAAATCTGAAGGCGCATGATTCATGGACGAGCACACGGAAGCGTACTTGTAGAGGCAATTGTCTTGTCCCTGCTCCAGGGTCAGCTCGAATGAATTGGCGACATACTTATCGCGCTCGATGGTTTCGGGGTAGAGTGTCTGGATCTTGTCAGCTGTCCACCATTCATACCGCATGGCAGAGGCCAGCTGGAAATCAAGCTTCTTGGTGCGCGCAAGGATCGCCGCTTTCTGGCTTCCTGTTCGGCGCTCCACTTCTTCCCAGAATTTCTCGTCGTAGTTGCTGTCCTGATTGACCACATCGAAGTCCAAAAACGGAACGATCCGCGCCTGTCCGGTGAAATTCAGCGCCTTCATTCCATAACGAATGGCGCCGATCTCATCCCGATGCATGCTCACAAAACGCACCGCTGAGACTTCGATCTCCTTACCCGAAGGAAAACGCAATTGGAATTGCCGGCTGAGCACTCCGCGCTTCATGTCCAGCTCCCTTTCGAACTGGAGCACTTCTGCTGCATTCAAGTCCAGTCGTTCTCCCTCGATCTCAATGTCCAGACCGATCCAATTCACGCTGTTGAGCACCTTCGCGAAGTACTCCGGGTACCCATTCTTCCACCAGCCCACACGCGTTTTGTCCGGATAGTAGACACCGGCCACATAACTTCCCTGCAGACTCTTTCCGCCGTAGCCTTCTTCAAAATTCGCCCGTTGACCCATGCGGCCATTTCCGATGGAGAATATGGCTTCCGAACACTCAGCGAATTCGGGATGAAAACCCGATTCGATGATCCGCCATTCATCGGTCTTTAGGTAATGCTCCATCAGACAGCCATCAATCGTTGCTCCATTTCCCTTGGTCCAAATCCAGCGAAGCCATCGATCACCGCATCGGCTTGATGCAGAACGTCCGGCGCTCCCACACCGATAACGCGCATTCCTGCAGCCTTCGCAGCCTGCACTCCGGCCACTGCATCTTCAAAGACCACACATTCCTCTGGTTTTTGGCCCAATCGTTCTGCCGCCAGCTGGAATACCTGAGGATCGGGTTTGGACCGGCTGGTGTCATTGCCGTCGACCAGGGCATCAAAGAAGGATAGGAGTTCCACCCGCTGCAGAATGCTTCGGGCATTTCTGCTGGCCGAGCCCAAGGCCAGACCGTATGTGCCTTTGGCCGATTCCATAAAGGCTCTGCTGCCTGGGAGTGCCTCATCAGGAGACATGCCCTGAATGAGCTCGAGATACCAAGTGTTCTTGCGTTCCATGGCATCCGCAAATGCCTCATCGCTGAGTTCGAGGCCGCCCCAGTTCACTATTTTCCTTAGTGAATCTGCCCGGCTGATCCCCTTGAGTTCTTCGTTCTGCTCTTCGGTGAAGTCGATCCCTAAGGAGGCTGCAAGTCTTTTCCACGCCTCGAAATGATATCTGGCCGAGTCCACCAGTACGCCATCGAGATCGAATATGAGGCCGCGTATCGCCATGGGTCAATTCTTTCTGGAGGACTTCATCTTGATCTGCCCGAGGATGAGCCATTCCGCAGAAGCTGGATTGGACGCCATGGGAATGTCTTGTTCCAGTACCATGGCCACCAAGGCCTCGATGTCCGGATGATCTGATGCCCGAAGGCTGGGGTCACGGAAGAAAAAGACCATTTCGACCAAGCCGTTCCGTACCATTTCAATGATCTCCTGATAACCGCCACTGCGCCCCTGACTCAGATGGTGAATGGGCACTTTGAAGCGTGCCTGCTCCATGTGTTCTGCGGTGCGACCTGTGGCGACGAGTTCCTTGCCCCAAAGCCAATCCGCTCGCTCCTTGATGAATTCAGCCATCTTCGGCTTCATCCGGTCATGGGCGATCAGCACGATCTTTTTCATGTCGTGATGTTCGAGCGCTTGAGTACGTCCAGATATTTAAGATGGTAGTCCACCAGCCCGTCCAGTGGCCGCTGTACCACCTGTCCAAACTCAATGCCTTCTTCTTCGAGCACTTCCTGGAGGATGTCTCTGAAGTGCCAGGCCACACTGCCCACAAAATTCACCTCCACCTCCTTTGCTTTTTCAAAACACAGGATGTGAGCGTCTCTGAAGCGGACAAAGCCTTCCCGGATCACCTCACGCACCCAACCGTGTTCTGAGTGCTCTCCGAAGAACTTTGAAAACGAGGCGAGCCACACATTGGCATGCGGCTGGTTGTACACCCTGTTGATGATGTCGTTCTTATTGAGTTTGAACTCCTTTTTGAAGTCCACCATCAGTTCCTCTGGAAGACGTTTGTAGAGGTATTCAGCCAGCAATCGTTTGCCCAAAAATGTACCCGAGCCCTCGTCGCCAAGGACATAAGCCAAGGCCGGAACTTCTTCATAGGCGTTCTCCCCGTCAAAGAAGACGCTGTTGCTCCCGGTTCCCAGTATGCAGCTGATCTGGGGCTTTCCTCGGTAGGTGCTGTACGCCGCGCCGATCAGGTCGTGCTCGACATGTATCCGCGCCTTGGGAAAGGTCTTTTCCAAGCCAGCGTGCACGATCAAATTCAGGCTGGGCGATGAACAACCCGCTCCATACCAGTAGATCGATTCGATCGCCTCATTGGCGTTGTTGGCCAGATTGGCCTCTTTGGAAAGCACTTGGTGTATGACTTCCGCACTGTGGAAGTACGGGTTGAATCCCATCGTCTTGAACCGATTGAACTCTGTCCCGTCTTGGTTTAGCTGGATCCAGTCACATTTGGTGGATCCGCTGTCTGCGATCAAAATCATTCCTATCTGTATTGTTACCCTCAGCTGGGGGGACGCTAAAGATAGTATAAGTGTTCAAAGTACACCAACGCTCAGGAGGCCAAATCCCACCGAGCGTTGGATCGCAAAATTTATACGCCCAGTCCTACGCGGCGGTATCCAGTCAGCTTCAGCTCCTTGTCGACCCCCTTGAGGTAGCCTTCAACGCTGAGTTTGCTGTCACGGATGTACTGCTGCTGCTCGAGGGTGTTCTCCTTGAAGAACTTGCCCAATCTGCCTTGAGCGATCTTGTCGAGCATTTCTTCTGGCTTGCCTTCCTGACGAGCGAGATCCTTGCCGACTTCCAGTTCGCGATCGATCACGTCCTGTGGAACTTCGCTCTTGTTCAAGGCAACGGGGTTCATGGCTGCAGCCTGCATGGCCACATTGCGTCCAGCTTCTCCGCCGTCCTTATTGAGGCCCACAAGTGTGGCCAACTTATTTCCTGCATGGATATAAAAATCCACATGCTCCGCTTCGAGGTGCTCGAAAGAGCCGATCTCGATCTTCTCGCCGATGACACCCGTTTGCTCTGTGAGCTTTTCGCCGATGCTCATGCTGCCATCAAAGGCACACTCCATCAATGCGGCCTTGTCTGCAGGTCCTTCGCTGATGGCTACCTCCAACACTTTCCGCGTCAATTCGATGAAGCTTTCGTTCTTGGCCACGAAGTCGGTTTCGCAGTTGACACTTACAACGCTTCCGCGTCCTGCATCTGCACTGACTCCAGCGAGAACCACTCCTTCGCTGGCCTCACGATCCGCTCTCTTGGCAGCGACCTTCTGGCCTTTTTTGCGGAGAACATCAATTGCAGTCTCAAAATCGCCGTCTGCCTCCTGCAGGGCTTTTTTGCAATCCATCATTCCTGCTCCTGTCATCTTGCGGAGCTTGTTCACATCAGCTGCGGTTATTTGCGCCATGATCTTGTTTGTTTGGTTCGTTGATTAAAAAAAGCCGGAGCATGAACAGATGCTCACTCCGGCAGAAATCGGGTCGGTCGGTCGGTCAGGACTTATTCAGCGGCCTCGGCTGCTGTCTTTTTCGCCTTCTCGAGCTTTTCCTTTCCGGCCTTCTCCTTCTCTTTCTTGCGCTCATCCAGCCCACCGGTGATCGCCTGACTCACGTGCTCCATGAGGGTGGCAATGGACTTGGATGCATCGTCATTTCCTGGGATCGGAAACTCCACCTGAAGTGGATCCGAGTTCGTGTCGACAATGGCGAAAACGGGTATTCCCAGTTTTTGGGCTTCCGCTACCGCAATGTGCTCTCTTTTGATGTCCACCACGAAAAGAGCAGCGGGCAGTCGGCTCATATCTGAGATGGAACCGAGCTGCTTTTCAAGTTTGCTCCTTTGGCGATCCACCTGCAGACGCTCTCTCTTGGACAGCGTATTGAAGGTGCCGTCCGCCTTCATCTTGTCGATGCTGGCCATCTTCTTCACGGCCTTGCGAATGGTAACAAAGTTGGTCAGCATGCCGCCGGGCCAACGCTCTACGATGTACGGCATGTTCATCTTGCCTGCATAGTCAGCGACGATCTCCTTGGCTTGCTTCTTTGTGGCGACAAATAGGATCTTCTTGCCCTGAGAGGCGATCCTTCTCAGACCTTCCTGCGCCTGCTCCATCTTGGCAGCCGTCTTGTGGAGGTCGATGATGTGAATGCCGTTGCGCTCCATGAAGATATACGGAGCCATGTTGGGATTCCACTTCCGGGTCAGGTGACCGAAGTGTACGCCTGCGTCGAGCAGGTTCTTTACGTCAATTGAGGACATAGGTGGTGTTTACTTTCTGTTTAGGCAACATCCCGGTAGCCGGACGATCCGAGTCCTGGATGTTTAGATGCTAAACACGGTTTAACGCTTACTGAACTGGAATTTCTTACGGGCTTTCTTCTGGCCGAACTTCTTGCGTTCCACCATCCGTGGGTCCCTGGTGAGCAGGCCTTCCGGCTTGAGTGCTGTGCGGTTCTCTTCGTTCTCCTGGCAAAGTGCGCGGGAGATGGCCATGCGGACAGCTTCCGCCTGACCGGTGATCCCTCCGCCATCCACGTTGATGCGCAAGTGGAACTTATCGAGGCTTTCGGTGAGCTTCAATGGCTGCTCGATCTTGTAGTGAAGAGCGGCTGTATTGAAATAGGACTTATACTCTTTTCCGTTGATGGTCACGCCGGCTGGCTTGGCCTTGCTGGCTGCTTCCATGTATACGCGTGCAACGGCGGTCTTTCTGCGACCTATTTTGTGGATCATTTCCATAGGATCACTTGAATTCGTTCAGGTTGAATGCTTTGGGCTGTTGCGCCTCTTGCTGATGTGTTTCTGCCTCGTAGACGTAGAGGTTCTTCAGCAGCTGACGACCAAGGCGGTTCTTGGGGAGCATGCCACGAACGCTCATCTCCACGATGCGGTTCGGATTCTTCTCCAACAATTCGGTAGGTGTGGTGCTGCGCTGTCCGCCGGGATATCCAGTGTGGCGGATGTACTGCTTGTCGGTCCACTTCTTTCCGCTCAACTGCACTTTGGCCGCGTTGATCACCACAACATTGTCTCCGCAATCCACGTGTGGCGTGAAATTGACCTTGTGTTTTCCGCGAAGCAGCTTGGCCACTTTGGAGGCCAGTCTGCCCAACTGCTGTCCTTCAGCATCGACCACCAACCACTGCTTGTCCACAGTTGCTGCGTTGGCCGAAAGGGTTTTGTAACTCAGTGTATTCACGATCTGATCGTTAAATGTTTTTGTTTGCCATAAGACAAACGGGCTGCAAAAGTACACTTTCTCATCAAATGCAGATACGGGGTGAAGCAGAAAATTCCAAGGGCAAAATGCCAGCCGTTCACCGTCTTTCCAACAACTTGTTCCACTTGAGTTCCCGCAGCGTCATTTACCTTAGTCTGCGAATCTCTGAAACATCCCTAAGATGCGCACCAAACACCTGTTCAGCCTGCTCTTTCTCTTCGCTCTGTGCTCCCTGAGCGCCCAACAGCGGCCTCATTGTGGTTCCGATGAAGTTCAGCTCGAACTTTCTTCTTCCCTGCCTCAGACACAGGAGCCCGCTTCTCAGGTGCAGGATGTGGTCGTAGACAACCGCGTGCTACAGCAAAAAACGGGGGCCGTTCTCCACTACATCCCGGTTGTGTTCCATGTTCTTTGGACGGATGAGGAAGACAATATCAGCCGTGAGCAGATCCTCGATGGCCTTCGCGTCCTGAACGAGGACTACAGAAGGTTGAATGCCGATGCCTCCCAAACCCGGGCGATGTTTCAGGCTGTGGCCGCTGATGCGGAGATCGAGTTTCGGCTGGCCAACAAAGACCCGAATGGAAACTGCCACAGCGGGATCATCAGGAAGCAATCCTCCCTGAGCGCAAACCCAGGGAACAGCAGCAATTCGGTCAAGGGAAACAGCAATGGCCAGGGCAGCCCTTCCTGGGACAACAACAAATACCTGAACATCTGGGTGGTTCGTGAAGTGGAAACCCAAAACTCTCCATCGGGCACCGTTCTGGGCTATGCCTATCGTCCAGCAGGTTTTGCCAACTGCAGCACCTGTGTGAGCAGTCAGCCGCCCACCTATGATGGAGTGATCCTTCGGCACGATCAGGTCGGTACCATTGGAACGGCATCTGCCGGAAGTCTTCCAAATGCGACCGGTGGCCGCACACTGACCCATGAAGTCGGGCATTACCTCAACCTGCACCATCCATTCTCCCGGTCCACGAACCAATCCTGCTCCAACGCCAACGGAGACAATATTGGCGACACGCCTCTTGCGCTGAGTGCGAACTACGGCTGCAACACCAGCACCAACAGCTGCAGTAATGAAAGCCCGGATCTGCCAGACATGATCGAAAACCACATGGACTATGCAGATTGCCCGAACACCTTTACTCAGGGCCAGAAGACCGAAATGAAGCGAGTGCTCGGCCTGTCCACCTGGCGCGGTGATGTTTCCAGCGGTGCCAACCTCAATGCCACCGGGATCTCTCCGAACAACTACGATTGTGTTCCTTCCGCATTCTTTGTGGCAGACAGAAAAACGGTTTGTGCCGGAAGCAGTGTTCAGTTTCAGTCCCGTGTGGAGGGAGGAAATGTGTCCTCTTATTCCTGGAGCTTTCCCGGAGGAAGCCCGGCAAGCAGCACGGTGGCCAACCCAAGTGTGGTGTACAATCAGCCCGGCAGCTATTCTGTTTCGCTGACGCTCAGCAACCCCAATGGAAACTCGGATCTGGTCGTTCAGCACTACATCAAGGTCCAATCTGCTCAGACAGCAGATGCGAACAGCTTATCCGAAGATTTTGAGAACCTCGCTCTGCTCGGTGCGGACTGGTCGGCCTTTGGCGCAGGAGATTACCTCGACTTTGAGATCGATAAGACGGTGGGTTATCAGAGCAGTTCCTGCCTGAAGCTCGACAATTTTTCTGCCACCAAAGGGCAGATCGACGAGCTCTATTCCCCATCGCTCGACGTGCGCTTCACCACAGCGCTCAACCTGCGGTTCCGCTATGCCTTTGCCACCAAAGAGAGCAGCGACAACGATGCCCTGCGGCTCTACGTTTCCAAAGACTGCGGTCAGACCTGGGTGCTCACGCGCATCATCAACACCTCCAGCCTGATCACGGCTGGCTTGAAGACCGCTCCATTCACGCCTGCCTCGGATGCCGATTGGAAGGAGTACAGCGTGAACCTCAGCAGCTACGCAGGAGGCAATGAGCCCATACAGATCAAGTGGGAGATGAATTCCGGAGGCGGCAACAACCTATACATCGACGAGATCAATATGGACGCCAGCATGAGCACTTCACAGCAGCTGTTCGGCTCCTCACTGAAGCTCTACCCGAACCCGACCTCTGGTACGCTCTATTTCGAATCAAGTGAGCCTATCGGCCGCACACCCGCTGTCCATCTGACAGATATGTCTGGACGGACCATGGTGTTGGAAGCGATCCAATCGGAGGGGAAATGGGCGATCCGGCTGCCGCTCGACCTGAGCAACGGCTTGTACCAGCTGCAGATCGTTTCGGAAGAGATCCACCACTCAGCTTCCTTCCAATTGCAGCGATAGGCCTTTAGTGGGCCTCCAGCCAGTTGGCTCCGAATCCGGTCTCGGCCAATAAGGGAATGCGTGTTTCCACCGCCGATTCCATGAGCTCTTTGACCAGCAGCTGAACTTCCTCCCGTTCGTTCTTTGGGCAATCGAAGACCAGTTCGTCGTGTACCTGGAGCAGCATACGCGTCTTGAGTTCGCGTTTCTTCAGTTCGGCCTGAATGCGGATCATGGCCTTTTTGATGACATCGGCTGCGGTGCCCTGAATGGGTGCGTTGACCGAATTACGTTCTGCATGTCCGCGAACCGTTCCATTCCTCGAGTTGATGTCTTTCAAATAGCGACGCCTACCGTAGAGGGTTTCCACGAAGCCTTGCTCCCGAGCCAGGCGCACCTGTCCGTCCATGTAGGCCTTGATGCCCGGATAGGTCTCGAAATACAGGCGGATCAGGTCTGCTGCTTCCGATCGGCTGAGGTCGGTCTGTTGGCTGAGTCCAAAGGCGGACACGCCGTAGATGATGCCAAAATTCACTGTTTTCGCATGGGTGCGTTGGGTTCGGTCCACCTGATCCTGATCGATGCCGAACAAGCGCGCGGCGGTTGCCGAATGGATGTCCGCCCCACCAAGGAATGCCTCGGTCATCGCCTGATCCTGGCTCAACTCTGCGATCAGCCGCAATTCGATCTGCGAGTAATCCGCGCTGAGCAGCACATGGTCATCGTCTGCCGGGATGAAAGCTTTCCGGATCTCTCGGCCGCGCGCATGCCTTATCGGGATGTTCTGCAGATTGGGTTGATTGGAACTGAGCCGCCCGGTCGCTGCCACTGCCTGGTTGAAGGAGGTGTGGATCCGGCCCGTATCCGGGTCGATCAGCTCGGGAAGTGCATCCACATAGGTGCCTTTGAGTTTGGTGATCTGTCGGTATTCCAGGATCTCTGCAACGATCGGATGCTTGTCCTTCAGACTCAAGAGGATGTCTTCCGAGGTGGCGTATTGGCCGCTTTTGGTCTTCTTGGCCTTGTCCGAGATCTTCAACTCATCGAAGAGAACAACTCCCAGCTGCCGCGGTGAGGCCAGATTGAATTCAGTGCCCGCCAGCTCCATGGTGCGCTTTTCGATCCCCTGCAGTTCCTCCGCCATGGAGACGGACATCTTTTGAAGGGCCTCAGTGTCCAGGCGGATCCCATTGCGCTCCATTTCAGAAAGAACAGGGACCAGAGGCAGTTCGATGTCGGCCAGGACGCTGTCCACCTTGTTCTCTGCGACCATCGGACGGAACTTCTCCATGAGCTGCCAGGTCAGATCCGCATCTTCTCCGGCATACTCCACCACCTCCTCGACCGGAACGCTGCGCATGCTCTTCTGCATCCTGCCCTTCTTGCCGATCAGCTCTTCGATCGAACGCGCTTTGTGGCCGAGGTAGGTCTCGCACAAAAGATCGAAGTTGTGGCGCATGTCCGGATTGATGAGGTAGTGCGCCAACATGGTGTCAAAGAGCGGCCCGCGCACCTCCACACCGTATTTGTGCAGCACACCTATGTCATACTTCAGGTTCTGACCTACCTTTTCGATGGCCGCATCCTCAAAGAAGGGACGTAACAACTCCATCCGCGACTGCTGAAGGGCACGTTCCTCCGGAAAGGCCACATAATAGGCTGTTCCTGCTTTCCAGGAAAAAGCAATGCCCACCAATTCTGCCTTGTGTTCATCCAGGCTGTCGGTCTCGGTGTCCCAACATACGGAGGGCTGTTCCATCATTTTTCGGCACAGCACAGAAACCTCTTCATCGGTGCGCACCAATTGATAGAGGTGGTCGTAGTTGGCCAGGCTGCGATACCCAGTACTTTGATCGGTTCCCTCGGTGACCGCTTCCCCTATGGCAAACAGATCGCCTTGCACAACGCCGCCCTTTGGCGCCTCTTTGGCTGGAGTTTGAGTGCTCGCATCCGGGGCGATCCGCCGAAGCAGGGTTCGGAATTCGAGTTCCTCAAAGAGCTCCTTCAATGCCGACTGATCGGGTTCTGAGCGTTTGAGCGCCGCCTCATCCAATTCCACCGGGGCATCCACCATGATGGTCGCCAGCCTTTTGGACAGAATACCGAGTTCCTTATTGGCTCGGATCTTTTCTCCCAGCTTGCCTTTGACCTCTTCTGCACGGTCCAGCAGGTTTTCCATACTGCCGTACTCAGCAAGCAGCTTTTGTGCAGTCTTTTGTCCTACGCCCGGCAGGCCTGGGATATTGTCCACCGAATCGCCCATCATGCCCAGAAAGTCGATCACCTGCTCGGTCCGTTCCACACCGAATTTCGCGCAGACCTCTGCAACCCCCATGACCTCCGCCGGTGCCCCTCCCTTTGCCGGTTTGTACATGAATATCTTGTCAGTCACCAACTGGCCGAAATCCTTATCTGGGGTCATCATATAGGTGATGTAGCCCTCGGCCTCCGCTTTTTTGGCCAGTGTTCCGATCACATCATCGGCTTCATAGCCGTCCACTCCCAGGGTTGGGATGCCAAAGCCTTCCAGCATCTTTTTGATCAGGGGCGTGGCTATTTTGATGGCCTCCGGGGTTTCGTCGCGGTTGGCCTTGTACTCCGGATACTCCTCATGCCGCTTGGTCGGAGCCGAAGTATCGAACACCACCGCCACGTGGGTGGGGTTTTCCTTTTCAAGAAGATCGAGCAAAGCCAGGGCAAACCCAAAGACAGCAGAGGTGTCCATGCCCTTGGAAGTGACCCGCGGATTCCGAATGAATGCGAAATACGCACGAAAGATCAGGGCATAGGCATCCAGCAGAAATAGTCGCTTCTCTTGAGACATAGGATCGGACTTGAACCTTCTAATTTATGGGATTCGGAG
>JAYOTP010000033.1:20405-22832 GCA_038150465.1 Flavobacteriia bacterium | reverse complement strand
GCTGTATTGATCAGCGTCCCTGTTCCTTGAGCATAGCCCGCTGGGCCGTATTCCACATTGTAGCTGCTGCCGCTGCCGCTCCAGTAGATCTCAGCAGAAATATCGAGAACGCTAGCAAGTGATGGGAATGTGGTATTCGGACAGGCTGGCGGGGTGTTGGTGACTACAATGGCGTAGTCTTCAACGGCTCCCCAAATGAAACTGCCGCAGGGGTTGAGTGGCAAGGCACCCCCTTCCCATTGCATCACACGCATCCGGGTGGTACCCAAAGAAGCACTGGCAGGAACTGAAAATGAAAAGTTGGCCGCAACGGGCATACTGCCGGCAGGAACTTGCGACGTCCCCACGCTTTCAGATGCCTCAAAAGTTCCGTTCTGGTTCCAGTCGATCCAGGCCTGTCCCACGCCATCATAGGTGCCACCGCAGGTGCCAAAGGTGATGTCGAGAACGTAACCAGTACCCAGGCTTACATCAGCCGACTGGGTGGCAGTATAGTCGTCCACTCCAGAGACACCCGGACAGCTTGCCAAATTGCTGATGGCGGAATTGTCACCGATAAGAATCACGTCTTCAATGTCCGAATCTGCCGTACTGGAAGGACCGACATTGTTTATGCAATATTGGGCATGGAGATTTCCTGCAGAAAGCAAAGCTCCGAGCAGAAGACACAGCGTATATTTCATCTTTATAGAATATGGAGTTTCAGGGGATTTACAATTTTAGCGCATACTGATAAAATTTCTTCAGCAAATGAGTCAAAGAGCGTTTTTCGCATGTTAAACAAGCTGCTATGGGTTCCTGGTATCATTCTGCTTTTGGCCTATGCCTGGAGCAGTTCTTCCTGTGCGACCATCGGGAGTCCTGGCGGGGGAGGAAAAGATACACTTGCACCCAGCGTCATCCGATGCGATCCGCCGAATCTGAGTGTGGCACTCAGCGAATCGGGCGAACGCTTTCACTCCTTCGATGGAAGACGGATTCTATTGGAATTTGATGAGTACTACGTGCTCAAGAATCCATCGACCCAGATCTATCTCTCGCCACCGACCGAAGGCGAACTTGAATTCAAACAAAAGGGAAAGAAACTCCACGTCCAGCTGCCCGACAGCCTCAAAGCAGCCACAACCTACACCCTCAACTTTGGGTCTTCCCTTACAGACCTTACAGAAGGCAATGTGCAAAACCGCTTCAAGTATGTGTTTTCCACGGGGACATTCATCGATTCGTTCCTTGTTCAGGGATTGGTCGTGGATGCCTACACCCAAAAAGCGAAGAAGAACATGACGGTGGCTCTTTACGAGTTTTCAGACAGCATGACCGAGCAGTCCTTTGACAGCATCCCTCTTCAGACCAAACCCTCTTTTATCGGCATTACAGATGAAGAGGGATTCTTCTCCGTGGATTTCGTCCGGTCGGGTGTGTACAAGCTGCTCTCCTTTGACGATAAGAACAGCGATCTGGTCTATAACCCAGGATCCGAGGCCTTTGCCTTTTCCAAAGAGTCGGTCGTCTCTGATTCTCTTCCCAAGGTCTTCCTTCGAAGCTCAGTGGAGGAGCAGACCCCGGAAATGCGGAAGCCCAGCCATGTGGACTGGGGCAAGGTCCAGGTTCCTTTCTCCGCACCGGTAAGAGAACTTCAGTGGTTTCCGCCACTGGAAGGCGATACAGCAATGAAAGAATTCGCAGCGCGCATCAACCCGGCAGCCGACACCATGAGCTTCTTTTGGGACAGTCACAGCCTGGACAGTATGAGGATCCCCCTGTCCTGGAACGATACGATCTCTGACACGGCATTCATCCGAATGAGAAACTATGACGCACCCGAACGCTTGGCATTTCGGTTGAACGCCAAGCCTCAGCTCGACCCAACGGATAGCCTTCTGCTCATAGCAGCGCGACCCTTTCGTATTCTCGAGCCGGGAATTACCCTTCGAAGCAGGAAGGACACCACGGAACATACGGTACAAGGAGCAAAAGGGTTCAAATTCAGTCATCCACTGGGCATTGGCTACACCGAGCCAGGCACCTCAGAATTGGAGATCCTTCCAGGTCAGTTGGAAATGCTGGGTGGTGTGCTCAATCCGGACACTCTGATCCTTTCATGGAAGATGTGGAAACCCCAGGATTATGCAGAGCTTCTGATAGAGCTTCAGGCCGAGGGAGATTCGCCCATGATCTTCGAGTTGATGAAAAAAGGAAAGGTCATTCGCCGTTCGCCCTTCAGAGGCCATCTATCCGAACGAATGATCCATCTGCCACCGGGAGAATACAGACTGCAGATCCTGGAAGACCTGGACAGCAACGACCGCTGGACACCTGCGGACTGGGAAGCCCGTAGGCAGGCCGAAAAAATGTTCTACTACGACGAGCCCGTTACTTTGAAGGCCAATTGGGAAGTTGAATGTGTCTGGCGGGTTCAGAAAGAGG
>JAYOTP010000033.1:2553-20305 GCA_038150465.1 Flavobacteriia bacterium | reverse complement strand
GTTACTTTGAAGGCCAATTGGGAAGTTGAATGTGTCTGGCGGGTTCAGAAAGAGGGCTTCGTATTCCCCGTGGTTTCTCCTGAGGAAGAGCCTATGCCTGAAGAGTGAACCGATCCCTGTCCTGAAGGAACCCGAAGCGCTTCCTGTTTTGTGCGAGGGCTTCCACACTGAGATCGACAACAAGTGCTTCTTGCTGGTTGTCGGGGCACCGACCCAGTGAGTGTCCGAGTACATCGAATACCTGACTGCTTCCGTTATGCGCCATTCCGTTCCCATCCACACCCACACGGTTCACTCCAGCCACGTAAGCCATGTTCTCCATGGCCCGTGCACGAAGCAGAGTATCCCACGCGGCAATGCGTTTCTCTGGCCAGTTGGCTACATACAGGTAGAGATCGACTGAGCCATCATTTCGGCTCCAAGCGGGAAACCGGAGATCGTAACAGATCAGAGGCATCAACCGCCAACCAAGGATTTCCCAGTAGACCTGCTGGCTTCCGGCCGTATATTTCTTTTCTTCTCCGGCCAGGGAAAACAGATGGCGCTTGTCGTAGCGTACGTCCAAGGCCCCCTTTTGAAAACCGAAGAACCGATTGACAAATTTGCCTTGATCTTCCACACAAAGACTGCCGCAGAGGGCACAAGATCTTTCTCTGGAGACGTCTTCCATCCACGTCAATGCGAGCATTCGGTTCTTTTCAGCCAGCCTTTCAGGCGCCATACTGAAGCCCGTTGAGAACATCTCTGGAAGAACTATAAGGTCTGCCTCGGGAAGTCTGCGGATCTGATCTGAAAACGAATGCAGGTTGTCCTCCACAGACTCCCAATAGAGCTCGGACTGCAACAATGCCAGGCGTAGGGTTTGCTTTTTCACGATCTGAAGGTCAGGCGTTCAAGGGTACTTGGAATCAATGATATAAAATTCTATATTTGAGGAGAGACGTTCCGCAATCGTGGTCGTTTTTTGTGTTTTAGTTTTTCTCGTGATTGACCACGCTTCGGCGTGGTCAATTTATTTAGGGCCGAGCAATTGCTTCGCGTGCTGGGCCAAAAGCTGCACAGATTCCCTGGAGGTTCCGTCGTAAAAGCCCCGGATCCTGCCCTGCCTGTCGATCAGCACAAAATTCTCGGTGTGGATCATCCCGTGCTCCTCTGCCTCGGTCTGGGGTTCCTTGGCCACTAAATAGGAGCGCCGTGCCAGCGCATAAATGCTGTCACGTTCACCTGTCAGCAAGCGCCAGCGGTCTGGATCGGCATTTTGAAGAGCGGCATATTCCGCCAGTACAGCCACGCTGTCGATCTCGGGCATCACAGTGTGCGAGAGCATCAAGAAATCCTGCTCAGAGCGCATCTCCTCCTGCAACCAGCGTTTTTGTTCGGCCATATCCAGGCAAATCGAAGGGCAGGTGGTGAAGAAAAAATCGGCCATATACACTTTGCCCCTGGTCCATTCCTGGTCCACAATATTGCCCGATTGATCGGTCAATCTGAACGGGGCAATGCTGTGCCCGCGGCCCTTGTGACGGATTCTTTGATCGACAAGATCAGGATTCACATCGGCAGGGTCGTAAAAAGGAAGAGGCGGCGGTGGAGGGGCATACAATTTGTAGGATGCATAAAAAGCAGCGACAAATACGGTCAGGACCAAGACGATCCGGATGGTGATCGAGGGTTTCAAAATCGTTGAGCGTTAGTTTTAACTTTGCCTAATTAGCAAAAAGATCATGAAGAAGTTCATTGGCCTAAGCACGATTCTCTTTCTGATGGCCTTCATGGAGTTGAGTGCTCAAAAAAAGGTGGAAACCCGTTTTCACGTTTCAGGAGTTTGCGGGATGTGTAAGGACCGGATCGAGAAAGCCACCGATGTCAAAGGGGTTCACTTCAGTGAGTGGGACAAAGAAACGCAGGAACTCTTCTTGGTCTACAAGCCTGAGGAGATAAGTTTGGACAGCATACACTCGCGTATTCAATTCGTTGGTCACGACACGGAAAAGGGAAAAGCCTCTCAGGAGTGTTACGACAAAGTGCACACTTGCTGCAGATACCGCGATCCAGAAGTCATAGATGGGCATCAGTAAAAGCGGCCGTTAAGTGCTGCAAAAGAAATTTATCCTTACCGCCTGTGCGGTCGCATGGGTTCTAAGTATTTCGGCACAGATCGAGCTCAAGGTCTGGGGCGTATTTCCGGGTGGTCCTGAACCACTGGCGGGTGCCGGAATATATGTGAATGGGCAGGGTCAGGGCATCTCGAATATCGATGGCATTTTTATTTTCTCCGAGCTTGCGGTGGGAGACAGCATCCACTCAAAATTCACAGGCTTTGAAAATGGAGGAGTCCGCTACAGCTCGGGTTCCTCAGCGGAGATCTTTCTGCACCCTCAGACCATTGATGAAGTCGAGATCGTCGAATCTTCAGAAGGCATGCGCATATCCGAGCGAAGTATTGGTTTGGAGATGGAGATGAACCAGAAGGAATTGCGTCGTGCAGCCTGCTGTAATCTAAGCGAGAGTTTCGAGAACAACCCCTCTATCGACGTCAGTTTTTCAGATGCCATCACGGGCACCCGGACCATTGAAATGCTGGGCTTATCCGGCCAGTATCTTTCCACCCACATCGAATTGGTACCATTTCTACGCGGCATTCAGATCAAGAGAGGCTCGGCCTACATTCCTGGCCCCTGGCTGGCGAGCATCCAGTTGTCCAAAGGGATGGGGAGCGTCAGTGTGGGGCACGAGAGCATGACCGGACAGCTCAATTTGGAACTGCGCAAACCTTTCGATACTCCGGGCAACCACATGAACTTGTATTTCAATGGGATGGGGCGCTTGGAACTGAATTATACCACGGCCTACCCGGTGAATGAAGTGTGGTCGAGCAACACATCCATTCACGCCAGCAGCATACCCAATGAGGTGGACCTCAACGGCGATGGTTTCATGGATGTGCCCAAGGGTTCCTTGTTCACTTTTGTCCATCGCTGGAAGGCATCTTTGGCCGATGGCTGGGAAAATCAATGGGTGCTGCGCATGGTATCCGATGAGCAGCAAGGCGGTCAGTTAAGTGATGCAGTTGCATTTCCCGATACATCGTGGCATTTTGAACGCAAGAGCAAAGGGGTCTCTTTATTCACCAAACTGGGTCGGGTCTTCCCCAATGCGCCCGAACACAGCGTAGGGCTTATTGCAGAGGCGCATTATCAGGATCTTTTTAGTCCATATGGTTTCCGGGTACTGGAGACAGATCAAAGCGGTCTGAATGCACAATTGCTCTGGGACTATTCCGATCCATTGACTTGGTGGGGCCTCAAATCGGGCATCCAATACGCCCGCGATGTGTACCGCAAGCGTTTGGACATGCATGATTTCGGTGGGCTATTCACAGGAACCCAAGATGAACAGAATGTGGGCCTTTTTTCCGAGCTCAGCTTCCAACCGAATGAGCGCTTTACATCACTGATCGGTATTCGTCTGGATGCGCATAATTTGTTCGGTACCCGAGTTCTACCCCGTGCACATTTCAAATACGAATTGTCCGAAGGGTCCATCCTTCGTGTAAGCAGTGGATTGGGTTTTCGTTCGCCACATCCCTGGCTTGAATACGGGGAGCTTCTGGCCTCCTCTCGATGGTTCAACCCCGGACAACCGATGCCTTTCTTTGAAAAAAGACTCCGTGCCGAGGCTGCATGGAACAGCGGATTGAGCTGGCAAAAGAATTATGTGTTGAACTATCGAAAGGGAAGTCTGGTATTCGATTATTTCTATACCCGTTTTTCCAATCGCTTGATCGTGGACCGCTACCGCAGCCCCGATACTTATTGGTTTGAAAACCTGAGCGGTCTGAGTCATTCGCACAGTTTCATGGTCCAGTTGGATCAGGAACTCAAAAGACGCATGAGCCTGCGTGCTGCCTACAAATTCACCTGGTCGGAATCCACTTATTCTGAGGGCTTGTCCCTGGATCCATTTATTTCTGTGCACAGGGGTTTTGTCGCTTGGTTCTATGAGACCCGAGATGCATGGGGATTCGATCTAAGCGCACAATTCCACGGCCCAAAACGGCTGCCTGTTTCCCCACAGACCCTGTCAATTGGGAATTCCCCCTTCTATAGCCTTATCCATTTGCAGGTGAAAAAAGCCTGGAAGGACGGGCGATATGAGCTGTTCTTCGGATCGGAAAATCTGCTCGATTTCAAACAGCCCGAACCGGTACTGAATGCCGCTTCCCCCTTCGACCCTGGATTTGATGCAACCATTGTTTGGGCGCCCATTATGGGTCGCGTCCTGTTCGTTGGGGTCAATCTGAAATTCTGATCAGCCGTAGACGGCCTGAACCAATTGTCTTGTATAAAGGTGTTCGGGCTGATCGAGCACTTTTTGCGTGGCCCCCTCTTCTACGATCACGCCTTTTTCCAAAACACCTATCCTGTCTGCAATGAATCGAATGACCGCCAGATCGTGGGAGATGAAAAGACAAGAAAAGCCATGGCGTTCCTGCAGGTCGCGAAGCAGGTTGAGGACCTGTGCCTGAATTTGCACATCGAGTGAGGCCACCGACTCATCGCAAACAATGAGTTTCGGCTTTGAGGCCAGCGCACGTGCCAGTACGATCCGTTGCCGCTGACCGCCGGAGAATTCGAAGGGGTAACGATCGGCACTTTCTTTTTGCAGCCCCACCTGATCGAGGAGTTCTGCCACAATCGGCTTTGATTCCGCTGCATTTCGCGCCAAACCATGGTAGATCATGGGCTCGGCAATGGCGGCGCCAATTTTCAATCGCGGATTTAGACTCGAGAATGGGTCCTGAAAGACCATTTGGATCTTGGATCGCGTTTCCTCGGTCCATTCTACACTCCGACCCTGGAAGGTGAAGGCTCCCGAGTGGTCCTGGATCAGGCCACAAACAATTCGGCCCAAGGTGGATTTTCCCGATCCGGATTCTCCGACAAGGCCATAGGTTTCATTTGCCCGCAGTTGCAGATCCACGGAGTGCAGCACTTCTTTCTTTGTTCCAGGATAGCGGTATCGGATGTCTTTCAATTCCACCACTTCTTCGCCGGGGACCGCGGTCAAGCGCGGCTCGGGCGTCCAGTTTTCAACAGCCAGTTCTTTCGGGCCGGGAAGTCTGTGGGCATTCGGATAATGGGCCGGGCTGCTTTTGATCAGCGAGTGGGTGTATTCGGACGATGGATGGTCAAATACCTCGGCGCAATCACCGGATTCCATGGTCTCTCCTTTTCTCAGCACCAGCAAACGATCACAAAGGGTTCGCACCACATCGAGATCGTGCGAGATGAACAAGAGCCCAAAGCCGAATTTTTTCTGCAATGCTCTGAGCAAGTCCAGGATCTCCCGCTGCACGGTGGCATCCAATGCGGTAGTGGGTTCATCGGCGATCAGGATCTGCGCCTGGCGCAGAAGAGCCATGGCGATCACAACACGCTGGCGCTGCCCGCCAGAGAGTTCATGCGGAAACGAGCGATAGATCCGCTCAGGTTCGGGCAACAAAACGTCTTCAAAGCTTTTCAGAACATCTTCTCTGGAGCATCCGTCCAGTCCTTCCTTCACTTGCTTTCCGCAACGGATCAAGGGGTTCAGAGCAGACATGGGCTCTTGAAAGACCATGGCCACCTCCTTCTTTCTAAAACTTCGCCACTGTGCATCGCTCTGATCGCAGAGTTCGATGGTCTCGCCGCCTTTTTGAATTTGGATGCTTCCATTTCGCTCTGCCTGTGGGGGAAGCAGGCCCATCAACGCCCATGCGGTCAGGGATTTGCCTGAGCCAGATTCTCCAACAAGTCCCAGACATTCACCGGAAAACAGATCGAAGTTCAATGAACGAAGCGAAGGAGCGGAGCCCGGAAAGGCGATCTCGAGCCCGCGAACTTTGATAAGGGGCTCCGTATTCACAACGACCGGACTTCATCGGGATCGAGCAGTTCCCTCCCGGTCATCCGCAGCATGATCTGAGCCACGGTCACAGTATCTCTCTCGCAATAACGAACGATGCGCTCCAGGTCGTCTTCCTGCCAATAGACGCGTCCTACCTCACTCCCCTTGATGTCTTCTTTCGGACTGGGAATGCCCAGGCATTTGGCGATCAGATTCAGCGAAGTGAAGTTCTTATAGTCTCCGAATTTCCAGAGCTCCATGGTATCGAGATGAACGACCTCCCAGGGCTTTTTTCCCTGAAGACGAAGAGCAGGCGGCAACTCGAGTCCATGCATCATGAACCTGCGGGCCAGAAAGGGAAAGTCGAACTCCTTCCCGTTGTGCGCACAAAGCGCTTGGGTGTGCTGCATCAGCAGTGATTGCAATTCCAGGAGCAGTTCGCGTTCGTCCTTGCTGTATATGGACCGGATCCTGAATTGCCGGGGGTGTCCATCCGCTCGCTCAAAAAAGCCAATGGAGACACAAACCACCTTGGCGAATTCTGCAAATATTCCGGCCTTTATGGGATAGAAGGCGTCCGCACTGTATTGATCCTTGCGCTGCCATTGGGTCTTTTCGGTCCAGAGTTCCTTCCAGTCCTCATCCAGTGAATCAAAGTCCGGTGCGGCCGAAACGGTCTCGATGTCGAGGAAAAAGATCCGGGTGAGATCGATCTTCTTAAGGTCGGGATTCATCGTACATCTTCAAGACCTCTTCGACGTACACGTGAAAACAGTTTCGGTGCGGATCGCCTTCTCGGTCATATTGATGTCCCAAACGTACAATGACCAGCTCCTTGTCTGGTATACTGATCACGTATTGTCCGTCCTTTCCCCTCATATAAAAGACCGTAGTACCGTGCCGGTCGTCCGAGACCCAATAGGAGTGTCCGTAAAAATCGGATAGGTACGGAGTCGTTGCCAGTGGATAGAATGCGGAGTCGATGATCTGCTCGCCGCGCCAGTTCCCTTGGTGATTGGCCAGCATACCGAAGCGCCCGAAGTCCCGTGCATTTGTGTTCATACAGCAGTAAGCGATCTCTGTACCGTCCTCGTGATCCAGGTGCCAGACCGCATCTTTTTCCGCCCCAAGTGGCCCCCAGAAAGATTCAGACACATATTCCGAAAGGCTTTTTCCCGTGGCGCGCATAACGCAGAGCGCCAGAAGCTGTGTCGAGCCACTTTGGTAATGATGCCTCTTGCCGGGAGGTTCCGCGATCTCCACACCGAGCATCACCTCTTCCAGTCGATCCGTGTAATAGGTCTTGGCGGTTATGGTGAAGGGGCTGCTGTAGTGTTCGTCCCAGTCAAGCCCGGCGGTCATGGTGCTGAGGTGCCGCAAGCTGAGCTGATCGGCATACGCGCCTTTGAGTTCGGGCAGATAGTCTTTGGCCTTTTGGTCCCAGCCCTTGATCAAGCCTTGTTCGATGGCTTTTTGTGCGGCCAGGGTCACCACGGTCTTGCTGGCCGAGTAGGTATTGGTCCGTGAATCAGCACTGAATCCATCCCAGTACTGTTCGTGGATCAGGCTGTCGCGGAGAAAAACCAAAAAGGCCACGCTGTTCCACTTGGCCAATTCAGCACTCAGCCGATCGGTCAATTCTTTTTGGTTGTACTCGCTGTGCAGTGGAAGAGCACTGGGCGATGTGGCTTCTACTGTGCGTACATCGAAAAGAGCATGGTCTGTGATGCCCGGACTTTTCTTTCCGCGCAAATAGGTGTGGCTAACGCCCTTGATGATGTAGGCGTTGTCCGTTAGGAAGAGAAGGAGCGTGAGTGACGCACTGAGCAGCAAGGCTCCGATCAGTGCGCGTTTGAAGAATTTTTTGGCCATCTGCAAATACAGTTGAACACCTCGGAGAAAGAGCGGACCAATTCATCCCGGACCTCCTTGCGGCCCGGGTTCGATCCACCGAGTTCGCGGTCCATACTGGTCACGGCCTTCCCCTGAATGCCACAGGGAACAATGTAGTCAAAATAGCGCATGTCCACCTGATGATTCAGCGCCCAACCGTGCATGGTGACCCAGCGGGAAGCCCTTATCCCCATGGCGCATATTTTTCGTGGACGGCTGCCATCTGCATCCAGCCAGACCCCCGTTTCTCCTGCCGAGCGTTCCGCGACCAGGCCATAGCTGCCAAGTGTTCGGATCACGACCTCTTCCAGGCGGCGCAGGTATTCGTGGATGTCTGTGGTGAAATCATCCAGGTCGAGGATGGGATAGCCCACCAACTGCCCCGGACCGTGATAGGTGATGTCGCCTCCTCGGTTGATCGGAAGGAATTCGGCCCCTACGGCCTTGAGCTTTTGCTCATCGATGAGCAGATGATCGGCTTTTCCATTCCTGCCCAGCGTATATATATGCGGATGCTCGCAGAAGAGCAAATAATGCTTACGTGTTTCCTGAAGATCCTTGGGCTTGTCCCTGTTCCGTTTCTTTCGTTCCACCACTTCTTCGAAGTAGCGTTCCTGGATGCCCCAGGCTTCCTGAAAAGAGATCAACCCCAGGTCGAGGCACTCCACTGATGGGCGATCGGTCAAAGTTTTCCCAGTTCGCTTTTCAGGTGATCGATGACCTGTATGTCCATGATGTCCACGCCATTCATCTCAGAGAGATAGTAGGAGGTCCAGTCGGCCAAATGACTCAGGCACAGAGCCTGGGCGATCGGATGGCTGCAGTCTGAACGCCATTCCAGCAGATGTGGCGTATAGCGCTTCAGCGTCTCTTTATTGATCTCGGCGCGAACGGCATTGCGCTCGAATTCTCCGCTGTGGCGCAAAACGAGCACGGCCATGCGCTGGTCTCCACCGGCCCAGCCGACGAGTTCGTTGTGGTTCATTTCGGGAATGGCCGCTGACCAACCCAGCATCTTGCTGTTCTCGTTGAATTGCTGGCGCATGCGCTCGCCCATGGCCGCAAGCCCGTCCGTGGCATAAACCGCAATGGTCTTCCCGTGCAATGTGCGGGCATGCTCCTCGGCTTCTTTGTGGTAGCGCTCCTTTTGTTCGTCCATATCGCGTACGGCCTCGTCCCAAGCCGGGCGCCAATCGGGCACATTCAATCCATAGAATTCCAGATAGGCCATCAAGCAACTGATGCTGTAGCCCATCATGGAGCGAGGAGGGTTCCCACCGGGCAGCTCAACAGCGTTGAGTCCCTTCTCTTTGGCGATCTGCAACATGCGTCCCCCGCTGCTGATCACGGCCACTTCTGCATTTCGTTCCAGCGCCTGATCCATGGCAGAGAGCGTTTCCTCCGTATTCCCAGAGTAGCTGCAGGCGATCACCAAAGCGTGCTCATCGACCCAGGCAGGCAAGTAATAGTCTTTATTGACCAGGATCGGGGTGGCTGAGGTGGGATTCATCCACTCTGCAGCCAGGCTGCCTCCGATGCCCGATCCGCCGAGGCCTGTGATCAAAACGGCCTTGAATCGTTTTCCCGGATTCTTCCATGATGCATTGTCTGCCAAGCCAACGCCTTCTTTCAGGTGAGCAGGAAAACCAGCGATGAGGTCCTTCATTGAGGGCATGATCATGCGTTTTTGATTGACGTGCAAAGCTAGTCGTCTGAAGGGAAGCGCAGGGCTTTGGGGCTTATATCTTTGCAGTCAGCTTTATACAGCCTCTTATGCTCAGTGAACAGGAGAACCTCAGGCGCGAAGCCTTGGGTCGCATGCGGGAATTGAAGATCGAACCCTATCCGGCGGAACGCTTCCCGGTAAGCCATACGGCCGCTCAAATTGCTTCTGATGGAGAATTGACGGAAAAGGCCACAGTCGTTTGTCTGGCCGGCCGGCTGATGAGCAGACGCATCATGGGCAAGGCTTCGTTCGCTGTGCTTCGCGATCCAACAGCCGATGTGCAACTGTATCTGAACCGGGACGAACTCTGCCCAGGTGAAGACAAGACCCGCTACAACGAGCTGTTCAAGAAGTTGCTGGACATCGGTGATTTCATTGGCGTCAAGGGCGAATTGTTCCGCACCCAAACAGGAGAGATCTCAGTGATGGTTCGGGAGCTGACAGTCTTGAGCAAGGCGCTTCGCCCGCTGCCCGTGGTCAAGACCGATTCCGAAGGTCAGGTGCACGATGCTTTTTCCGATCCGGAACTGCGCTACCGAATGCGCTATGTGGATCTCGTGGTCAATCAGGAAGTGCGCGACGTTTTCATCCTGCGCACCAAGATGGTCAATGCCATGCGGGAATTCTTCAACGACCGCGGATATCTGGAAGTAGAAACACCCATCCTTCAGCCCATCCCCGGAGGAGCGGCTGCCCGCCCGTTCGTGACCCACCACAATGCGCTGGATATTCCCCTGTACTTGCGCATCGCCAATGAGCTGTACCTGAAGCGTCTGATCGTCGGTGGCTTTGAAGGTGTCTACGAGTTTGCTAAGGACTTTCGGAATGAGGGCATGGACCGAACCCACAATCCCGAATTCACCGTACTGGAGATCTATGTGGCCTACAAGGACTACCGCTGGATGATGGAGTTCACCGAGCAGATGCTCGAGTTCATGGCCACAAAGTGCCTGGGGACCACCGAACTCAGCTACGGGTCGGAAAGCATCTCCCTGAAAGCACCTTTCCCAAGGGTTCCAATGCGTCAGGCAATACTCGACCACACAGGCTTCGACATCAAAGGAAAAAGTGAGGAAGAGCTGCGCATGGAGTGCGTTAGACAGGGCATCGAAGTGGACGAAAGCATGGGCAAAGGAAAACTCATCGACGAACTGTTCGGTGAAAAATGCGAGCACAAGTACATACAGCCAACCTTCATCACGGATTATCCGATCGAAATGTCGCCTCTGTGCAAAAGGCATCGGGAAGATCCAGAACTCACCGAGCGTTTCGAGCTCATGATCAACGGCAAGGAGATCGCCAATGCCTATTCGGAGCTCAACGATCCCATCGATCAGCGCGAGCGTTTTGAAGAACAGCTGCGCCTGAGCGAAAAAGGCGACGATGAGGCCATGTTCATCGATCAGGATTTTTTGCGCGCGCTTGAATACGGAATGCCTCCTACATCGGGAATGGGCGTGGGCATCGACCGACTGGCCATGCTCTTCACCAACCAAAGCAGTATTCAGGAAGTCTTGTTCTTCCCGCAGATGCGGCCAGAAGCAGCAGCCAGCAGCAGCGGTACGGATTCCTGGGATGCGATCGACCTGCCCGAAGAGTGGAGATCCGTGGTCATGGAGTTTTACGGGAATCCAGACAAGATGCGCGCACTGAAGCCCACCCAAGTACACCAGCAGCTGAACGGACAGCGCAAAAAGAACAAATGGGACATCCCTGCGCTTCAGTTAGAGACCGTTCAAGGCTGGTGGAACGAATAGCCCCAGCCGGAACCTACCGGATCAAATGAGGCAAGCGCTCCACATCTTTCCCTCCGACCTGACGGCATCGCTGGACTTTCCAGAGATCCTGGAAGAATTGCGATCCAGGTGCAGCACGCTGGAGGCCGCAGAGGAGATCGGGCAATTGGTTCCCTCCGGGGCATATGATGAAGTGCTTTCAGCACTGCGAAAGGCCGATGAATGCCTGCAGCTCTATCTGCGAGAATTTCCCCTGCCTGCACTGAGCTTCGAGCTCGGCGTGGATACGCTCAGTTTACTGAAGGCCAGGAATGCTTGTCTGGATGCCGATCAGTTCTTCGAACTCATATCGCTTTGTCTGGCACAGAACGGCGCCTACCGGCACCTGAAGGAGCATCGTTTGGAAGCACCCGAATTGTTTGCCCTTATCGAGGAAGACCCGCCGCTTCCTCAGATCCCCAAGGCGATCGAGGCGGTCTTCGACCCGCACCGCACTGTCCGTTCTTCAGCGAGCAAAGAGCTGGCCGACATCCGGTCAAGCCTGGGCAAGAAACGAACGGCAGCGGACCGCATCTTTTATCGGGTACGCCAGAAACTCGCTTCCAAGGGGCTGTTGGGCGACATCGATGAGAGCGTGCACGACAACCGGCGCGTCCTGGCGGTCCAGGCAGGCTACAAGAGTCAGGTGAACGGCATCTTCCACGGAAGTTCCAACAAGCATTCGCTCTATTATATGGAGCCATCCGAATGCATCGCCATCAACAATGAGATCGCCCAGCTCATCGACGAGGAGCGCAAAGAGGTGCAGCGGATCCTCAGGCAGCTAACGGCCGAAATGGCGCTCTATCAACCTCAACTCGAGCGCTACCGGGACCTGCTTATCCGCTTGGATGTCGTCCGTGCAAAAGCGCAGTTCGGCAAGCGGTTCGATTGCATTGTTCCGAGGGTGAACCGCGAGGGCAGAACCTGTTTGATCGAAGCGAGGAACCCCGTCCTTCTGCTGCACAACCAGCGCAAGAGCAAGCCTACGGTGCCGTGCAGCCTTGAACTCGATCCCACGTCGCGCCTTTTGGTGATCAGTGGCCCAAATGCGGGCGGCAAATCCATTGCGCTGAAAACAGTTGGACTCATCCAATGCATGCTGCAGTGCGGTATTCCCGTTCCCCTCGATCCGGGATCGGAGGTGGCTTTCGTGGACGGCCTTTTGGGCGATATCGGCGACAGCCAATCCATAGAAAATGAATTGTCCACCTACAGTTCGCGACTTGAGAAAATGAAGGTCTTTCTCGAGCGGGCCGATGCCAATGCACTCTTGTTGATCGATGAGTTCGGTTCGGGAACCGACCCCGACCTGGGCAGCGCACTGGCCGAAGAAGTTTTGGAGCGACTTCATGGACTGCTGGTCCGGGGCGTGATCACGACCCATTACAACCGCATCAAATCACTGGCTTCACAGCTCGATGGCGCCTTCAACGGGAACATGGCCTTCGATCAAAAGCACTTCCGCCCGGAATATCGCTTGGAGACGGGCACACCGGGCAGCTCCTACACCTTCGAGGTCGCCCGAAGAGCGGGCCTTTTTGAAGAACTCATCCGAAAGGCCAAGCGACGACTCTCCAAAGACAAGGTGCGCCTGGACGGCCTCTTGAGTGGCGTACAGCGGGAAAAACAGCAGCTCACCGAGAAACGAAAACGACTGACCGAGGAACTGGCTCTTCTGCGCGAGCTCAAGTCCGAGCAGGAAGACAAGATCAGGAAGCTGGAGGCGAAACTTAAAAAGCAGGGGAATGTGAACGAGGAGCAAAGTCGGCAGCTGATGTGGGGCAAGCGATTTGCCCGCTTTGTGCAGGAGTGGGAAAAGGCCAAGAGCAAAAAGGCCAGAAAGGAATTGACGGACCGGATCATTTCGTTTTTGACCGAACAGACCGCGCAGGCAAAGAAGATGACCGAGCAGGAGGCGCAGCGGGAAAAGCGCCGCGAGGATGCACGAATGAAACGCCTACTTGCTGTGCCCATCGAGCCTGGAGACGAAGTGCGCATGATGGGGACGCGTCAGAAGGGCAAGGTGTTGTCTGTCAAGGGCAGTCGCTTCCAGGTGCAGTTCGGAAATATGATCTCGACGCTGGAAAGGGACAAGATCATCAAGACCGACTTGGAGAAGGAGCGAACCCAAAAGAAAGAGGCGCCACCCGCGTCCAAAAAGAAGCAGAAATGAGCAGGAAAAGGGAGCGGCTGGTCGTTGTGTGGGCATGGGGACTGTTGCTCGGATTGGGCATATTCGCCTGTTCCCGGCAGATCGGTTCAGGCGTCTTGGCACATGATTCGGACGGGACCAAGACCTTGCTATTCACCGGGAGCTCATCCATACGGATGTGGAAAACAGTGGATGCTGATTTCCCGGAATTCCGAACGATCAACACCGGCTTTGGTGGATCTCAATTCAGCGACTTGCTCCGATTACAGGATTCGGTCATCTTCAAATACACGCCCGATGTGGTCTTCGTCTACGAAGGGGACAACGACATCGCCCTGGGCAAGAAAGCCGATTGGGTGGAAAGCGATGCGAAGGAGGTCATTGCCTCGATCCGGACGAGACTGCCCAATGCCCTTTTGGTGCTCATCGCACCAAAACCCAGCCCCTCGCGCTGGCACTTGCGTGCAGAATACATCGAGACGCATCAGCGGCTGAAGGCACTGGCCGATCAGGACGATCAGGTCTTCTTTGCCAATGTCTGGCCCCTGATGCTCGACGAGCGCCAGAAGGTTCGTGGGGATCTTTTCACTTCCGATTCGCTGCATATGAATGCCGAGGGTTATCGGATATGGAAAGACCATCTGCGTGCAGTGCTTAAAGAGGAGTGCGGATATTGACGGGCAATCGCCATCTTGCACCCCATGGAAGAGATCGTATCCCTAAAACCGCTGATCACCAATGACGCGGTGGTATTTGGAATTCTCATGGCCCTGCTCATGGCCATCTTCTACACGGCCGAGCAGCCGCGCTTCAAGAAATTCTATTCAGTTGTTCCCGCGCTCTTACTCTGCTATTTTCTTCCCTCCTTATTCAATACGCTCGGCATTATTTCACCTGCCTGGCTCGACCTTGAAGCCGCTTTGTCAGCACTGGCCCAAGAGGGCTATGTGCCGGCGGCGCCCATGAGCAGTTTGCATGACTTCAAGCACTGGGTGGAGGCGGAGCACATATCGTTCGACCTCATTGCGCCCTTTACCGGCAGTTCGCGGCTCTATTTCGTGGCTTCCCGCTTTTTGCTTCCCGCCAGTCTGATACTACTTACCCTGAGCATCGACCTGAAAGAGGTCTTTCGTCTGGGCCCCAAGGCGCTCATCATGTTTCTGACCGGAACAGTGGGTGTGGTGCTGGGCGGTCCTTTGGCCCTGATGCTCATGCAGCAGATCATGCCCGAGGCAGTTGCCGGAAGCGGTTCAGAGGAGGTTTGGCGAGGTATGACGACCATAGCCGGCAGTTGGATCGGCGGCGGCGCGAATCAGGCGGCCATGTTCGAGATCTTCCAGCCCAGCAGTCGGTTGTATTCGATCATGATCACCGTGGACGTGATCGTCGCAGAGATCTGGATGGCCTTCCTGCTTTTTGGTGTGGGCAGGAATGAATCCCTCGACCGTTTTTTCAAGGCAGATGCCTCCACCATTGACGGGCTGAAACAAAAAATGGAAGAGTTTGCCAAGAAGAGCGCACGCATCGCAAGCTTCAGAGACTATATGATCATTCTGGGCATTGCCTTTGGCCTTACAGGTCTGGCCCACTTGGTCGGAGATGAATTGAGCTCATGGATCAAGGCGAACGCCCCGAAACTGGCACGCTTTAGTCTGACCAGTGGGTTTTTCTGGCTGATCGTTCTGGCCACTTCCTTTGGACTGGTGCTGAGTTTCACCAAGGCGCGGAACTACGAAGGTTCGGGCGCCTCCAAGGTGGGAAGTGTCTTTATCTACATATTGGTGGCCACCATTGGCATGAAGATGAACATCCTCGAGGTGTTTGACAATCCAGGCCTGTTCCTCTTGGGTCTGATATGGATGGCCTTTCACGTGCTTCTGCTGTTCATTGTGGGCAAACTGATCCGCGCACCATATTTCCTTTTGGCCGTCGGTTCCAAGGCGAATATCGGCGGTGCGGCCTCGGCTCCGGTCGTGGCGGCGGCTTTCCATCCAAGTCTTGCTCCGGTTGGCGTATTGCTGGCCGTCCTGGGGTATGCACTAGGGACCTACGGAGCCTGGCTCTGCGGCATTCTCATGCAAGGGGTGTGACCGGGGCCTGAGGCACTCGAAAAGATGGCCTACTCTTTTGTTTAAGCGAAAGCCCAATACTCCTCGAACTTTGAGTTTTGTTTAACCTTTTGCTTGCGGTTTGGTCGCATTTCGTGAAAATTCAAGCGATTGAAACTGAGCTTATTAAGAATTTTCTGACTTTATAAATCGAATTTTTGAAATTTTTGAACCAAAAATGATTTATATAAACAACTATAAATCAGTAGATTAAATAACTTGTTTAAAATTGTTCTGAAAAATTACCCTCTTTGTTAAACAAAACCCAATAAATTCATGTTCTGCAATTCAAACCAAAACCCAAACACATGACTTCTTTTATGCTTGCAGTCACGAAAATGATGCCGGACGATTACGTCGGTTTTACATTCTTCGTTGGCACCATGGCCATGATGGCCGCCTCCGCTTTCTTTTTCCTCTCAATGAGCACCGTTGAGGGCAAATGGAAAACATCCCTTCTGGTCAGTGGACTGATCACGTTCATTGCTGCTGTCCACTATTACTACATGCGCGATTATTGGGCTGTAGTTGGTGAGTCTCCCACATTCTTCCGTTATGTGGACTGGACCCTGACTGTTCCATTGATGTGCGTGGAATTCTACCTGATCCTGAAAGCGGCGGGTGCCAAGACTTCCCTCCTGTGGAAGCTTATCTGGGCATCAGTTGTCATGTTGGTGACAGGTTATTTCGGAGAAGCGGTCTACACGACTGGCACAGGACCCGCTATGTGGGGCTTGTTCTCAGGTATCGCTTACTTCTACATCGTATACCTCATCATGTTCGGAGAGGCCAAGGCTCTGGCAGATCAGTCTTCACCGGCTGTTCAGAAGGCGCATGGCATTCTCTGCAAGTTCGTCCTCATCGGTTGGGCCATCTATCCACTCGGATATATGATCGGAACAGATGGTTGGTACGACTTCGTTGACGGCATCGGCCTGAACATGGACGTTGTCTACAACATCGGTGACGCCATCAACAAGATCGGCTTCGGTCTGGTGATCTACAGCCTGGCTGCAGGTTCTAAAGATGCGCAGGCGGCCTAATGCCACTGCATTGAAGTAGAAAGATAAAAGGGTTGGTTCCTTCGGGAACCGACCTTTTTTTTTGACCCGAGGTGAAGTATCGTTTCCTGTTCATATTGCTCGTCGTGCTGCTGTTCCAGTTCGTGGTCATCGATCCACAGCTGTACAACGGCATTTGTGTTTCGCTCATCCTTTTGATCGGCGTGCCCCATGGCGCAGCAGATCACCGGATCAACTCCACATTGAGCGGCGACAAAGACACCAGGGGATTCATACTGCATTATGTGCTGATCGCAGTGGGCTATGCGGTCTGGTGGCTCATGATGCCTGCTCAGGCAGCGCTGGTCTTCTATGTGATGAGCATGTACCACTTCGGACAGGAATTTCTGGAAGAACTGGAGATCCCAAAGCCATCTGCTGTTGAGATCATGATCTGGGGCGGGGGCATTTTGCTGCTTCCTTCGCTGATCGCACACCGCGAGATCGTGGCCAGTTTCCAATGGCTGACTGAGGGTTCAGAAACAATTCATTTTCACCCGTACATCCGCTTGTCGGTGATGGGGCTGCTCCCTTTGCTCTTGCTGGGAAGCGTGTACCGTCTAGTGTTCAGCGGACGGATGGATCGGCAAAAAGCCATCAAAGCCCTTGTCTTTATCAGCGCGCTCAATCTCAGTTATTTATTTCTGCCTTTCCTGGTGGCCTTCACGCTCTATTTCATTCTTTTCCATTCACTCAACGCCTTTCAGCATCAGTATGGCTGGTTGCGCAGGCGCATCAGCAATTACAGGCTCAAGTCCTTTTTGAAGGACCTGTCGCTGTTCAGCTTTCTCTCCATCGGCGGACTCATGCTGCTGATCTATCTGCTGAAGGAAAAGGAATGGTCGGAGCTGATCATCTATTTCTTCATGATCATCTCGATCGTGACCCTTCCGCATTCCATCCTCTTCGATCAGTTCTATAAATCGCGCAAAGCCAAGGACTGAATGGTCACCCAATATGCTGTTCCCGGCGGAGGACGGCCTTTCAAAATTTGTTGAAAGCTCAGGAACGACCTAAATTCGGTCGAGATAAGTAGCAATTACCTCAACAAATACCTTAGGCCATGGACAGAAAGATTTCTTTCGTACGAATATTTCTCATTTCCTTTCTTTTCGCGACCGGTTGGTCGTGCGCCCCAACAGAAA
>JAYOTP010000033.1:0-2453 GCA_038150465.1 Flavobacteriia bacterium | reverse complement strand
ATATTTCTCATTTCCTTTCTTTTCGCGACCGGTTGGTCGTGCGCCCCAACAGAAAAACAGCTGTCCGAAGAGGAGGTCAGGGTTTTTCTTCAGTCTTTTTTTGACGCGCAGACAGAAGGCAATGTAGAAGCCTACAACAATACCATGAGTGACAGCTTGCTGGCATGGTCAAATGCTGTTTGGCCGGGCGGTCCAAGTATCGTTAAAAAAGAAAACACAAAGGCGGAGTGGTTCTACGAAGATTCGATCCAGCACACAATACACGACATCAGTTATGTGGGCAAGGATGCGCACATCATGGGATCGGCGAGATGGTTTTCTGCTGGAGTGAAGACCTTTGGAATGAACTTCTCTGGCATAGTTGGAGAAGAGAATGGCCGCATGGTTTGGAAGCGCTTTACAGGGGTTTGGAATCATGCGCTGGCCAGAAATTTCCTCTGGCCGAGTACAGAGTTGAAAGGCGGCCTCAGCGCATACAACGAAATGCGCAAGCACATGAGCGAGTTGAGCAATGAGCAGGCATTGGCCATCAGCGACACGCTTGTTGATGCAGACCCAAATTGGGCAACCGCTCACCTCGGGCAGTTGCATTATTACTGGTTCAATCAGGACAAGCAGAACCTTCAGACCACATTCGATGCAGCGATGAGTAAACTGCAAGGCGCAAGCTTGGCGGAGCAGTATTTCATCAAGTCATATGATCCTGCTGAGGGGGCCGATGCGCGCGGGAACTTGAGAATGGCTCTTCTGCATGCACCCGATGACCCGATGATCCGCACCTGGTATGCCTGGGGAGAAAAAGACTATGAGGTAGCGGTAGATATCCTTTCCACAGGATTGGCAAGGAATCCCGATAATACTGCACTGAATAATATGATCGCGTATAAGTATATGAATGAAGGAGAAATGGAGCTGGCTGAAAAACATTTCCTGCTGAACATGAATTCCAATCCAGATGTAGCCAACGTTCATGACTCTTATGGAGACTTTTTATTGCGCCAGGGAGACTCATCAGCTGCCAAGACGCAATATCTAAAGGCCTTCGAGCTGGATCCCAACTTCACTGTATCCAAGGGTAAGGCAGACGCTCTTTAACTCGGATCTTGAACCAAGCAAGCCCAACCTTGTACGGGGTTCTTTATATCATGATGATATAGGGCCTGAGCAAGTACATGTAGATGAGCAATAAAGGAAAAATGCTCGTTCAGTTGATTTGTCAGCTGTGATCGGAACGAACTTCAACTCGACTTTGCGGAGGACTTTATGCATTCCAATTTGGATGTGTTTGGGCCTGTCTGGGTTGAATGCGCAGCAGACCAAGCGGGTGCTTTTTCTCGGCAACAGCTACACAGCCGCCAACAATCTGCCCAGTTTGGTTTCGCAAATGGCCAGCAGCACAGGCGATCAACTGTTGTACGATAGCCGAACGCCTGGAGGCTACCGCATGATGAACCATGCAGCGGATCCGACCACGCTGAGCAAGATCGCTTCTTCTTCCTGGGACTTTGTCACCTTGCAGGGACAGAGCCAGGAAACATCCCTGGGTGCGGCCTTTCTGCACGCAGATGTGCACCCTTTTGCCAAGACTCTCTGCGATTCGATCCGCTCGGCCCATCCATGTGCTGAACCTCTTTTCTATATGACCTGGGGCCGGGAGAACGGCGATGCATCCAATTGTTCCACTTCGCCTTGGGTGTGCACCTACGAGCGAATGGACAGCGCCATTCATTACTCCTATCAGGAACTGACCGATTCGAACAGATGCTCCCTGGCCCCGGTGGGCCATATCTGGCGACAGTTTAGGAGAAAATGGCCCGGGATCGGGCTGTACACATCGGACGGCTCTCACCCGAATGCACGCGGAAGCTATGTGGCGGCATGCACTTTCTACACCCTGATCTTCAAGAAAGACCCCACGGCCATTTCCTTTGACCACAGTTTGAGCCCACAGATCGCCGATTCGATCAGGATGCTCACCAAGGCCTATGTCTACGATTCACTGGCCTTGTGGGAAAGATCAGATCAGAAAGCAGATGCGGCTTTTCAATATTCGGTCAATGGCCTGCAGGTTCAATTCACGGCAGACCGACCGGCCCAGGACAGCTTGTTCTGGGATCTTGGCGACGGGACCACGGCCACTGGCGGTCAGCCCACACACAGCTACGCAAATGCAGGCACCTACACCGTGCGGCTGAGGGCCTACAATTGTTCGGATACAATAAGCAGCACCCAAGTTGTTTTGATCGCATCGCAAGCGAGTGCTCTGGAGCAGGCCAACAAGATCATATCTCTTTATCCCAATCCTGCAAGGAACGAGGTAATGATCAAAAGCAGCAGCATAGTGCTCCATGTTGAGTTGTGGAGCGCGATGGGTGGAAGGCTTCGTCTGACTCAGTTGTCAGATCGCTGGCTGCTGCCCAATGTCTCGGCTGGGAGTTATGTGATGAAGATCA
>JAYOTP010000032.1:20495-23865 GCA_038150465.1 Flavobacteriia bacterium | reverse complement strand
GGAAAGCTCAAAGGAGAACCACAGCCCGAAACCCTCTGGCATGCGGTGCATGCCTAAGTGTTTTTTGTCTTCCTCTTCGCTCAAGCACAGCTTGGCTTGCAGAAAACAAAAAACCCTCGAAGACTTCGTCTTGAGGGTTTCGGTCTGTGGGCGCACACGGATTCGAACCGCGGACCCTCTGCTTGTAAGGCAGATGCTCTAAACCAACTGAGCTATGCGCCCGAAAAGGGAGGGCAAATATACAAGGGGAGGAACGAAGTGCAAATGCTTTTTGGATCATCGGTGGTTAGCCGAGAAGTTGGCTCATTGGAATAAGGCATGAGGCTTGGAGCAGGTCACAACGAAGATGCCAGAAGACGATATCTTTAGAGCGAGAAATGAAATGAAATCGTTGATCACGATCAAAGGTGGGAAGAACACGCAGATCTCTATTCGTTCAGTTTTTGACCACCGGCCTGACCGCTGTTTTTCAGCTGGCCTATGTCTACATCCTCAGTCGTTTTTTGAAGCCGGATGAGTTTGGCGCTTCGGGTGTCGTACTCGGTGCAGTATCTGTTTTGAGCTTATTGGGACATGCCGGATTGGGTTCGGCGCTTATTCAGCGCAAAGAGATCGATAAGGAGTATGTGGACTCCGCCGTCCTTTTCAATCTTTTTTCAGGTATCCTCTTGGCGGCCTTGCTCATCCTTTTCAATCATCAGATCGCCCATTTATTCGGAGATGAACGCTTGGTCTTGTATCTCACATGGATCGCCCCCGTTCTTCCTCTTTCGGTACTTTATAAATGCTACAATGCCATCCTCTTGAGAAAAATGCAATTCGTCGCCCTTGGGCTGATCGAACTGTTTTCGATGAGCACTGCGATGGTGGCTGGAATTGTCCTTGTTCAGTGTGGAAAAGGAGTGATGGCCCTGATCTATGCCAGCATCCTTCAGTACAGCCTGTTGTTTGTGTTGAATTATTATTTCGCCAGGACGCGTTTTTCCTGGACGTACAGAAGAGAAAAACTGAAAGAGCTGCTGCCTTTTTCCTATAAGGTGACCGGTTTGAAGGTCATCGATCTGTTGCTGAACGAGAGCGTTCTTTTGATCGTCGGTCCGTTCATCGGCCTGTCAAAAACCGGGATGATCGAAAGAACCCAGAAACTGGCCAATACACCAGCCTCCATGGCGGGCGAGGTTCTGCATAAGGTTTTTCTGTCCAATTTTTCTTCGACCCATTCCACGGAAGAAAATTACAGGTCCATACAGATCATCATGAAGATCACATTGGCGATCGCACTCCCATTCACTTTCTTGTTTTCATTGCACAGTGATTTCATTACCCACCTGGTCTTTGGCGATAATTGGAGTGTACTGGTGGGTCCTTTGGGTGTTCTCATGCTGATCGTTCCTTTCAGGATCCTTTACAGGATCTGCAATACCTATCTGCAGGCCTTGGGGAAGCCCGAGCGTGTGATATATGGCAACCTATTTGTGCTTGCTTTGGTCACAGGGGCATTCGCTATCATGAAGGAGTCCACTGTGGAAATGTATTGCCGCATCATCCTCATGGGATCGGCTGTGCAGGCGCTGATCGTTATTTTTGGGGTGGAGCAGTCCATTCGATCGTCCCGCTGGGAGTTCTTTAGGAGTGCTCTGGTATACAGCCCGCTGATCTTAGGCGTTTGGTGTATTCACCAAGCCTCCGTTTTTATAGTCTCTGGTTACAGCTTTGTAGAAGAGGTCTCTGGCATCGCATTGGAAGTGGCGGCCCTATTTTTTCTGGCCGTACTATATCTCCAATTGATGCCAAAAGGATTCAAATTGGAAATTATTTTTGACGCTCTGTTAAGCAGAAAAAAACAGACGAAGTAAGAGCGCACTTTTTGGACAGGAAAACAAAAATAAGGGCCATCCTATTTGCCCTGTTCATATGGCTGAGCCTTATGTCCCTTTATGCCCCAGTATTGGTTCTGGTGGCCGTGGCGGCCCTTCTCATAGACCGAGCTTTTCTGGTTCCCCTTATGTTCACCATTCCTGTGATCGAAGGAGGCTATCTCATTCCTTTTCCAATTGCTCCAGAAACTTTAGTGATGTTGTTCATCAGTCCCATTGTGGCCTTGGATGTCATTTTCACCGAAAAGACCAGTCTGAATGTGGATAAGCGAACAGTACAATTTTACCTGGGCAACCTGGCAGTAGCAGTTTTTGGCACCTTCACTGCGATCTACAACTTAGAGTTTGGCAGAGGAAGCGCAACGGATATCATCGCCCGAAACATTGTCATCGTTCTGCAGATCAACTTCTTCCTATTCCTCTACATGAACTTTTGTAAGATGGGCGTCGCTTCCATTCGCAGGGGATTGCTCATGCTGCAATACATGGCCCCTGTATTCATACTCGGCATCTATGCGTATTTGATGGTCCACGGTGTATACTGGGGATGGGAAGCTTATCTCAACTTTGGCTCCACTGCACATGGATCCTGGACGGCCACCCTTGTGGGATATTCCGCATATGTCTTTTTTGATTTGACAAAGAGAGGGACATGGTGGTCTAAATTTTTCCCGGCAGCGGTCATTGCTGTAATGACCTGGATCGTTATTGCCACCACTTCAAGGAATGGGATCATTTCGGTCATAATCATGTCATTCCTTGCTTTTTTTAGTTTTCGAGGATCGAAGTTTTCCTTTCCGCGGGCGGGTGTGACAGCACTGCTGATCATAGGACTGGGCATCTTTATTATCGATGGTTGGAATAAGGATTTCATTCTGGGAATCAGACAGTCTATGAATGCAGAGTCACTTGATGATTATTCGACCGGACGAACATCTCTATGGAAGGCGGGGTTACAAGGCTTTTTGGAACGTCCTTTGACCGGACATGGAGGGCATTTTATCATTTCAAGGCAATACGCTGAACGGACGGTGGGCATTGACAATGTGATACACAATTCCTTCTTGGAGACGATCTTTCAGTACGGAATAGTCGGATTGTTTCTCTATGTATACGTTCATTTGACCATTCTATTTGGCTTCTTTAAGATCAGGAAGAGAATCAATACAAAGCCCATGGAGCTTGATGGTGTGTTTCTCGTTCCTTTCCTGACCTACTTCACCCTGCTTTTCTCAACACTTTTTGTCAGTTGGATGTGGCGTACAGTGCTTTGGTACCATACGAGCCTTATTCTGGCCATTTTGACGCTCAACGACATCTGGTTGAAAAATCAGCGCAAAGAAGTCTGATCGATCAAGAGCAAAAAAGCGGCTCTTGTTCTAGAGCACCTCAGCCACAACAAATGTGCTTCCACCGATAAAGACACCTTGGTTTTCATCGCATTGCCTCTGCGCAGATGAAAGGGCTTTGTTCACATCCGGTTGCACTTTTCC
>JAYOTP010000032.1:0-20395 GCA_038150465.1 Flavobacteriia bacterium | reverse complement strand
ACAGCTGAGTGGAGGCCAGGAATGTTCTCCGGTTCTTTTCCTGATAATTTCCTTTTAAGGCCATAGGCCAATCGGGTACGTCCATATATTCGGCGAAGAACAGCGGTGCTCCTCTTTCCTCTGCTATTTCCTCAAACACCGGGCGGACCTCCTCATCGGATTCACCGATCAGCACGGGAACCCCCTTCTTGATGATTCCCGCTTTCTCTCTGGCGATCTGGGCACGCGAATTCCCTAAATAGACCTGATGGTCCATCGATATGTTGGTGATGACACAGAGTTCCGGATCCACAATATTGGTGGAGTCCAAACGTCCGCCCATACCCACCTCAAGCACGGCGAAATCGACCTTCTCCTGCCGAAAGATGTCGAGGGCCATTCCTACGTTCATCTCGAAAAAACTCATGCCTGAGGACTCCAGGAAGCGGCGGTGCTTTTCCACCCATTCCACCACATGTTCTTCTGAGATAGGTATTCCATTGATCCGGATGCGCTCGCGGAAATCCTTTAGGTGCGGGGAGGTGAAAAGGCCAGTGGTATAGCCGTGTTGCTGAAGTGCAGCTGCCCACATATGGCTCAGGCTTCCCTTGCCATTGGTGCCAGCTATATGAATGACGCGCAAGCCTTTCTCTGGGTGACCCAAGTGCGCACAGAGGGCTTCCGTTCGGCTCAGGTCCATCTTGTAGGCAGCGCCTCCCTGACGTTGGAACATGGGCAAGCGGTCAAAGAGCCATTCGATGGTGGCCGAATAGGCGCTCAACGCTTTTTGAAGTTGTAGATAATGAAGCCGATCTGGGCTTCCATGGCGACCGGATCGGCCTGCCAACGGGTTTTCATTGCGGCAACGCGCGCTCGTTCGTACAAACAGTTGGAAGTGGTCGTACTCTTGATGCCGTCGGGAGTGATGCGGCCGGGGTCGGCGCGTTCAACCTGGCCATTGCGGTTCACATGAATGAGAACCACCACTCGGCCTTCGGCATTGCAATCGTATTGGGGCAGTGGTTTTTCCAAAGCTTTTCGACTGCCCAGCCGGTAATTCCCATCTCCTCCAAGGCCCCCGCCATCTCCATGCGGTGCATCCGGATCGCCTTGTGGATCGCCCATATCGCCTTCGCCCGTTCGGTCTCCTTCTGAGCTGCCGCCTGAGTTCAATGCCTGGTTGAGCGCGTTCTCCAGTGCATTGCTGGGTTTCTTTTCGGGCTCTTGTTCGTCCTTTTCACTGTCTGCGCCTTCCTCGGTCTGTTCATTGATGCTGGGGGCATCCACCACATTCTGGGTCAGTACTTCCTGAGTGACCGGGTCGCTGCTGCTTGCAGATGCCGATGAGGATTCGTTGCGGGCATCTGTATTCGGTCCCTCCACGTATTCAGAGCCACCGGCCGCCTCCTGATAGCCGAAGTTCACTGGTATGCCGTCTTCGGGTTTCGGTTCCATATAGTGCAGGCCAAAAAAGAGAAACAGCAGCAAAAGCAGAGCATGTATCCCCAGGCTTCCGTAGGTGGCCAGCTTCCGATCTTTTTTCTCCTTCTCTAAATTCATCGAGGATCGGTGGCCAGGACCATTTTGAGTTTATTGCGGTAGGCAATATCCATCACCTTGACCGTCATTCCCGTGGGAACGCTTTCATCTGCATTGAGGATGATAACGGCCTCGGGAATGGCACCGACCGTACGAAGAAGCATCCTTTCCAGTTCACCCTCTGATACCTTTTCCTCATTCACTTTGATCGTCCGGTCTGCGTGTATGCTCACCGTGACATCCTGACGTTTTACCGACTGCGCCTTGCTCTTGGGCAGTACGATATCCAGTGCACTGGAGGTGACCAGGGTAGAGGTGAGCATGAAAAAGATGAGCAGCAGGAAGACAATGTCTGTCATGCTGGCCATGCTGAACTCCGCCCGGACCTTGTTGCGCCCCCGAAGATTCATTTGGACGGATCGTTGAGCAGGTCCATGAATTCAGTGGTATTCGCTTCCATGCGGTAGACGACCTTATCGACCCGATGGACGAGGTAGTTGTAGCCCACATAGGCCATGATCCCAACAATGAGCCCGGCTACGGTGGTGGTCATGGCGGTGTAGATGCCTTCAGCGAGCATTTCCACATCGATCTGACCTCCAGCTGAAGCCATTTCGTGGAAGGCGAGGATCATTCCGATGACCGTGCCCAAGAATCCGATCATCGGTGCGGCACCGGAAACTGTGGCCAAAGTGGCCAGGTTCTGTTCCATCCGATAGACTTCGAGCTTGCCGGTATTTTCGATCGCAGCCGAGATGTCTTTCAGTGGTTTGCCGATCCGTCCCAGTCCTTTTTCGATCATCCGGGCCACTGGGCTTTCGTTGCTTCTGCACAGATCGAGCGCGGCATCCATCTTGCCGTTGTGCACATGCTCCTTGATGCGGTTCATGAAATTCTCATCGAGCTTGGAGGCCCGTCCGATCAGACGATTCCGTTCGATGAAGAGGTAGATGGTCAGCAAGGACAGGGTGAACAGTACGCCCATGATCAAGGTTCCGCCCACACCACCGCTGGTAATGAGCTCCATGATGGACAGGGTCTTTACCTCAGGGAGGGCGGCAGCGGTATCGGATGCTGCCGTTTGGATCTGTAGAAACATGGGTAAGGAATTATAGTGCCTCCAAATTAACGCGACCGCTCAGCGCTTGCGTATACGCGCTAAGTAGTTTTCGACACCGAATATTGAACTATGTCAATAATGCGCGGCGTTCAGGAGCAAGTAGACCGCGGCCCCGGACAGATAGCCCACGGCGGCCAGCCAACTGATCTTTTTCAGGTACCAGAAAAAGGAGATGCGCTCCATGCCCATGGCAACGACTCCGGCTGCTGAGCCAATGATCAGGAGGCTTCCTCCTGTTCCTGCGGCATAGGCGATAAAGTGCCACACGCCCGCGTCCATTCCTTCGTGGAACATTCCCATGCTCGCTGCCACCAGCGGCACATTGTCTATGATGGCCGAAGCAGTCCCCAAAAGGACGACAAAGACCCGATTGTCCATGGCAGATTGTACGGCGCTGCCAAAGTTGTAGACCATACCGAGGCTTTCCAGAGCGGCAACGGTCATCAGTATGCCGAGGAAGAAGAGGATGGAAGGCATCTCGATCTTGCGCAACGCCTTGAAAGTAGGACTCCGATCGTGCGCAGATCCTTGCGCCTCATTTCCCTGACGATTGACTGCCTGAAGGCTGAATTGCCTGTTGGTAATGATCTCCGAGATCAGCGAAAAGATGGCCAGGGAGAGCATCATTCCGATGTAGGGGGGGAGGTGGGTCACCGTTTTGAAGATCGGCACAAAAACGATCAGTCCCAGACCGATGTACAGCATCCGAGGTCCAGCTGGGTTCTGTTGTCCATCCGATTCGGGTGCATCGAATGTACCGCGGAAGGGCTTGAGAAAACTGGCGATCCAAACAGGAATGACCATGCACACCAAAGACGGCAGGATCAGGTACTCCACAAGCTTTACTGTGCTCACCTTCTTTCCGATCCACAGCATGGTCGTGGTCACATCCCCAATGGGCGACCAGGCACCACCCGCATTGGCCGCAATGACGATCAGACCGGCAAACCACAATCGATCTTCCGAGGACTTGACCAGTTTGCGCAGGATGGAGATCAGCACAATGGTGGCTGTAAGGTTGTCAATGATGGCCGAGAGAACAAAACTCAATATGGCCATGATCCACAGCAAACTCCTTTTCTTGTGGGTTCGTATGAACTGCTGGATGGTGGCAAAACCGTCGAAGTGGTCGATGATCTCAACAATGGTCATGGCGCCCATCAGAAAGATCAGTATCTCAGCGGTTTTCCCGAAGTGATAGAGCAGCGTTTCTTCCATCAGATGGCTGCGCTCCTCGTGGCTCATTTGCGAGAAGATCGCTCCGCCATCGGATCCGTCCATCATATGGTGATGATGTGAATTGAACCAGCTGCTGAAGTCATCCAGCCCCAGAGCCACACCTGCCCAGGCCAATGCCATCATCAGCAGTGCTGGAATGAGTTTGTCGACTTTCAGGGTGTGCTCAAGGGTGATCGCCAAATAACCCAGGGCGAAAACGATCAATATCAGTTGCTCCATCATACCAGTTCGTTCAATACCTGAGCATACGCTCGTTCAGTGATCCGTTTGGGATCGTTTCCTTCATTCCGAATTTTTGAAAGCGCTTTGTAAATGATCTGACTGACATCGGAAAAGATCGCTTCCTCTTCAACCTTCGTTTCTGCCTGCATGAGGTAGGCAAAAACACGGGCCATCCCGCAATTGGAAATAAAATCCGGTATACAACTCATCTGCTTGTCTGCCTGCTCGGCGATGGGACCGTAGAAGATCTCTTCATCTGCAAATGGCACATTGGCTCCGGACGAAATGATGTGCACCCCAGAGGCATGCATTCGCTCAAGTTGTTCCTGTGTAATGAGCCTTGAGGCTGCTGCGGGGATGAAAATATCTGCAGGGACATCCCAGATCTGTTCATTCACCCGATCAAAAGGCATTAGATCCGGGCTGTCGATCTGATTTCCCTTCTTGCTTAGAAAGAGCTGACGCACCTGGTCTTTTCCGAGCCCGTCTTCACTGATGATGCCACCTGCACGATCGATGATGCCGACGATCTGTACGCCCATCTCGCTCAAATACCATGCAGCGGCGGATGCCACATTGCCCCAGCCTTGGATAATGGCTCTTTTTCCCTTGGCCTGCTCACCGAAAAGGGCGCAGAAATGCCGAATGCTCTCACCCACTCCAAAACCAGTGATCATGTCTGCGACCGTATAGGTTCCGTTCGGCAGTGGACTCAAATCCGGGGATTTCAGGGGCAGAACGACACCTCTTTGGAGATGGCCTATGGATCGTTCTTTTTGTTCCTTGGACGGTTGAAAATGGCCTTGGAACACGCCTTCCTGAGGATGGTCGATCCCCAGATCAGCAGTCATGGGTATCACTTCATGGAGTTCGTCCACATTCATGTCTCCGCCCGTGCCGTAGCAACTCTTCAGCATGGGCCTGAGTGCTTTGTACCATCTGCGCAACACATCCTCCTTCCGCGGATCGGCAGGATCGAACCGAATACCTGACTTCCCACCACCGATATCCGGACCAGCCACCTGGAATTTGATCTCCATGGTCTTGGCCAGAGAAAGTACTTCCCGCTGTGTGACATTCGGGTGCATACGCGTTCCCCCACCTGCAGCACCCCCGCGCAGTGAGTTGATCACGCACCACGCCTGGGCATCGGTCTCGGGGTCGGACCAGTGGAACACGATCTCAGGGGATTTGGCTTCAAAAGCGCGGAGCAAGTCTTTCATCGGGGGACAATAGGCAAACGAAAATAATGTCTTGGAGGCTACGATCGACCGGAGTCCGAAGGAAAGATCAAGAGGGCAGAAAAAGAGCCCCCGATGTATGATCGAAGCCTGTGCCGGTCGTTCCCTTGAGCACGTTGTACGAACCGGCTTTTTTCAAATAGGCCAGAAGAGCGAAGATCAAAGCTTCCTTCATCTCGATGGTCTGGGTGTCGGGTATGTGAACAGATCCCGGCAGATGATGCCGTATGCGTCCGACCAGATGGTCATTGTGCGCTCCACCACCGCTCAGTAGGACCTTTTGTGCGGACTTCAGCCGTCTTTTGAGTTGCAGGGCCACATGTTCGCAAAGGGTCGTCAAAGCGCTGGGCAGTTCGGCTTCGTATACCAAGGGGAATAGGACAGCTTCGGCCCATTCGCGGCTCAAAGCGACTCCGGAGGTGAATGGGTCCATGGATCCTTCCAACTTCTTAAGAAGCGCCTTGTCCACTGTTCCCTGGGCGCTGAGCTGTCCATTCCGATCGTATGGATGTCCCATTCTTTGCGCGAGTCGGTCCAATGCAAAATTGCAGATGCTCGAATCGCTTGCGATCGTTGCTCCATTGTGGTCCATGGAAAAATTGGCGAATCCACCAAGATTCACGCGTGCATCGAAGGAATTGAAAAGCAAGGCATCACCCATGGGAACCAATGGGGCACCTCTGCCGCCAGCCAAAAGGTCGGCACTGCGGAAGTCCGCCACTACCGGGCAGTTCATTTCACGGGCAATGAGGGATGCGTCACCCAGTTGGATGCTGATCTTATTTTCTACATCGTGAAAGAGCGTGGGGCCATGAAAACCGAAGACCTCGGCTGTCTGGATCGGATATTCCTGAGCAAATTCCCTGAGCTTTTCAACCACCCATTCGGCGTACCGTCCATCGAGCACTTCCCGTTCAACATCTGCGAGCAGGTGGGCTTTTCTCAGTTCTTCTTTTTGGGCTGAAGAATGGGAGTAGGTGTGCGCAGCCAGAATCTGAAAGGTCCAAGGCAGGTATTTCCTCGGGTCTGGCTCTTTGGAAACGGCCTTGTGGCTGAACTGGACAAAGCAGATGTCAAGACCGTCCAGGGAGGTGCCGCTCATCAACCCGACAGCGTTGACAGTTCTCTGTTCCATCTCTTTGGGCTCTTGGACGTTCAAGCGTAAATTTGCCTTGTCCTCAAAAATCGAAAATCCCCCGCTATGGAGCTTCAGCTGACCGAAGAACATGAGATGATCAGACAGGCCGCACGCGACTTCGCTCAAAGTGAGTTGCTTCCGGGTGTTATTGAACGCGATGAGCAGCAGCGCTTTCCCGCCGAACAGATCAAGAAACTTGGCGAATTGGGATTCATGGGCATGATGGTTTCTCCAGAATACGGAGGAGGGGGAATGGACACCATCAGCTATGTGCTGGCCATGGAAGAGCTTTCCAAGGTGGATGCATCAGCCTCTGTTGTGGTGTCTGTGAACAACTCTTTGGTGTGCTGGGGGCTTGAAAAATTTGGCAGCGAGGAACAGAAGCAGAAATATCTGCTTCCATTGGCCAAGGGGGAAAAGATCGGAGCCTTTTGCCTTTCGGAGCCCGAAGCAGGTTCAGACGCCACTTCACAAAGGACCACGGCCATAGACAAGGGCGATCATTATCTGTTGAACGGAAACAAGAACTGGATCACCAATGGCAATTCAGCCAGTGTCTACCTGGTGATGGCTCAGACCGATGTGGAATTGGGCCACAAGGGCATCAACTGCCTGATCGTGGAGAAAGGCATGGAAGGATTCACGGTGGGTAAGAAGGAGGACAAAATGGGAATACGTGGTTCCGATACCCATTCCCTCATGTTCCAGGATGTGCGTGTACCTAAAGAGAATCGCTTGGGCGAGGAGGGATTCGGTTTCAAGTTTGCCATGAAAGTGCTTTCAGGCGGACGGATCGGAATCGCGGCCCAGGCGCTGGGCATTGCCAGCGGGGCCTATGAATTGGCACTGAAGTATTCCAAGGAGCGCAAGGCCTTTGGGAAGGAGATCCACAAGCATCAGGAGATCGCATTCAAATTGGCGGACATGGCCACTGAAGTGGAAGCAGCGAGAATGCTCTGTCTCAAAGCGGCATGGTTGAAGGATCAGGGAAAGTCCTTTGACAAGGAAAGTGCGATGGCCAAACTATATGCTTCAAGGGTGGCCAATGACATTGCACGAGAGGCGGTCCAGGTCCACGGCGGATATGGCTACGTGAAAGAATACCACGTCGAGCGATTGATGCGTGATGCCAAGATCACAGAGATATACGAAGGAACCACTGAGATCCAGAAGATCGTGATCTCCAGGATGCTTCTACAGGAGTAAGCATTATCTGATCGATAACACCACGGGCCGCCTTGAGCGGCCTTTTTTATTCGGGAATGGGATGATGTCGGGTGCTTCTTGGTAATCAAGAAGAATTAGATTGAGCGCAGGGGAGGAGGGCATTTGCCCCGACCCCCGATCCGACTTAAACTATCATCCCGGAAAACCAGTTTCCGTAGTTACAGTAGATCGATCAGCTGTTCCATGCGCATCCCACGGCTGCCTTTGATCAGGATCGTACTATGAGCATGGGCTTGTTTTTCTATGAAGGAACGGGCATCCTGAGCTTGTGAAAAGGAATGCACTTTTTCATCCTCTAGTGAAGCGAATATGGGGCCAACAGTTATGATCTCGTCGATCTCAAGGCTTTTGGCGCAGTCAAGCATCCGCTGATGCTCTTTCTTTTCGTATGCGCCCAACTCAAGCATATCACCCAATAGAGCGATCCTCTTTCCAGTGAATCTGCCCAGGCTTTTTAGGGCGTGTTCCACACTGCTTGGGTTGGCATTGTAGCAATCGATGATCAGTTGATTGTTGCGTTCAGAGCGTTGGAGCTGGGAGCGCTGATTGGTGGGAATGTAGCCTTCAATGGCCTGGATGATCTCTTCCACTTCCATCTCGAACATCAGCCCAAGGGAAAAGGCAGAGGCCACATTGGTGAAATTGTAAGCCCCGCTGAGTTGGGTGTGGACGACCTTTTCCTGGTATTTCATCTGGAAAGTAGGTCCTTCCTTATGCGGAGAGAAGCAGAAAGGATCTTCTTCCTTCTGGCCAAAAAGCAATCGCTCAATGCCTTCGGACCGCCGCATTTGCTCGCTGTCGTCCGAGCACACCAGCGCTTTTTTTCCATGGGCCCTCAGGTGATCATAGAGTTCGCTCTTTCCCTTGATCACGCCCTCTGGTCCGCCAAAACCCTCGAGATGGGCCAGGCCAAAATTGGTGATGTATCCGATGTCGGGTTGAGCGAGTGAGCAAAGGAATTCGATCTCCTTTTGGTGGTTGGCACCCATTTCAATGATGGCCACTTCATCCTGCTCCTGTATGGACAACAAGCTGAGTGGCACCCCAATGTGATTGTTCAGATTCCCTGCCGTTGCCCGGCATTGGAAACGCGAACTCAGTACAGCATGGAAAAGCTCCTTGGTGGTGGTCTTTCCATTGCTTCCCGTCAGACCGATGACCGGAATGTTGAGCCTTTCCCTGTGGTATCGGGCAAAGTCTTGTAGGGCCTTCAGTCCATCTTCAGCGATCATCACGCGTTCGTCCTGAATGCCCCGATCTTCATCCATGACCACGAAAGAAGGCTCCTTTTTGAGCACCTCGGGAACAAAGTCATTGGCATTGAAGCGGTCTCCACTCACGGTAAAGAAAACATCACCAGCTGTCACCTGACGTGAATCGATCCTGACCCTGGCGCCGGAGAAGATCTGCTCGTGAAGTATCTGGAAATTCATGAAGATCGGATCAAAAAAGAAAGCCCCGACTGCGGGGCTTCTTTCTTATTTACTCAGCTGATAGCGCTTGAACTTTTTGCGCTTCGGAGGTTCGGACGTCTTGGCCCGATCACTGTCTTCGTTCTGGAATCCAACGCGGTCCATGGCGCAGCGGAAGCCAATGAAATCTGTCGACTGATCTTCTTCCAGGTATCTGCGCGTGCCTGGGGACAGCCAATAGGCACGGTCCTTCCAGCTTCCGCCCTTGTATACACGTACATTGTCTCCGATCAGTGATGTAGCTCCGTACTCGTACATAGTGCCTTTGCCTTCATTATCACTCTCTTGATCATAGAAGATAGAGGACTCAAGATCACCATCGAGGTAATCCACGTAATCAGATTCCTGATAGTTTCTTCTGTCCAAGTTATCATTCGCGGTCACGGCACGTACGGGGAGTTCACCGGGTAGGCGCACAATATTACTGTCCTTGTCCCACTGAGGGTCCTGCAAGACCTCAAGTGTTCCGATGTCCTCATAGTCATCATCGAAGGTTTCAAAACGGTTGCCACGGAATGCGCGGTGATCGGTCATGTCCTCAGGTGTCAATGGACGATATACATCCAATACCCATTCAGCCACGTTGCCGGCCATGTCGTAGAGTCCGAAGTCGTTGGGAGGATAGAATCCAACCTGCATGGTGATGTTTGCCTGGTCATTCAGCCATCCACCAGGTCCCATGTTGTCTCCACGGCCTCTCTTGTAGTTGGCCAGCATATCTCCACGGTCGTCCTTTTCAGGGCTGCGCATCGAACCGCCGTTCCATCCATACTTATTCCCCTCTACGGTCCGATCATACATGCGGTTGCCGATGTTTCCGTAGGCGGCATATTCCCACTCTGCCTCCGTCGGGAGTCTGTATTTGGGAAGAAGTAATCCGTCTTCAACGCGCGCCGGACGGCCTTCCTTGCCATAAGGGCTGTTCGGGTTGAAATCAGGAAGCCCCTTTTTGTTCTGCTGGGTGTATTCTCCGGATTTGTACAGGTAGACTTCCGTGTTGAAGTGATCTGCGTCGGCCTGATCGGGCATTTCGTTCAGGATGCCCTCATCGATCAAAATGCGCTCGTTCACGCGGTCTGTACGCCAGGAGCAATATTTTGTAGCCTGAAGCCAGCTGATCCCAACAACGGGGTAAAAGTTATAGGCCGGGTGACGGAGATAGTTCTCGACATATACCTCGTTGTAGCCCATCTTGTCTCTCCAAACCAATGTGTCGGGCAGAGCCTTTTCATAGATCTCTGGGTAGTAGCCGATGTCGAATACCCTTCTCAGCCAGTAGAGATACTCTCTGTAGTCCACGTTGGTCACCTCAAATTCGTCCATGTAAAATGAAGCGACGGTGAGCTGGCGTGGAATGTTGTTCCAGTCTTTTAAGAAGTCTTCTTCGACCCGGCCCATGGTGAATGTGCCGCCTTCGACAAAGACCAGACCTGGTCCGGTTTCCTGTCCCTGGTAATCCAGGTTGGCGTGGAATCCGCCGTTCTTTCTATCGTTGATGTCCCAACCTGTGGTGTTGGACTGCTCGCTGCACGAACTGCCGATCAGTAGGAGGGCCGATGCAACCAGGCTTTTGTGGATATAGCTCATGATAATGGGATATGAACGTCCGTTAAACTAGAATTTAGGGCATTTTATTGCCTGCAATCTCTTCTTCTTCACCCGACAGGGGAATTGGTAGGCCAGTGCGATCTCGTGTGCACCGCCGCCAGCATTGGAGAATTCTGAAATGGTGTAGTCGTAGCTGTATCCGATGCGCCAGGCCTGTCCCTCGGGCATGAAGCCAAAATTGATCAGGAGTGCATCGATATTGTTGCTGTTCTGTCGAAAACCGAGTCCGCCCGCTATCCCGTTTCTCATAAAGGCCACAGAGTAATTGACCTGCATGAAGCTGCCCAAAGCGAAGATGTCGCCAAAAGGACCCTGTGTTTGGAAGGTGATGTTCGGGATGAGGTAATTCAGCACATCATTGTGCAAACGTCTCTTGCTCAAAGGAATATTGGCTCCTGCGTGCACAGTGAACTTGGAGGGCAAAGCGGAGGTGGAGAAGAAGGCCTCATTGGGCTGGGTGATGTGGTGCATCGCCACTCCGAGGTAGAAATTCTTCGTATATCCCATGGCTCCGAATGAAAGATCGAAGTGCGTATTGGTTGTGGAGCCCGGAGGCACCTCGCTGGAGGGGAGAACGAATCCGTAGAAAGGATCGATCTGATCGGGGAAGGTAAAATCACCCCAATTCAATGCCCGGCTTCTCAGCGTTCCCTGAAAACCTGCCAATACAGTGAATTTGCGCGAAACCTTCAGATGGTAACTGTAAATACCACTCATTTCTGTGGTGGTCAGGGTACCGTTTCCAGCATCGTCTCTCAAGATCAAAAGACCCAATCCGCCTTTTACCGCATCGACATATTGGTCGTAGCTCGCACTGTAAGTCTGGTAGGCCCCGAAGTTCGGGAACTGGTTCCGGTAGTTCATGCTGAACCGCGGACAGATCTCAGATCCTGCGAAGGCTGGATTCAGATAAAGGGGATTCGCATAGTACTGAGTGAAGTGGGGATCTTGCCCCCTCAGTTCAAAAACTGCAAACACCAATGAGAGGAACCACCAATGTTTCCGCATGAGTTTTTTGTGCATTATAGCCGACAATAATACAAATTATTAGGGGAGGGTAAACGGGATTAACAACCCATGCATGTGAAGTTATCAGCGGAATCCTGTGATTTAATTCTTTCTTTGGACCATCGAATTGAAGGTGCATTTCATTTCAATTTTCCATCGGCACGATATCTTGCTTTCATGCGTTACCCACATCAGTAGATTTTCGAATGCGTAGATCTTTTCTGACCCTTGCTTTTTCCCTGTTGTACTTTCTTTTGATGGCGCAATCGTCCACCCAGCAGCGGGTATTCGATCTTCAATGGAAGCAAAATTCCGAACAATGGAACCCCGAACAAATGCGGTGGTCCGATTGGCCCGTCTTTGAAAAAGCAGCCTTTGATCAGAGCTGGAATGCTTTGCCATACAGAAGGTTCAAGATCGCTGTGCCTCATGAAGTGACCGATCTGCAGATCATTGACGAAAGTTTTGAAAATCGCTCTCTGCCCAATTGGGATTTAAGGCGCGAAATGGATGCTATTCGATGGGCGAATGCCACAGAAAACAAACAGAAATTCCTCCTGATCGATATCGTCCCTTTCGATCCGGTCAATGGAAAAATACTGAAGTCGTTCAAGTTGAAATACACCTATCGGCCAAGCGAACAAAAGACACAGAAGACTGCGGGATTCGCAACGCAAAGTGTGCTGGCCAATGGCCAGTGGCACAAGATGTCCATTGAAACGGACGGGCTATACCGGATCACACCTAACTATCTGCAGTCAAATGGACTCGACCTATCGAATTTGTCCATTCAAAGCATTCGGGTTTTTGGAAACGGCGGAGGAATGTTGCCGGAAGAAAACGCGGATCCCTGGATCGATGATCTGCAGGAGCTGCCGATAGAGGTCATGGATGAGAACAGCAATGGTCTGTTCGATGGGAATGATCAGATCCTCTTTTATGCAAAAGGCCCGCACAGCTGGTCCGTATCGGGCAATGAGTTCGGTCATGAATACAATCTGTACACCGATCGGGCCTTTTATTTCCTGAATGTAGGGTCGATGGCCGCACAGCTCGTTCAGCAAGCAACCGTCGTTACGGATCCAAGTACGGAGCAGGCGACTGCTTTTGATGACCGTCAATTTTCTGAAACGGACATCAATAAGGTGGTGGATTCGGGAAAGCAGTGGTTCGGTGAGAAATTCGAGTATACCCTCTCTTATAACTATGGATTCAACTTTCCCCATATCGTGACCACAGAGCCCGTTCTGTTGACATGTCGGGCCATCGCGCGTTCTTCCGTTTCAGGAACGCGGATGGAATTCGCTCAGGGCGGACAACAGCGATTGAGTCTCACTTTCGATGCGGTAACCAATGGGCAGGGAGCAGATTTTGTCAATGCGCGAAAGGCATCTGCCTCTTTTCTGCCTCCGACCTCTTCCATTTCCCTGACGGCGACCTACAACAATGCGATCAACCCGGCAGGCGTGGCCTGGATGGATTATGTGCGGTTGCAGGCCAGAAGGCAGCTCGATATGGCTGGACTCCAGCAGATGACATTTCGTGATCTGCGATCTGTCGGGACAGGTCAGGTCACGGATTTCAATTTGTCGAATTGCCCAGCGGGCGTCAAAGTGTGGGAGGTGACCGACATCCATCAGGTCAGGGAAATACCGCTCACGCTGAATGGAACCAACGCTGTCTTTCGGGTTCGAACAGACAGTTTGCGGGAGTTTGTCGCCTTTTATGGCTCGTCCTTCCCCACGCCTCAGTGGGTAGGGTCAGTGGCCAACCAGGATCTGCATGGCGGCAGTGTACCCGAGTTGCTGATCGTTTACCCCAATTCGCTGGAGGCACCTGCTCTACGGCTGGCTCAATTTCACAGGGATCATTCTGGCCTCACTGTGGAAGCGCTTCCCCTGGAACACATCTACAATGAGTTTGCTGGGGGGACTCCCGACCTGACGGCCATTAAAAATCTCTGCCGGATGTACTACCAGCGCTCCGGTCCAAATTCCGCTTTCAAATTCCTCACTTTGTTCGGCGACGCTTCCTACGACTATCAGGACCGCATCGCCAACAATACCAATCTGGTGCCCACCTGGCAATCCTTTGCCTCCTTTTCGCTGAATACGAGTTACTGCACGGATGACTATTTCGGCTTCCTCGATCCACCTGAAGGAGGGGCTTCGACACTCGATCTTCTGGACATCGGCATTGGGCGATTGCCTGCACGCAATGCTGCGGAAGGACAGGCTTTGGTCGATAAGATCATCGCCTATGCAAGCGATCCCGACGCACTTGGAAACTGGCGTACTTCTCTGCTCTTTGCCGCAGATGATGTGGATGAGGGATGGGAAGGTTTGCTGATGGGAGCGGCAGAGAATGCTGCACAAAGAGCCTATCAGAAAGATCCTCGGTTCAATCAGCAAAAGATCTATCAGGACAGCTATACACAGATCGTGACCGGAGGCAGCGAACGCTACCCCAAAGCCCGTGAAGACCTGAAACGATCCATAGAAAACGGTCAGTTGGTGTGCGCCTTTACCGGACACGGTGGTGAGATCGGGCTTTCCTCAGAGCGCATCCTTCAGGTACCAGACATACAGACGTTCAGCAATGCCGGGCGTTTGCCTTTATTCATCACCATCACCTGCGAGTTCAGTCGATTCGACGATCCGAAAAGGGTTTCTGCCGGAGAATATGGACTGCTCAATCCCAATGGAGGCTTTATTGCCTTGTATTCCACTCAACGGGTGGTGTATGCCAGTCAGCAAACCCTCGACCTCACCAGAGACATCTTCGACACTTTGTTCACCCGTGTGGAAGACAAGCGCATCACCCTGGGAGATGTGATCCGATCCGTGAAGAACAGCAACGGAAGCAGTGACAAACTGAAATTCTCCCTCTTCGGAGATCCTGCGCTTTCCCTTTCCATTCCTCAATTGAACGTTCGCACCACAGCTGTGAACGGAATTCCGGTCAGTGGCTTGTCAGATACTTTGAAAGCACTCACACCGGTGACCGTTTCCGGAGAGGTGGTGGATCTGTTGGGGCAGCGCCGTCAGGATTTCAATGGACGGATCATTCCGGTGGTCTACGATAAATCCGTGCAGCGACAAACCTTGGTCAACGATGGGGTAGGGCAACCGCTGCCCTTTGAGGAGCAGTCGAGCGTCATCTACAGGGGTTTGGCCGAAGTGGTCGACGGGGTATTCAGTTTCAGTTTCGTGGTGCCATTGGACATTTCCTATCAATTTGGATCGGGGCGTATCACTTATTACGCTGAGAATGGGGAGGAAGATGCTGCAGGTTATTTCGAGGACTTCACAGTTGGCGGATTGGATACATCGGCTGCCACCGACAAGCAGGGCCCGGAGATAGCCCTCTATATGAACGATGATCAATTCGTCAATGGCGGCATCACTGACGAGGATCCGGCCATATATGCGGTTCTGACGGATTCGTCTGGGATCAATACGATCGGTAGGGGTATAGGACACGACATATTGGCCATTTTGGATGGTGACATCAACAATTCCATCGTATTGAACGAGTACTACACTGCCGACCTGAACAGCTTTCGTTCGGGGAAAGTCCTCTACGACCTGAGTCAGGTTTCCGAGGGTCCGCACAGTTTGAAGCTGCGTGCTTGGGATGTCTACAACAATCCAGGAGAGACCACCATTGATTTTGTGGTCGCCAACTCCGAAGACCTTGCCCTGAGGCATGTCCTCAACTATCCCAACCCGTTCACCAGCTACACCGAATTTCAATTTGAACACAACAGGGCAAATCAACCGCTGCAGATACGGGTGCAGATCTTCTCTGCATCAGGCCAGCTGGTCAAGTCCATACAACGAGAGCTCGTTCCCGATGGCAACCGGATCACCGGCATTGCCTGGGACGGACGGGACGATTATGGAGATCCCATAGGAAAAGGTGTCTATGTATATAAACTGAGCGTGCGCAGCAAGACGGATGGTTCCCAAGCGGAGGAATACCAAAAGCTTGTCATCTTGCGTTAAGCCCGTGAATTGAAATTCTATCTTTGCCCACCCGAATCAGGGTCTTGATCCTAACCAAATGAGAAACAGCACTTTTACGCTCACTGTACTCGGTCTTTTGAGTGGCTATTGTTCTACTGCGCAGACCAATACGACAACAGCCTTTGGAAACTACAATGTCATCACCACGGCAGTGCCCTTTCTTTTGATCTCGCCCGACAGCCGCTCTGGAGGAATGGGCGATGTGGGTGTGAGTACAGCTCCGGACAACAATAGTCTGCACTGGAATGTGGCGAAACTGGCCTTCCTGGAAAAAGGATACAACGGCTTGTCCATGAGCTACACACCCTGGCTGAGCCGTTTGGTGCCCGATATCGATCTGGCTTATCTGTCCTACGCCAAACAGCTGGGGAAGCGATCTGGTTATGGCCTAAGTCTTCGCTATTTCTCGCTGGGTGAGATCATCCTGCGGGATGCCAACGGAAACGACCAGGGGACTCTTTCGCCCAATGAATTTGCGATCGACGGTGGGTACAGCATTCAACTTGGCGAGAACATCAGCCTCGGTGTGGCCCTGAGGTACATCTATTCCAATCTTGCGCAAAGCAGCGCGACAACTCCGGGAAGCAATACACAGGCCGGACAATCATTTTCCGCGGATGTGGGGAGTTACTTTCGTTCGCCGTACTACAATCTGGAAAAGGGCCAGAAGTATCGCTATTCCGTCGGATTGATGCTTTCGAATATCGGAGCCAAGGTCAGTTACAGCGATGCCGCCAATTCAGATTTTTTACCTGCCAACATGCGCCTTGGAGGCTCTGTCGAATGGCAGTTCGATGAATACAACAGCATGTCTTTCATCTTGGAGACCAATAAATTGCTCGTGCCCACACCGCCGGTTAGAGATGAGAATGGTGAGGTGATCCAGGGAGAGGACAACGACGTTCCGCCATTTGCGGGACTGTTTCAGTCATTTGGTGACGCCCCGGGTGGATCGAGTGAGGAGTGGAATGAGGTGATCTGGAATACGGGGGTGGAATACAATTACAATCAATCTTTTTTCTTGCGCGGAGGATATCAGTACGAGCACGAGACCAAGGGTAACAGAAAGTATTTCACTTTGGGACTGGGACTTCAGTATAATGTCTTCGGGCTGGATTTCGCATATCTGATCCCTGCAACGCCCACCGTTCAGAGCCCCCTGGAGAACACCCTTCGCTTCACCCTTTATTTCGGCTTGGACGGAGGCGATCAATGAGCTTGATGAGCTTCTGACACTCTTTTCTTGAGCTGGCGTTTAATGGCCTACAGAACGACATCGTTCGCAAGCCGTTCTGTTTTATTTTTGCCCTTCATTTTTGGAATCCATGGGAAAGAAACGCATTGGAAAATTGGTCTACCTCAAGTGGTATGAGGATATGCTCTTCTGGAGAAAATTCGAGGACAAGGCAGCTGCATTGTACATTCAACAGAAGATCCGAGGTTTCCTTCATTTATATAACGGACAAGAAGCCGTCCTGGCGGGCAGTTTATTCGCCATGGACAAAGGAGACCGGATGATCACGGCCTACAGAAACCACGTTCAGCCGATCGGTTTGGGAGAAGATCCCAAAAGGATCATGGCAGAGCTCATGGGGAAGGCCACAGGTACATCGGGTGGTCGTGGTGGCTCGATGCACATGTTTAGCAAGGAACACAACTTCTTCGGCGGTCATGGTATTGTGGGTGGACAGATTCCTCTGGGTGCAGGTCTTGCCTTTGCCGACCGATACTTGAAGAAAAAACAAGTCACTCTGACGTATATGGGCGACGGAGCCGTTCGTCAGGGGTCTTTTCACGAAACACTGAACCTTGCCGCCATGTGGAAGCTTCCCGTTGTGTTCATTATAGAGAACAACGGGTATGCCATGGGAACCTCTGTCGAGCGTTCCGCCAACCACACAGAAATATGGAAACTCGGTTTGGGTTATGATATTCCCTGTGGGCCTGTCGAGGGTATGGATCCCGTAGCGGTCTACGAAGGAGTCAGTAAGGCGGTGGATCGTGCCCGGAAAGGTGAAGGACCTTCTCTGCTCGAGATCAAGACCTATCGCTACAAGGGACACTCCATGAGTGATGCGCAGCACTACAGGACCAAAGACGAGGTGGCGGAATATCAGAAGATCGATCCGATCACCACTTGTAAGGAAGTGATCCTGTCAAAAGGGTATGCAACGGAAGACGAGGTGGCCGCCATCGACCAGCGCGTGAAAGAGCGTGTCAATGAGTGTGTTCAGTTCGGAGAGGAATCTCCATTCCCAAAAGCAGAAGAGCTGTACGAGAATGTTTATGCCCAGAAAGATTATCCATTCATAACAGAATAAAATGGCAGAAATAATCACAATGCCCCGTTTGAGCGATACCATGACAGATGGGACGGTCGCTGTCTGGCACAAGAAGGTAGGGGATCAGGTTTCTGAGGGAGATCTTCTGGCAGAGATAGAAACGGACAAGGCAACCATGGAGTTCGAGTCTTTTCAGGAAGGTGTGCTGCTGCACATCGGTGTGGAAGAGGGAAAGATGGCGCCTGTGGACAGCATTCTCGCCGTCTTGGGTGAGAAAGGTGAGGACATCGCAGACTTGCTCAAGAATGGGGTCGCTGAACAAACTGCAGAAGTTGCTGAAAAGAGCGAGGAAGCAGCACAAAACATTCAAGGCGATACAGATAAAGCCGAGGCCGCTTCCATGGTCGTTGAACAACCAGCAGAGGATGTGCGGCTCAAGGCTTCTCCTTTGGCCAAGAAAATGGCTTCTGAAAAGGGCATCGACTTGAGAACGGTATCGGGCTCAGGAGATGGAGGACGGATCGTCAAGAAGGACATTGAGTCTTTTGTGTCTTCATCTCCAATGCCAAGATCTCCCATCGCCCTTGTTTCGGGTGAGGAAAGATTTGAAGAAGTACCGGTCTCCCAGATGCGAAAGACCATCGCCAAAAGGTTGTCCGAATCCAAATTCACGGCTCCGCACTTCTATCTGACGATCGATGTGGACATGGATCGTGCGCACGAGCAACGCGAGGCACTGAAACAAGAGGGTGTGAAGGTCTCCTTCAACGACTTGGTCATCAAGGCATCCGCAATGGCCCTGAAGAACCACCCTCAGGTCAATTCTAGCTGGATGGGTGACAGCATTCGGATGAATCATCATGTGCACATGGGCGTAGCCGTAGCCGTTGAAGATGGGCTGCTGGTTCCGGTGGTCCGACATGCAGATATGAAAGGTTTGCAGGCAATATCAGCGGAAGTTCGTGATATGGCCGGAAAGGCCCGTGACAAGAAGCTCCAGCCCTCAGATTGGGAAGGGAATACTTTCACGATTTCTAATTTGGGGATGTTCGGCATCGAAGAGTTCACCGCCATTGTCAATCCTCCTGATGCATGTATCCTCGCAGTGGGAGCCATACGAGAGGAAGCGGTGGTCAAAAATGGTGCAGTTGCAGTTGGGCGCAGAATGAAGATGACGCTCTCCTGCGATCATCGGGTGGTGGACGGTGCGACGGGTTCAGCTTTCCTTAAAGAGCTCAAGGAAAATCTCGAATTGCCCATCCGCATGCTGCTCTGATTCATCCGAATGAGCACCTATCTGATAACAGGGGCGTCCAGGGGGATCGGAAGAGCACTTTCTTTAAGGCTGTCCAAAGAAGGACATGAGGTCTTGGCGTTCGCCCGTGACCTCGAGGCACTTCAACAGTTGCAGAAGGAATGTGGATGCCATATACTGGCTTTTGATCTGGAGCAGCCCGATTGGGATGCATTTGGCCAGTGGGTCCGACGATATCCGGCTTTGGATGGAATGGTCCATAATGCCGGATTCTTGAAAAGCACTCCCTTCATGGAATTGGATGCCGATCTGATCCAGCGACACTACGAGATCAATGTGCTTTCGGCTTTCGCGCTTTTTCAGTCAGTTCTTCCGCATTCCACCGATCGGGCCCATTTTCTGACCGTGGGCAGTGTAGGCGGGATGACTGGCAGCTCGAAATTCCCCGGTCTTTCAGCTTACAGTTCGAGTAAGGCAGCGCTTTCAACACTCACGGAATGTCTGCAGGTGGAGTTTCCTGAAAAGAATTGGACGTTCAATTCACTTGCACTTGGAGCAGTGTCCACAGAAATGTTGAAAGAGGCGTTCCCAGAATACGAGGCACCCATACGGCCCGACCAGATCGCAGAATTCATATCGGACTTCTTGATATCCGGTCATTTAGCGATCAAGGGAAAAGTACTTCCTGTGAGCATGAGCAACCCCTGAGCATGGACGGCCTGAACCCTGATGAGGTGTGTTCATAAATAAGATCACTTTTAATTAGGTGGAAGGGGGGCGCCGCCTTATTTTTGGCGTCCTTTTTCGAGGTAAAAATCGAGGAAGGAAAAAAAAATAAAAAATGTACTTGCTAAAGTTTTTTTAGATGTACATTTGCCGCCCCTTACGGGGATGTCGAGAGACAAATGTTCTTTGAATTATTGGGAGAGAAGGTAAGAATCTAAGCGACCATCGAGTTCCATAGAATCAAACATCTTACAACGGAGAGTTTGATCCTGGCTCAGGATGAACGCTAGCGGCAGGCCTAACACATGCAA
>JAYOTP010000031.1:17377-24523 GCA_038150465.1 Flavobacteriia bacterium | reverse complement strand
TTTTTTCCTCCGCATGAACCGCAGCTGCGAACGAATGAACAGCAAAGCGGCCAGTCCGAAGAGCGTCGTAATGGCCGGAATCCCCCAGCGGTGGAACACAAAGGCCATACTACCACTCACAAGTAAGGCAGAGAGCGCGGTCAGGAACCAACCACCGATCACGTTCATTACGCCAGCTACCCTGTAAACAGCACTTTCTGCGCCCCAGGCGCGGTCGGCCAGAGAGGCGCCCATGGCCACCATAAAGGACACATAGGTGGTCGAAAGAGGCAGTTTGAGCGAAGAGGCAATGGCGATCAGGATGCTTGCCACCATCAGATTGACAGAAGCCCGAACCAGATCGAAGGCCGCACTTTGTTCCTCGGTTCGCTCAGGGAGTTGAAACCGGCGGTTCATTCCATCGACCCAGGTGGAAGGCAAAATGCGTAGAAGGCCTGCCGAGATCTTCATGGAAGCGCCAACGATGACGCGGCTCAGCAAGTGAGGTCGGAATCGTTCCTCTCCGGCCATTTGCCGGCCAAGATCCACTGTGGTATCGGTGACCTTACGCGCCTTTCCGCTGAACCAAAGGGTCAGCATCATGATCCCACCGGCCAGTGCGAGCAGCAGTGGCGGGGCAGCGACAGCTTCTTCAAGGAATCCGAGTGAAAAGCTGCCGGAAGCGCCAGATTCCAGCCATTGCTGGTGGGCCTGATAGGTTTGAAATCCAGTAATGGGAACGCCGATGAAATTCACCAGATCGTTTCCAGCAAAGGCCATGGCGAGGGAAAAAGTGCCGGCAAGCACCACCATTTTCAAAGGATGGACTTGGACGAGGCGATGCAGTGCAAGCAGGATCAGTGCGCTGACGGCAAAGAGCAAGCCAACGAGGGTGAGCGTGTGCGATTTGATCCAGTGCATTTGATCAGGCGAGAGGAAGCTGCTGTTCTTCAGCCCTTTGATGAGCACAAAGTAGGAGATGGCCGAGATGGCGATTCCTCCAAAGAGCCATCCGATCCTCGGGATATGTCGTTCAAAATCAAAAGTGAACCAGAGGCGTGTAATGAACTGCACAACGGCGCCAATGGCAAAGGCCACACCCACAGAAAGAAAGATGCCAGCGATGATCTGCACGGCCTTGTCGGTATTGATGTAGTCCAGTAGCTGATGTGTCGGGTCCTGGCCAGATTTGATCAGGGCGAGCACCAAAGCGGCCCCGAGCAACTCAAAGACGATGGAAACTGTCGTTGAGGTGGGCAAGGCCAGACTGTTATAGATGTCGAGCAGGAGGATGTCCGTGATCATCACTGCGAGGAAGATCACCATCAATTCGTCCATCGTAAAGAGGGAAGGGGTGAAGATGCCCTTTCGTGCCACTTCCATCATCCCGCTTGAAAAAACAGCGCCAAGGAAGATGCCTGCACTGGATATGATCAGGACAGTGCGCATCGAGGCGACCTTTGAGCCGATGGCGGAGTTCAGAAAATTCACTGCATCATTGCTCACACCCACCATCAGGTCCACAATGGCCAGGGCAAAGAGAAATCCAATCAACAGAAGATAGCTATCTTCCATGTTCAGGCTGTTGATGCGAAGCGAAAATAACAAAGTGAACCTTTCAGCCGCCGCTGCGCTTTCTCCAAAAATGGGCTTTTCTTTTCGTCTTCTTTGTTTGCCGATCTGGGCCCTGTGCATCTTGAGCTGTTCACCTGCCCAACCCGTTAACGATATGAACCGATTGACGCATTCAAGCAGCCCGTATCTGCTCCAACATCAAGGAAATCCTGTGCATTGGCAGCCCTGGGACGAGCAGGCTTTGGCGGCGGCCAAAGCAGAAAATAAATTGATGATCATCAGCATTGGCTATTCGGCCTGTCACTGGTGTCATGTCATGGAGCACGAATCCTTTGAGGACGAGGCGGTGGCCCGCCTGATGAACGAGCATTTTGTGTCGATCAAGATCGACCGAGAGGAACGGCCAGACATCGACCAGGTGTATATGTCCGCGGTCCAGCTGATGACCGGGCGAGGCGGGTGGCCACTGAACTGCATCGCATTGCCCGACGGACGACCGATCTACGGAGGCACCTATTTTTCCAAGACCCAGTGGATGGAAATCCTCACCCAGCTCAGTGAGTTGTACGCAAAAGATGCGGGGCGCATGAGGGAATACGCAGATAAGCTTCAGGAGGGAATGAAGCAGGCGGAGATACTTGGACCAGAGCCGATGGAATCCTTTGCCCCAGAAATGATGCAGGCGGCCTTGGGAGAGTGGAAAGGCCGAATGGATACGATCCATGGCGGGCCGAACAAAGCGCCCAAATTCCCCCTCCCAAACAACTACCGTTTTCTCCTGACCCAATTGACCAACGAAGTCTCCGATGATCTGGAGCAGCATATTCGGCTGACCCTGGACCGAATGTGCCTTTCGGGCATCTACGATCAGATCGGAGGCGGGTTTGCACGCTACAGCACAGACGCGGAATGGAAGGTGCCGCATTTTGAAAAGATGCTTTACGACAATGCTCAGTTGATCGGCTTGTATGCAGAGGCCTACCGCTTATTTGGGGAGTCCATGTACCGGCGGGTGGCAGAAGAAACCCTGGAATGGAGCTTAAGGGAGCTGCGGGATCCAAGCGGTCTTTTCTATTCGGCACTCGATGCAGACAGCGAGGGGGAAGAGGGTCTGTTCTACACCTGGTCTTCAGAAGAGATCCGCAGGCTGATCGCCGATCATCCCGGTCTGCAGATCGATCGTTGGTTCCTTTTGGACGAAGGCGAGGAGTGGGAAGGTCGATTCATTTTGCAAAGACGCGCGTCAGATCAGGAAGTCCAGAAGAGTCGTTCGTGGACAGAAGGTGATTTCAGCGAGCGGTGGTCAGCAGTGAGAGAAGTGCTGCTCGCCCAACGCGAAAAACGCATTCGCCCTGGACTGGATTTCAAAGTGCTCTGCAGCTGGAATGCCCAAATGGTGTCGGCGCTCTGCACCTTGTACGAGGCAACTTGGGATCCCGAGCACAGAACTCTCGCACAACAGACCTTCCATGCACTGGTCGATCAGATGCGGGGCAAAGAGGGTTTGGCGCACAGTTGGGCCAAGGGTTCGCCCTACGGCACCGCCTTGCTCGATGATCATGCCTTCCTGATCCGTGCGGCATTGGATGTACATCGTATAAGTGGAGAGGAAGCACCCTTTTTGCAGGCCGTGGATTGGCTGGAGGAAGCGAGCCATCTTTTCCATGATCCGGAGAGCCCACTTCTTTGGTACAGTACAGATGAAGATCTGGTCGTGCGCACCAAAGAGAACGAAGACAATGTGATCCCTGCGGCCAATTCCACTATGGCACGCAATTACCGCGACCTGGGCCTGCTCTCAGGCAAAGCAGAGTGGATAGGGCGCGCCCGGGAAATGACGGCGGCGGTGGCAGAGCGTTTTGGTGGCTACCCAGAGAGCTATTCCAACTGGGGCTTTCTGCTGAACGACTACAGCTACGGCTCATACGAACTTGTCATTGTTGGGCCCGATGCCGAGGCAAAATACCGGCAGGTGCTCTCGTCGGGAACTTCAGGTCTTTTGTTGAGCTGGACCGATCGACCATCGGATCTGCCAGCCTTTATCCATCGTTGGAAGGAGGGTTCCACGCTCTTTTATCTATGCGAAGAAGGCGCCTGCCAAATGCCGGTCAACAGTTGGGCAGAGGCGAAGGAATTGATGGCCAAGGATCAATAGAATCCGCGGCGAAGACGCGTAACGATTTGATCGATGCTGAGGTCCACCGTGAATCGGGTGTAGCTGAAGTAATTGTTTCGATCCAAATAGGTTCCGCCCCTTCCCTGGATCGGAAAGTACCATTCGAGAAAGTCGGTGAGAATGGCCACTCGGATCCCATATCCCCATTCCACAGGTCCGCCCAATGTTCCGATGTCGCCATAAACACCCAATACTTCGAAGAGCGGCACACTCAAATTCGCGGCGAGAATATGTGAGCGGCCAAATAGCCGGGTGTTGGAGCGGAACCCTCCATCTGTAGCAAAGAATTGCTGGCTCCAGATCCCAGTTTCGTCCGATCGGCCAAAAACGTGGTAGTCGAAGAGGTAATCCCGGGTGCCCGACAGACCAAAATCGAATAAGGTCTGCTCTTTAGGGTTGTTGTTGTAGGGCATCCAACCGCCAAAGACCCGAAAGACCAGCCACTTCCTGTTGGGCAGCATCCAGCGTTGATCCCATTCCACACTCAATTTGCTGAAGTAATCCCCCACTTGCATGTCCACGCGCAGGGTCCTTGGATTCAGAATGCTCGTGAATTCACTGCTGTAGTTCAGGTTGAAGACCGAATAGCCTTCTGCCGTCACGGCATCGTCCATGGATGAGGTGCGCTCTGCGTCCACATAGATGTTGCGCATTCGCAGCTTCCGGATGAACGGGCTTCTCGGCGCGGTCTTCCTAAAGTGCAGGGTGAGTGTTGGGGAGATCCGGCTGTAGCCGAGTTTGGGCGCGTAGTGGTAATGAATGTAGTAGGTACTCAGAGTCATCAGGCGAACCTTCCCTTCAAAGAGTGGCCAGTTGATGGCCAGTGAGGCGAATCCAACGAGTTCACCCGTCTGGGTCGAGTATTCGGGCGCCAGTCGGTATTCAAATTTCTTGGGAATAAGGGTGGAGTTGTACAGATTCAATCCGGGCATCAGCCCGTCGTAGGCATTGAAGTTCATACTGGGCATCCAGTAGACCTGATGCTTGCCAGGGTTTTCGAGGCTGGTGTACAGTTGGAATTCCAGCGGCTTACGCCAGGGCAGCCAATCGCCGTGTGCCTTTTCGTTGTTCTTGCCGTAGAGGTCTGGATAGCGCAGGGGATCGGCAACCACCACCCGATCGTAGTCATCTGGATAGAAGTTTTTGCTCTTTTTTCCCAGTTGCGGTGGCATCCATTCGGTCATCACCAGGCTGTCCTTGATCAGGCCCTGAACGGGATAGGGAAATTGATTGCCCTTGGGCGCATCGGAGCGCACAACGAATACACTGGGGCAGGCTTCTGTCTTATTGAGACGAAAGTCCATGGGTTGTGGGCTTGGAAGCAGATCCTCGAAATACCAGTCTACTGGGCGGTAGGCAGAAGCCTGCGCCATATGTTCCCGAAAGGATGCGACAGAATGCTCTTTGGAGCGGAGGTAGCGGGACAGACCGATCCGGAACTTCCGATCGCCCATGAAGTCGTGCAGGTAGTTCAGTTGCATGGCGCTCTTGGCGCGCATCTGGGCTTCGTAAGTGCCTCGAGTAAAGGCTTCCGTGGAGTCCGTGCTGTTCTGATCGAGTCCTTGGCGGGCGAGGTAGAGATAGAGTATTTGCCGTTCGTAGCCCAGCGGAAGCTCATCCACGCGAAAGAACCTCGCGAGCCACTTGTTCTCGAACGGACCGCCCAAAGACATTCCTGGATGCGCTTCCTCCATGTAGGCGTGTGCCAAATAGTGTGCAAGGCCCTTGCCCAGCCAGGGACTGCGGACACCTGCCAAATGGCGCTCCGTGAAGCTTCGGAAATAACGCGAGGCGAGGATCAGTTCCGGATAGGGCTCTTTCCGGTCTTCATTGATGAAAAGCAGACCAGGTTCAACGCTTTCGGTCAGATCCGACCCCGTCCAGACCAATGTCCAGTTGAGTGAGTCTTCGATACCGTAGCGCTCTTTCAACCAGCTTTGCATACCGAGCATGTGCTCGATGTAGGAGGCGGTGGAGGGTGTGCTTTCAACAGTACGGGTCTCCAGCAGCCGTAGCCCCTTTTGTGAAGCAGCAAGTGTCCGAACGGCCTTGCTGATCAGCAGTTGTTGCGAACCCGAATACATCGGCGCATCAAAACGATATGTGCGTCTTTCCCTAAGGGGCGAAAAATCGCCGCGATCAAAGGCTTCATCGATCAACTTGTCAGCGCCAAGGCCAGGCATAGAACGCACCGGATAGTAGAGAGCTGGCAGGTCGAGCTCGAGGATCCAGTGAATTTCTTGCAGGTTGCGGTCCTCGGCCCGGTTCATTGGAGACGGGGAAAATCGCCCATTTTCAAAGTAGCTGATACGCGGCAGGAAATGCTGGAGGAGCAGTCCATCTTCGCGCAGCCCCATACCGTCCAGTTCCTCCTCCGGGAAGTAGAGCTCATAGCTGTAGTGGATGGACAAGCGATCTGCCCCCTTTTCCATGATCTGGTCTTTTTGAAAACGCAGCAGCTCCGGACTGCGTCCACGGGCGTAGGCATGGAGTCGTCTATTTCCATCCCGAAATCCGAGGTTTCGAACCTGAATGCGTTCGTCTTCTTTGCTGAAGTGAAATCGTGTCTGCTGGTCTTCCAGCCACTGCTCGGCGATAACGGAGTGATCGGATCCAAGGGCGATCGGCCAAAGCTCAAGCCAGACGACCGCGGGCAGCGAATCCCAATGCACCTGCCATTCGAGTTGCCCTTCTATCTGCAGAGTGCGCCCATCGTCCAGAAGACGCACCATGGAGCGATTCTTCCGTTGCTGTCCACAGACACTCAGACCGGTCAAAAAAGTCATCAGAAGCAGAAGCCGACGCATAAAAACAAAGATAGAAGGGTGATCCTTCCGTCGTTTTGCTTGTTTTGACCTTGTGAAAGTTGCTTTCGATCCGATCTATTGTCATCCCCTGCCGGAGGGCCATCGCTTTCCGATGGAGAAATATGCCCTTCTTCCCGAGCAGCTTATTCGAGAGGGAGTGATCGAAGAATCCGATCTGTACCGGCCGCAGGCCCTGACCCGAGACGAAGTCATTCGGGTGCACCAGGCGGACTATGTGCAGAAACTGGAGGCAGGCGGTCTCAGCCGGCAGGAGGAGCGCCGCACGGGTTTTCCGCTGAGCCCGCAGCTGGTGGAACGGGAATACACCATCTGTGGCGGCTCTGTACAGAATGTGGAGCACGCGCTCAATGAAGGTGTCGCCCTGAACATTGCTGGCGGCACACACCACGCGTACAGCGACCACGGCGAGGGGTTCTGCCTGTTCAATGACATTGCGCTGGCTGCGGATCACTACCTGCAGAAAAGACCGAATGCCCAGCTTCTGGTCGTGGATCTCGATGTGCACCAAGGCAATGGAACCGCTGAGCTTCTTCAGAACGAGCCGCGTGTTTTTACCTTCAGCATGCACGGGAAGAACAACTATCCCTT
>JAYOTP010000031.1:2079-17277 GCA_038150465.1 Flavobacteriia bacterium | reverse complement strand
GTCACCGTGTGCATGGGCGGCGGGTATTCGGAGAAACTCAGCGACATCCTGGAGGCGCATGTACAGACCTTTGAGGAAGCCCGAAAGGCCTTCGGCTGACTGGCTGCTTCGAACATTCTTCGCTTGCCGCGCCTTTCCAAATGAAACCAATGGAATGAAAATGTTTTGGACCATCTCCCTTATCAGCAGTGTCTTGCTTTCCTTCAGCGGATTCGATTTCAGTGACAAGGCCACGGCCGATCGGTGGGCGGTCATCAACGATGGCGTTATGGGTGGGCGGTCAGAAAGCCAGGTGGTTCATTCGGATGAGGCGCTCTTGTTCACCGGAAACTTATCTCTGGAGAACAACGGTGGATTTGCATCTGTAAGAGCGCCCTGGGGCGATTACGATCTGAGTGCATTCGAAGAGGTGGTGGTGGAGTGCAGCGGCTTTGGTGGCAGTTTCATGTGCATGCTCGAAAAGGAACGACGCTGGTACTTGCCCTATTATACCGCTTCATTCAGTCCGAATGAGGAGGTACAGCGCTTTGTCCTTCCGCTAAAGGATTTCAAAGAGAACAGCATGGGCCGAAAGAACGGAAAGACCTTGGGTGATCGGGGTTATTCGGACATCATCCGAATCGGCTTTATCAAGAACGACAAAGTGGAAGGGCCTTTTGAATTGAAGCTGCGCTCTATCCGTTTGCGCTGAGCATCAGTTCCGGTCGATGAGCAGGCTGAAGGTAAAAGTCCTCGGAAGCAAGGGGCCATAGATGTATCCGGCGTCTTTCTCTGCGCCTCTATCAAAGTCGGTTTGGTAGGCATTCAGCAGATTCTTTATTCCCAGGGCAGCCGTAAGAGCCCACCTCTTGTCGATCTGCATGCGGTAGCTGCTCTTCCAATTGACAACAACAAAAGCTGGACTGTCCTTGATCACGGTCTGTTCGGTCTGCGGGTCGATCACATGCGGGACGCCCATGGGGCCGGTGATCGTTCCGGAAAGATCGTGGCTCCACCGATCGTTCACTTCCCAATTCAGGCTCCAAAAGCCATAGATATCCGGCGTGCGCAAAAGTTCGGAGGTTCGGGCATCGGGAAGTGTGCCGCCGGGCCGATCGTCCTGCCAGATGAGTTCTTCCTGACGGTATCGGGCCTGCTGCCAGGTCAGTCCGAGCTGGAGGATCCACTCCCGGCCAATGGCCTTTTGGAATTCGGCATTCACGCCCTCCACAAAGGCGGGCCCACCGTTTCTTTTGGTGATCCATGCAATGCCTGAAGACAGTTCCTGTTGTGCGCTCCAGATGAATGGGTCCTGCAGATCGGTGCGGAAATATTCGATCACCACATTGCTTGGGTCTTCCGATGCACTGGATGTGTAATTCAGTGAGGCCGTCACCGAACGGGAGCGCTCGGAACGGAGCCCTTCGCCAAGCCAGGTGAAAAGGGCTGCTCCACCCACCAATTCGAGGTGCAGGTCTTCGTTGAAGACCTGAGGCGCCCGATAGCCTTCGGCATAAGAAACTCGGCCCCTCCAGTTTTCATTGAAGCGATAGAGGACAGAAGCCCGTGGCACGAGTGGATCCAATCGCTTGTTCTGGCGCTGAACATTCCCCTCGAGGTGCTGCTCATTTTCGATACGCAGATGGTCCCAGCGTCCTCCCAGGCTGAGCGTCCAGTCATCGTTTGGATCGAATTGGAGCTGGGTGTACTGTCCAAAAGTGTGGGTGCGCTGCAGGATAGCACGATCGTGGCCCGGCATTTGGTCGTTCACCCGATCGTACAGATGTTCGCTCCCCGCAATGAGCTTCCATTGGGCGTGCAGGTCGATGGCCCACTGCAGGCCGGATACCCAGGTTTGCCCTTTTGATGCACCGTAGGCGTTCAGCGCGCGTCGATCCGCATCGGTGAGGCTGTCTCCCGCTGCGCGTATTCGTCCTCCTGAACCGTAGTAGCTGTCTCGGTACACATATTGGGCGGAGGAGTAGGCAGAGATGCGCTGTTTTTGATCGGGTGCTGTCCATTCAACACTCAGTCCGCCGCCTGTGATGCTGTGTTCGAGTTGCTCGGCCAGGGAGGCTTCGTGTGGCTTTCTGTCGAGCTGGCTACCGCCCCTGCGGAACTCATTCAGATGATGAAGGTCCACCCGGAAGCGCGTCTGCGTATTGGGTGTCCAATAAGCATCCAGTCCCCAGGTGTTTTGCCGCAGGCGCGCCAATTCGCTGAATCCGTCGTCATTCAGATCGAGTGCTGCTCTTCTTCGGTTCACTCCGTAAAGGGTGATCCCTTTGTTTTGGTCTTTAGATACCGCCGAGGCATGCGCATTCAGCAAATGATCTGAGGCCGATCCATTGATGAGCTGCTGCTCCCAGCCCATGCCTGAGCTGTTCTGGACTGGTTCGCGGGTGATGATGTTGACCGTGCCCGCAACGGCATTTCCACCATAGAGGACCGAGCCACCTCCCTTGACCACCTCGATGCGTTCGATCATGTTCTTCGGGATCATTTCCAGTCCATAGACGCCGGCCAGTGAAGAGAAGATCGGGCGGCTGTTGATCAGTATCTGGCTGTAGGCGCCGTCCAGCCCATTGATGCGTAGCTGGGTGAAGCCACAATTCGAACAGTTGTTCTCCACCCGAAGACCCGGGGAAAAGCGCAGGCCTTCTGAAAGACTCACCGATTGGGTGCCGTCCAGCAATTTGGAGGATATCTGCTGGACCATCACTGGGGCATCGTATCGCCTGACTTCCGACCGGGTAGCGGTCACCACCACCTGCTGGAGCTGCAATGGATCTTCCTCGAGTTCCAAGCTGAAAGAGCCATAGTTCGTTCCCTTGAGTTCAAGTTGCTTCTGCAAAAGCTTCTTTCCCGCAGCCTGGACCTCCAGAGTATAGCGGCCATTGGGTACAGGGCCAACAGCAAAGTGTCCGGATGCATCACTTAGACCAAAAAACCGATCCGTTTCGCCCAAAAGCTTCACGGCCGCTGAGGGAAGTGGCCCTTCCGTATCCCGAACGATGCCCATGACCATCTGCTGCTGGGCGCAGAGCATAGCTGCATGGAGCCAGAAGATGATGGCCAGAATATGTTTTGAAAAGATCTTTATTTCTCCTTTGTGAAGCACGAGGCAAAATTAAAAAGTTAGATGAGGCTAAAAAATAAAGATGTACGTGGCTATATCGCATCGGTTGCACGCGCGGATCAGGTCCATGCATTTTTGATATTTTCGAAACAATGAAGCTTCTGCGCCACCTTCTGATCGTCGCCTACATGCTGGGCATGATGCATGAATTCATTCCGCATGAACACCATGGCGAGGCAAGGGATTCAGCCATCCTGGTCTCAGAAGACCATTCGGCAGAATGCGGAAGCTTGTGGCGCCATCTTCTCGAGGCACTTGGTGCACTGGAGCATCCATCGACAGGCGCTGAATTTCATTTCTTCGCTCCCGATGAGACAGCGGCCGACAAGGCTCCTCAAGTTGTTTTTTCACCGGCCGTTTTGCCCCAGGCAGTTGAAGTCGTGGAGCCAATAAGCGCTTCTCTTGATGTTACTGTAGCTGTTCATCCGCCCCCGGATGGGACTTACAAAGCATATCCACCGCCTGGTCGCGGTTCTCCATTGGCTTGATCTAGCCAATGCACCCTGCAGCTGAACGGCTGCCGAGAACCTAAGACCTTGAATCCATGATAAATTATTTGATCGCTTACTCCATCCGGAATAAGCTGGTGATCGCCGTCGGTGTGGTGGCGCTCATAGGATGCGGGCTGTATAGCCTGGACCGCATTCCCATTGATGCCGTACCGGACATCACGACCAATCAGGTGCTGGTGATCACCAATTCACCGAATCTGGCGGCTCAGGAAGTTGAACAGTTCATCACCTTTCCCCTGGAGCGCTCGCTGGCCAATTTGCCTGAAGTGGAAGAAATTCGCTCGCTGTCCCGATCGGGCATTTCGGTCATCACCGTGGTCTTTGACGACGGTATGGACACCTATCGGGCCCGGCAGCTGATCTCTGAGCAGATCGAGCGTTCATCCGAGGACATTCCGGAAGGATTCGGGCGGCCTACTTTGGGGCCCATCACAACCGGTCTGGGAGAGGTCTATCAGTATGTTCTCCATGCAGATGAGCAGCACAGGGATATGTATTCAGCCGCAGAACTTCGGAGCATCAACGACTGGATCGTCCAGCGTCAGCTGGCGGGTATTCCCGGGGTGATCGAGGTCAATGGCTGGGGAGGACAGTTGCGGCAGTACGAGGTGGCTGTGGATCCCGACCGATTGAAGAGCCACGAGGTGACCCTGCATGAAGTCTTTGACGCGCTGGCACAGAACAACCAGAACGCTGGGGGCAGCTACATCGAAAAAGACCATCAGACCTATTTCATTCGGGCTTCGGGCCTTGTGGGCTCGCTGGAGGAGATCGGTGAGATCATGATCCGGAATACTTCGGGTATTCCGCTTTTGATCCGCGATGTCGCTGAGCTGCGCTATGGGCACGCACCGCGTTTCGGGGCGGTCACCTACAATGCTCAGGGCGAGGTGGTCAGCGGTCAGGTGCTCATGTTCAAAGGAGCCAACTCCTACAAGACGGTAGAGGCAGTGAAAGAGCGGGTGGAGCAGGTCCGGGCCTCTCTTCCTGAAGGCGTGGTCCTGGAGCCCTTCATCGACCGTTCCCGGCTGATCGGAAACGCCATACGCACCGTGCGCACCAATCTTTTGGAGGGCGGCTTGATCGTCATCTTTGTTCTGGTTCTTTTCCTGGGCAACTGGCGGGGCGGGCTCATCGTGGCTTCGGTCATTCCCTTGTCGATGATGTTTGCCTTGTGCATGATGCAGCTCTTTGGGATCTCTGCGAATCTGATGAGTCTGGGGGCCATAGATTTTGGCCTGGTGGTCGATGGGTCGGTGATCATCGTGGAGGCCATCCTTCATCGTTTGCGCAGCCAGCATCAGGGGAAGACCCTGCAAAAGGAACAGATGGATCAGGAGGTGGGTGCCGCTGCAGGGCGCATCCGCCGATCGGCGGCCTTTGGCGAGGTGATCATCCTGATCGTCTACCTGCCCATTCTGGCTCTTGTGGGCATTGAAGGAAAGATGTTCGCGCCCATGGCACAGACCGTTGGTTTTGCCATCCTTGGTGCACTTCTGCTGTCCATGACCTATGTGCCCATGATGAGCGCCTGGTTCCTTCCAAAAAAGATCGAATCTGAAGAAGGCGTTTCCCAGAGGATCGTCCGCTTCTTCTATCGTTTATACCGCCCCGCTCTCGATCGGGTGCTTCGCTTTCGGTCGGCTTTGCTGGTATCGGCACTATTGCTTTTTGGTGGCAGTCTATGGCTTTTCGATCGATTGGGTGGCGAATTCATTCCCACCCTGGAGGAAGGCGATTTTGCTCTGCACCAGATCCTGCCGCCGGGCAGTTCGCTTCAGGAGAGCATCGAGGTTTCTGGGAAGATCCAGCAAGCGCTGCTGGACAACTTTCCCGAGGTGGAGATCGCCCTGAGCAAGATCGGAACGGCCGAGATCGCCACGGACCCCATGCCCATTGAAGTAGGCGATATCATCCTGAAAATGAAACCCCGTTCTGAATGGACCACGGCCAATAGCAGGGAGGAGATGTTCCTGAAGATGGAGGAGGTGCTGAGCGAGATACCAGGGGTTTCCTATGAGTTCACTCAGCCCATTCAGATGCGCTTCAACGAACTGATCGCCGGGGTGCGTGAAGACATTGCCATCAAGATCTACGGGGAAGAGCACGAACAACTCCAACTCATCGGCCAGCGGGCCGAACGGCTCATCGCCGGGGTACGGGGGGTTGGTGACCTACAGCTGGAACGCACTTCGGGCTTTCCTCAGATGATCGTTCGCTACGACCGCTCGCGCATGGCACGCTATGGCGTGCATGTTCAACAGGTCAATGAACTCATCCAGGCGGCATTTGCCGGAAAAGCAGCCGGTGTGGTCTTCGAAGGCGAACGCCGATACGATCTGGTGGTCCGTGTGGAAGAGACAGGGCGGAAGGGAATGGACGATCTGCGGGAGCTGCATATTCCGCTGCCGGACGGACAGACCGTTCCGCTTCGTGAATTGGCCGATATCCGGATGGAGCAAGGTCCTGCACAGATCTCGCGGGAGAATGCCAAGCGAAGGATCGTGATCGGGGTGAATGCACGGGAAAGAGATACCCAGAGTCTGGTGGAGGAGATCCAGTCCGTGCTCAGTGAGCGCCTGGAGCTGCCTGCGGGCTACCACCTCGAGTACGGCGGACGATTTGAAAACCTGATGGCGGCCAAAGAACGCCTTTCGGTGGCCGTACCCGTTGCCCTGCTGCTGATCCTTATTCTCCTGTATTTCACCTTTGGCAGCTTGTCTCAGGCACTGATGATCTTTTCGGCTGTGCCCCTTTCAGCCATAGGTGGGGTTTGGGCCTTGTGGATCCGTGACATGCCTTTCAGTATTTCTGCAGGCATCGGTTTTATTGCCTTGTTTGGCGTGGCTGTCCTCAACGGGATCGTCTTGCTCTCCTATTTGAATCAGTTGGAGAAGGAGGGGATGCAATCGGTTTCGGAACGCATAAAGACGGCCACTCAGGTGCGTTTCCGTCCCGTACTGCTCACGGCTTTTGTGGCTGCTCTGGGCTTTTTACCCATGGCCCTTTCGGGAAGTGCAGGGGCTGAGGTGCAGCGACCGCTGGCCACGGTGGTCATTGGGGGGCTGATCTCCGCGACTCTGCTGACCCTTTTGGTCCTGCCTGTACTCTACGATATGTGGTGTCGCTGGCAAGGGAAGAGGGCGGCGGTGGCTGTCCTGTTTTTCGCTTGCTTTTTTGCAGATCCAACGACTGCCACCGCTCAGGAGCTCAGTCTTCAGCAGGCTGTTCAGCAAGCCTTGATGCATCATCCCAGCATGGCCATCAGTCAGCTTCAGCTCGAACAGCAAAATGCGACCCTTGGCAAAGCCCTGGCCCTGGAACCCACTCAGGTGCAGTACAGCCGTGGGCAGCTGAATACAGAAGTGCAGGACTATCAGTGGCAGCTGCAGCAACGCTTTCGCTTCCCCACGGCCTATTGGCAGCAGCTCCAGCTGTATCGCTCTGAGGTGGATCGGGCGGAGCTTCAGCATCTCTTCGATCGGATCCAACTTGAGGCCGCTGTTCGCATGGCCTGGTGGGAATGGCGGTATCAGCAGAGCCGGTCGGAACTGTATCGCTCACTGGATGCGCTGGCTGAGCGTTTTGTTCGCAGTGCAGAAAAGCGTTTCCGAAGCGGACAGATCAGCGGCTTGGAACGCAGCAGGGCCCGGTCGGATCTGGAAAAGTGGCGGCTCATGGCCCAAGGGGTGGAGAGCGAATTGGAGATCGCCCGTTTGGATCTGATGCAGTGGATCGCTGCCGACAGCCTCCAATTACCAGAGGGAGCCAAAATGGATCAGGTCCCACTGCCCTTTGCCGGATCCATCGATCCATCGAGCTACCCACAGCTGGCCCTGCAGAGGCAACGCAGCGAATCTGCCGAGCGTTCCTATCGCCTGAGTCGGTCGGGTTATCTGCCAGATCTGATGATCGGATACTTCAACCAGAGTCTGGAAAGAGTGACCGGACAGCAGGGCATTCAGATGGGGGTCTCTGTGCCGCTCTTTTTCTGGGAGCAGCGTTCAGATGCGGTTGTGGCCCGAAAGGAGCACGAATTGCAGCAAGCCCGGATCGAGGAGGTGAAACGACGCATTGCATCCGAGGAAAAGCAGTTGTGGAGCGAACTGGAATGGCTTCAGTCGGCGCTGAACTGGTATGACGACAGCGGTGCGCAGACCGCCAGGGAACTGCAGCGCTATGCCGAAAAAGCATTCGAACTGGGTACGCTCGATCTGCCCGCCCACTGGCAGGGATTGCTCGAGGCTCAGAAGATCCGAGAAGACCATTTGAAAAACCTGCGCGATTTCAACCAGACCAGCGTGCGGATACAGTATCTGCGCGGTAGTTTTAATACACAGAACCCATGAGAACGATCTGGATCATTCCCCTGGCCCTGACCGTGGCCTGTTCCCATTCATCGGAGCACGATCACCACACCCACAGCCATGGCCCGGCCGAACACAGCCAGCAGGAGCACGCATCGGAAATGCATGCCGAAGAGCACAGAGAGGAAGTGCATCTGCTGGATAGGCAGATGGAGGTGATGGATATCCGACTCGGTCATTTTGAGACGCTCGACCTGAGCCAGACGATCCGTTCCAACGGACGGCTCGAGTTGCCTCCACAGAACCGGGCAGAGGTCACGGCCCTTTGGGGTGGACGGGTGAAGGAGATCTTCGTCTTTCCAGGCGGCATCCTCAAAAAAGGCGAGTTGATGGCCACTTTGGAACAGCCCGGATTCATTCAGCTTCAGGAAGACTTTCTTCGCCACAAGGCCGAATGGCGCCTCAGCCAAAAAGCACTGGAGCGGAGGGAGCAGCTGGCCGCGGACAGCCTGAATTCCCAGCAGAGCCTGGAGCAGGCCCGTACCCATGCCAAGAACCTGGAGGTACAGGTCAAGGCAGCAGAGGCACAGCTGCGGATGATGGGCATTTCGCCTGCTTCGCTCGAGAAGGAGGGCATCCGTTCGGAACTGCCCATCTATGCACCCATCAACGGACATGTGCGCTCGATCGATATTCAGATCGGCAGCTATGTGCAGGAGCACGAACGCCTGTTCGAGCTGGTGGACAACGATCATCTGCACATCGATCTACTGGTCTACGAAAAGGACGTGCACAAGGTGAAGGTCGGTCAGGAAGTGGTGTTCCATCTGAGTGGGCGGCCAGATGAGCTTTTCCGTGCCCAGGTTTTTGCGGTGGGAAAGTCCTTTGAAGAGGAGGCGCGCGCCCTGCTGGTCCATGCGGAGATCGAAAACGATGCCGGCGGTCTCTTGCCCGGAATGTACGTTGAGGCCAGGATCGAAGTGGGCCAGAGAAAGGCGCGCGCCTTGCCCGAGGCCGCCATCGTTCGCGACGGAGGAATTGACTACATTTTCGTTTGGGCACAGGAAGATACTTCCCATGGCGAAGAAGGAGAACGGATCTTTTTAAAGCAAGAGGTCAAGGTGGGCATTCGCGACCTGGGCTATGCCGAGGTCGTTCCCGCAGATCCGCTGAGCGATAATGCTGAGGTGGTGACCCATGGGGCTTTCTATCTGATGGCCGAGCTCAACAAAGGAGACGGAGAACACGGGCATCATCATTGATACACTATGCAAATGTCCAATAACACAAGATCCATAGGCCTCCTCCTTTTTGCTGCCTTTCTGAGCACAGGCGCGCTCTTGGCTCAGAGCAAATTCGTGCTGGAAGGCCGCAAGCGTGCCGCTGAGGTGCGCAGCACAAAGGATATTTTCCCCATGGACGCGCTGGCGAAGAAGGAGAGCTATTTTCCATTTGCTCCATTGGGCGATGCAACCATCACTCTGCCGGTGAGTTTTGTGGTGATCACGGACACCGCACAGGATCAGGGGCTGCACCACGGAGAGGATACCCGGGCGAGCTTTCGCAAGGTCATCGACGAGATGAATACCTACTATGCCAAGAATACGCCGCCCATAGACGATATCCCGGGTCGGGCATTCGTGGAAGACATCGGCTTTCGGGTCCGTTTGGCCGACACCTACATCTTCGATGATCCTGAGTTGTACGAGTTCCGGCAGCTGGCACAGCTCTACAACCGTATCTATGAGCGCATTCCTGCGGTGCGCAACACGGTGGTGATCGTGTGTAACCGCTTTTTGTATTCCGGGGCCTGGGGCTGGTCGTCCACGGTTCGTGTTCCCAATGAGTCGGTGCCGGGTTTTATCATACAGACGCTGAATGTGGACGACGAATACTTTCAGGGCGTAGAAGATCAATACGCCCAGCATTGGGTCCACGAGCTCAACCATCTGTTCGGCTTGGGCCATGTGTATTCGGGCAGTGCGGGTACAGAAAGCTGCGATCCCTCGCATCCGGATTATCTGAGCGATGTGTTCGGAACACAGCCTCAGGAATGGTGCGAGAAAGGACGCGGCCGCTGTGTGGCCTGCTATTACACAGGGGAGCACAGAGAACGGACCAACAACATCATGTCGGGCAACAGCGTCAAGTCGCCGGCTTCAGCGGCCTATTATTCGCCCATGCAGATCGCCCGTTTGCACAGGCAGCTGACCATTGCGCCCATTGGAGCGATCTCAGAGGGCCACTCGCCCAAAAAAGTTCTGAAGATCGCCCGCTCCGATACGCTTGATCGCGACCTCAGACTGCATCAGGACATCTATCTGCCCCGTGGGGTGACCTGGGTGGTCAAGAGCGATGTCTCGATGAGTACGGGCTGCGTGATCTATGTGGAAGCGGGCGCCATGCTGATCGTGGATGGCGGTTCCGTCCATCCGGCCTCATTTCGGCGCTATTCCACCTGGGGCGGTGTGCGGATGATGCGGGAGGGCACCGAGCGGGGCATGATCCGGCTGCTCAATGGAGGAAGCCTCCGTACGTCCTCGTTGGAATAAAAAAAGCCGCTGCAGATGTCTGCAGCGGCTTTCAAGAAAAGGGAAAAGATCTCCTCTTACTGACGGGTCAGAATACCTGTGATCTCAGCTCTTCCAAGCTCCACATTGGCAGCTGGAACGCTGATGGTTTGCAAGAAATCAGCGTCCATTTTGTAGTCGGCCATATACTGCAGTTCGTAAGAGACAGCAGTCACTGTACCGAGTTGGTTGACATCCTCAGAGTGGGTCATCTTACCGGTCATATCGAAATACACCTTGGTCGAATCGTCTCCAAGAGCAGAAGGCGCCCAGATGTAGTGGCCATCCGAGTCTTTGGTGATGACCAGTGTGATGTTTTCAGAGATCGTATCCTCTCCGAACAGCGTGCCGGAAGTGATGGTATTGGTCAGCCCGGAGTAGACGCCTGAGTAGTCGTTTGGAATGCTGGGGCCGTTGTTGTTGTCATCGTCGTCATCGGAGCAGCCGATCGAAACCAGGGAAAGCAAAGCAGCTGCAAAGAATATGTTGCGCATGGGTGTGTGTTTTTGTGCAATGCAAATGTACGCAGTCTGCAGCCTTGTGCGCGTTAAAGAAAGTGGAAGTTCATGCCAGGGGTTTGCGGCATCTTTACAGCAGTGAAGCTGTTTCAAAAAGATTCGACGCCATGCCCAAGATCCGTGCAAGCCTCGGCGATCTGTTGTTCCTGATCGGCCTGGGGATCCTGTTGCTTCTGCTCAGTGAAACCGACAACTTCGGTCTTCTTGGGCAGTATCCCTACATCGCCATGCTCCTGACCTATTGGATCGGTCGCATGGTGGGTAAGAAGCAGATCGTTCGCGACAAGCCATAGGCGGATGGTCATTTGAGTGGGCAGAGGTCCGCCCTACTGACGCGATGCAATAAAACGATGAAACTCATCGTTGAATCATCGTAAACCGACCTATGCTCAATAAAAATCTGCTTTTGTTTCTGCTTGTTCCCTTCGGGGTGCTGCAGGGGCAATCGAAAGCGAGCCATACGGTCACCTCATCATTTTATGCGCCCTACGAGTTGATCGAATACGATTATTCGGTCGATGATGCGGACAGTTTGCACCTTATCTGGAGCGATGAGCTGAAGGCACATGTGCTCATTGGCGATCCAGAGGAACGCCTGCGCTACATCGTTCATGCGCTGCAGGTGGCCACACGGGTGGATACCCTGGAACCCGAGCAGAACGACTCGGTGTTCAGCCTGACCTTTTCCCGCAAGAATATGTGGCGGCGTGGTCTGCTCTATCAGGGGGCAGAGCCCAATGATGTGGCCTTCCTATTGTACAGAACCCTTAAATAAAATACCTATATGACCCGAATCCTGCTGATCCTTTTGACTGCTCTCTCTTTTTCCCTTCATGCCCAGCGCTGGGACTTCATTCACATTGAACCGCTCGATGGCGATTCGGTCTGGTTCCCGGTCACTTCCTCGGTGGATTCCATGGCCATTTTTGTGAACAGTCTGTATGAGATCGCCGATTCGGTGACCTTTTTGAGAGAAGAGGAAGATGAGCTGATGTTCCAGCATATCCATCTCAAAGAAGGAGACGGCATGTTCCGATCTGCCTTTGTCTGGTACCTGCGAAACGATCCCACCCCTTATTTCATGCTCAGTGAGTGATATCTGCTACAAAATGCAAGAGGGCGGTCCCTTCCAGGATCCGCCGCCCTGGATCCAATGGGACTTTGTAAAGCATACGCGCTACGTATCAAGGGAAGAATTCCTAAAGGAAGACGAGCTTATCCCCATACTGGCTTGCAATGAGCAGATCTTCCCCAGTGCGTACCGATCGCTTGTTCCGCTACTGAACCGAATGGTGGCATTTGTGGCCATTGCCCGGCTCTCGGGAAGTGAGCGGGGCACGCGGCACGTCTTCGTCGATCTGGATTTTGTAGAGAAGGCACTGCGCCATGAGAGCAACTTTTACAGACTGTGGAACACCCTATGAACGAAGCAAGATCCAAGCCCATGACCATTTACTCACCTGTTTCAGATCCCGAAGAATTCAGGAAGATCAAAAGACGGGGGCAGTGGAAGTGGGATTTTTTGGTCAGCGGCGAGTGGTATGAGACCATGTACCATCAGGGCAATATGACCTTGTATCTGGCCATCGATCGCAAAAAGGGATTGGCGGCGCTTATAGAGCACAGTTTCCCAAAACGCATTGCTGCAGTGGTGGCCTTCGATGCGGGGCACACCGATGAGGACATCGCTTCGGAGCTGCTGCTTGCCCGTCGCAAGGCAGGAGGTGTGCGTGTGGATTTCGATCTGTGGTGCGATGGCGATGTGCTCGACGCGCAGAAGTGCAAGGAACTCTATTGGGAGAAACTGTAAGCTATTGACCAAGGGTCGATCACGAGCGGCAGAAGGGGAGTGCATGCTCCCCAACTGTTGTCCTACTTCCGGGCGCGTTTTAGCGGCTCTTGTTTGGGAGCACTTGCGCGGGCGGCCCACCGGGCCAGTCGGTGCACGATGGGGTTTTGGATGCGTTCGTGCAGCAGCAGGCGTTGAGGCTGTGCACCGAGCGAGGCCTTCAGGTCCAGCGCCGTTCGCCCCAGGTTGACCACCGAACATCCCTCTTTGAGTCCCCAGCGGATGAACTCGATCAGCATGCGCTGGTAGAGCGCGAAGGTCTTGTTGTGTTCCAGGCCGAAGCCCACGAAAAAGGCTTCCACCTCCTGTCCGTCGCACATGCCGCAATGGAAACCGATCTGCTCTCCGTCTTTTTCGGCCACCCACAGCTGAAAGCGACTGCCCATTTCTTCCTTGAGCAGAACCAGGTCTTCTGGCTGCAAACAGCCCAGTCGGAAGGCGGCTCGGTCGTAGGTGTTCAGGTAGAGGGCGTGCAATGCTTGGGCCTGCTCACGGATGTCTGCAACTTCCAGTGCGCGGAATTGCAAGGGCGCAGAAAGCTTGAGGATGCGGTTCACTTTGGTGCGTGCCTTGGTGCGCAGACCAGAGAGGTAGTCGTTCCAGCTGCTCCATTCGTGCAGGGACACCCGCATCAGCGGGTCGAATTCGAGATCCACCCAGTCTTTTTTCCAAGTAGAACGACCGGCCAGTCGGACGCTATTGCCCCAGTTCAGGTCTGTGGGCCGGTCTTTGACCAGCCAGGTGGTCGGTGCTTTTTTATTTGAATCGATTCCCGGCAGTTCCAGTAGCGAAGCCAAGGCGGTCCATTCGTCCACATCTTCCGAGAAGCGGTAGCCGTGCGGACCACTGGCCAGGGTTTGTCCGATCACCCGGACCTTGAATTGAAAACTCCCTGCCCGGTGCAGCCTGTTCCGGGCCCATCGGAATGCGGCGGATCCTTCCAGAAAATCGTCGAGGCGCTGACTGATGGCCTGACTGTCTTCACAGATGGCTATGCCTTTGAGCATTCCGTCGGCATCGGTCCAGCGGGCTGCCCGAACCGCCCGTTTTGGGCTTCTCAATCCAGCCCGAATGGCAGCGCTGCAAAGATGAATGCTCGGCGGCATTGAGGCGGCAAGGAAGCGGTCCCATTCCGCCCATTGGGCGGTGGTGAATCCCTCGGCTTTTTCAGTTGTGTGCAGATGCAGATCCATCCGGTGCTTGGCTTAACCTCTGTTTCCCTTCAATGTTTCCCAGCTTTTTCAAGCGCTTGCGGTCGGCGAAGATCTGTTGCCTTTCCCGATCGAAGAAACCCAAGTGGGCGTTCTCATTCCTTTTGCTTGGCGATGTAGGTGGCGAGACTGTTCTCCCTGTACGTGGAGGGTTGGTTCATCACACTTGGATCGAAACTCGGTCCGCCTGGCTTGAGCTCTGCCTTGTCGTACCAGAGCCTGAGGTCGATAAAGAGTTCCTCTGCCCGGAACCGCTGCATGAAGGATGCATCGAGGTCGATCTCACAAATGCCGGGCCGCTCGCTTAGCAGGCGCAGGTAGGAAATGCCCACAAAGCCGACGCGCTGTCCCGCCAGGCCTTCCAGGTTCCAGTAGTCTGGATTCTTCTTCCCATCGAGGGTATTGAACATGCCTTTATTGGGGAAGATGCCGTATTGGGTGGCCACCAGAACGGGAATGCGCCCGTCCTTTTTTTGAAAGGCACGGTCGTTCACCAGATCCCAGTTGGAGCGGTCAAATTGCTTTGGCTTGAAGGGTAGGTACTCCAGCCATTTATAGCGCTTTTTCATGGCTTAGTTGAGTTGGGGGTCTTCAGGTCGGCTGTTGGGCCCCAGCGGGATCCAGTGGTCTTCAAAAAGATCGATGGGTCCGGTGGTGGTCACCATTCCGCTTTTTTCCATTTGGATGGGGCTGCGTCCAAAGCGCTCGAGAAAGACCTCGTGCAGAGCAACGACCCAGAGCAATTGTCGGCGCACCCCAAAAAAGCCCGAGCGGTCTTGGCGGTTGTAGTCGAGGATCAGGGTTTTATTCGATCCCCTGCGAAGGGCGAGTTGCATTTTCTCGATCGCGAGCGGGTCGCCCTCTTGGGGCGTGTACACGAATCCTTTAGGCATGTAGATGGATTTAAGGTGAATAGATCGTATCCATCAAAAAGGAAAAGCCCACCGCGGCGCAGAAAACAACTGCCGGTGCTGTTGCCCTGAAGAGGGCAGGAGAGCGAAAACCAATTCAAGAGTGTACTCATTTGTTTTTGGTGTACCCCTCATCTTTTTGTCCACCGTGGCAAGAGTTGTTGCTCGGTTGGCGGCCTGCTTTAGGCCTTCTTGATGATGT
>JAYOTP010000031.1:0-1979 GCA_038150465.1 Flavobacteriia bacterium | reverse complement strand
TACGATGAGTCTTCTGAACAGGCCGCCTGGGTGGCCTATTGCCTGACGGCCGGGGAGACCATGGCTCGGGTAGAGCGCAGCAACGATTTCCGCAGTGATCCTTCGGTACGCAGTGGGAGTGCAGCGCACAGCGACTATAAAGGATCGGGCTATGACCGGGGGCATTTGGCTCCGGCTGCCGATCTGGCCTGGTCTTCCGCTTCAATGAGCGCTTCCTTTTTCTACAGCAATATGAGTCCGCAGCTTCCGGGTTTCAATCGGGGCATTTGGAAAAAACTCGAGGAGTTGATGCGCAGCTGGTCAAGGGCGTACGATTCTGTCTATGTGGTCACGGGGCCGCTTTATTTGGAGCAACGTGGCAGTATCGGTCCGAACGCGGTGCGCATCCCCAGCCATTACTTCAAGGCGGTGCTCACAGCAGGTGCAAACGAACGCAAGGCGATCGCTTTTGTCCTGCCCAATGCTTCCTCCAAGGCATCATTGAGCAGTTTTGCCTTGCCCGTGGACCGCTTGGAAAACTACCTGGACCGGGATCTTTTTGCCTTTCTGCCCGACGGAGAAGAGCAGGCGCTGGAATCGACCCTTTGCATTCCCTGTTGGTCTTGGACAGCAACCAAAGGCAGCAGCGCTCCGAGAACCAAGGGCACAACAGCGGCAGTACAGTGCCAGGGCACCACCCAAAAGGGCGCCCGCTGCAAGCGGCGCACGAAGAATGCTTCGGGCTTTTGTTGGCAGCATGAATAGTTTCGCCCTTTGGTATCGGCCAAAGGGCCAAAGCCTCTTTCGGCCCGGCATCCCTTCCCTCTGAGTGCTCCAAAGGCTTCGCCGATCGACCTAAGTGGCGATCTGTCCAAATCGAGCAAGATTTCGTTCCGCCCAAGGTCGATCCTGGCTTCATCCTTCGGGACTCAGGACGGTCGGGAGACCAGGGCCTTGGCCCTTCATTTTTGGAAACGTCGGGTTCAATTGTAGCCAGACGTCCTATCATTTGATCAGAAATTGTAGGCTGATGTTGGGGCCATGGACTTTTAGTTAGCTTTACCATAAGTCCAAAAAGACGCAACCAAACATTCGATCAAGATGAAAAACACCTTACTCACTTCCATTTTCGCTCTCGCAACCACATCGCTTTTTGCGCAGAACGGTCCCATCGATTTTGAACCCAATGGCTTCGGGGCGAGTTGGGTCTGGACCATCTTTGAGAATGATACTCAGCCTCCTCTGGAGATCGTTGCCAATCCAGATCCGACGGGCATCAACACATCTGCAACGGTGGCCAAGTACACGGCCTTGCAGAGTGGTGCGGCCTGGGCAGGTTGCGAAACCGTTCACGGAGCGGGAACAGGTTCATTTTTTATTGATGCCTCCAATGCCATTGTGCGCATCATGGTGTGGAAGTCGGTGGTCAGTGATGTAGGCCTCAAGCTTGTTCGGCCAGACGGTTGGTCTTTGGGCGAGATCAAGATCAGCAATACCCTGACCAATCAGTGGGAGCAGCTCACTTACGATTTCTCAGCCCACATTGGGCTCACGCCTGCCTACGATCAGCTGGTGGTCTTCCCAGACTTTCAGACCCGTTCTTCGGACAACATCATCTATTTCGATAACATCTTCGGTCCTGCAGCAGGATCTTCTGCCAGCATTGATGAGTTGTCCAGTCTGTCCACACGCATTTTCCCCAATCCAGCAAATGACCGCTTTGGTGTGGAGTCCACGCAGCTTATTGAGAAGTTGAAGATCCTGGACATCACTGGCCGATTGGTGCATGAGGAAATTGTACAGTCACACAGCACCTCTGTGGACATCAGTACCCTGCCCAAAGGGCTCTATCTGGTGGTTTCTGAGCTCGAAAACGGACCAGAGACCCAGCGGCTGATCAAAAAATGATCTTTTGTGCTTGAGGTCATTTTAGCGACTTCTTTCCAGTCCCTTTGAAATGCATCGAGCAAGCAGGCCGATGCATTTTTTTTGTTTGCAAG
>JAYOTP010000030.1:0-25154 GCA_038150465.1 Flavobacteriia bacterium | reverse complement strand
ACCGCCTTTTCGGCGGCTTTTTGTTTGCTTGGCGGAGAGTGAGGGATTCGAACCCTCGATACCCTTGAGAGGTATACACACTTTCCAGGCGTGCGCCTTCGACCACTCGGCCAACTCTCCTTTTAAAGGGGGCGCAAAGTACGGAATTTACAGGCTCATTTCTCCGCATATAGGACGGGCAAATCCTTCGCGGATCTCGTCGGCACTGAGTCCAAGGCCGTGCAAATGCATGAGCTTGGCCCAGGCGGCTTCCAGCAGGATGTCCCTTCCGCTGACAATGCCCAAGCCATCGAGCGCCTCACTGGTACCATACAGCCCGTGCTGAACGGCGCCTGTGCGGCACTGGCTTACATTCACCAGAACCTTCCCCCGGTCGACGGCTTCCTTCAAGAGCCCTAAAAAGGCCGGATCTGTGGGCAGATTTCCCGATCCAAAACTCTGCAGGACAAAACAGGCCATATCGGTGGAATGAAGCTGATGGCGCAGCCATTCCAGTGAAAGTCCGGGCTGGATGCTCAGCACCCCAACAGAAGTGGAGAGTTCGGGATGATATCGGAAGCTTCCTTCACGCTGGAGGATGGCCTCCGAACGGAATTTCAGTCGCACCCCCGATTCAGCCAGCTTTGGATAGTTCGGGCTGCGGAAGGCCTCAAAGTCTTCGGTATTCTCCTTGTGGACCCTATTGCCACGGAAAAGATCATATTCAAAATACACACCCACTTCGGGCACCACGGCCCGTCCATCCGCATTCTGAGCACAGGCGATCTCCAGAGCAGTCAGCAGGTTTTCCTTGGCATCCGAACGAAGGACGCCGATCGGAAGCTGCGACCCGGTGAACACCACAGGCTTTTGAAGGTCTTCCAGCATGAAACTCAATACCGCAGCGCTGTAGGCCATGGTATCCGATCCGTGCAAGACCACAAAGCCGTCGTAGCTGGAGTAGTGGTGATGGATGAGTTCGCCCAGGGCCTGCCAGTGTGGTATACGCATGTCGCTGGAGTCCACCGGCTGATCGAAACTGTGCAGATCGATGGTGCAGTCGAGCTCATGGAGTTCCGGAATGCGCTGCAACAGTGCGTTCAGGCTGAAGGGCCGGAGTACACCAGTGGCCGGGTCGGGGACCATACCAATGGTTCCGCCCGTATAGATCAGCAGTACTTTTTTGCCCTCGCTCACAGATCGAAGAGTTTTCGGGCGTTGTCGGTGGTGCGGTCTTGAAGTTCCTTTTCTTCCATTCCCATGATGAAAGCTGTCCGAGCAGCTATATAGGTCAGGTAGGATGGCTCATTTCGCTTGCCCCGAAAGGGGACAGGAGACAAATAAGGCGCATCGGTTTCCAGGAGCAGACGATCGGCCGGTACGGCCTTCAGGCTGTTGTCCAGTCCGCCGTTCTTGTAAGTGACCACTCCGCCGATGCCCAAATGGAGCCCAAACTCCAGACAGCGTTCGGCTTGTTCGGCCGTTCCAGTGAAGCAGTGCAGTGCGCCTTTGAGTCCCTTCCCACTGAAATCGCTCAGCAATTCGAAGAGCGGGTCGAAGGCCTCCCGGCAGTGAATAGAAACAGGCAGATCATCAGAAATGGCCCATTGGAACTGCAAACCAAGGGCCTCCATCTGCCAGTCCAGGGTGCTCTTGTCCCAATGCAGATCCAGCCCGATCTCGCCAACGGCCAAATAGTCGCTGTGGTGGCTGCGAAATTCAGATTCGATCTGGGAAAGCACCTCTTTCCAGTCTTCCTTCACAGAACAGGGATGCAGTCCCATCATGCCTCTGTACAGTTCAGGACGGCTCTTCAGCAGCATTCGCAGATTCTCTACCGACTCGAGGTCCACATTGGGCAGGAGGATCTTCTGTACGCCCTCGGCCAATGCACGAGCCTCTACTTCTTCCCGGTCGTCTTGGAAGTGCTGCAGATACAGATGGCAGTGCGTGTCGATCATCCGTTGACCGCCTCCACTTCATCCACAAGGGTGGGAAGCATTTTTTGCAAAAGGTTCTTGATGCCTTGTTGAAGTGTGGCCGTGCTGGAGGGACAACCATTGCAGGCGCCCTGAAGCAGGACTTTTACGGTTTTTTCCTCGTAGCCCACAAAGCTGATCTGTCCGCCATCAGAGGCCACAGCGGGGCTGACGTACTCTTCCAAGAGATCGACGATGCGGCGCTCCACTTCGCCAAGAGACTCCGGGTCGGGCAGTTCCACCGAAGGGGAACCGACAGCTGCCACTTCCTCGTTCTCGGCTGCTGTCTCCACGGGTGTCTGCGGATCGATCACGGCCTTGCCCTCGGTCAGATGGTCTCTGATGAATTCGCGCAGTTCGGCGGTGACTTCTTCCCAGTCGATGACATCGAATTTGGTCAGGGCAACGAAATTTCCGGAAATGAACACCTCCCTGATAAAGGGGAAATGAAAGAGTTGATAGGCAAGCGGGGAGGGACGCGCCTCTTCTATATTGCGGAATTCGAGTGCGTTTCCTTCGATCAGCAGTTTATTGGCAACGAACTTCATCACCGATGGATTCGGTGTGGATTCGGCGTAGATCGAATAGGGCACTTTGGTGGTTTCCATGGAAAAAATCGAATATTTGGCAAAGGTAACACCACAGCTATGGCACTCATCCTTCCGGTCGAAGACAAGCTGCCCGAGATGGGCAACGATTGTTTCTTAGCCCCCAACGCCACGGTCGTGGGGGATGTTCAGATGGGCGATCGCTGCAGCGTCTGGTTCAATGCCGTGGTGCGGGGTGATGTACACCGGATTCGCATAGGCGAGCAGGTGAACATTCAAGACAATGCAGTGATCCATTGCACCTATCAAAAAGCGCCTACCCACATTGGAAATTATGTATCCATTGGGCATTCGGCTCTGGTCCACGGCTGCACCATTCACGACCATGTGCTCATTGGCATGGGAGCGATCGTCATGGACGGCTGTGTGGTGGAGTCCAACAGCATCATAGCGGCCGGTGCCGTGCTTCTCGAGGGAACCCATGTGAAAAGCGGCAGCCTGTATGCGGGCGTACCCGCTAAGTTTCGAAAGGAGGTGGATCAGGAGCAGATCGCAGGTGAGATCCAACGCATCGCGAACAACTATGTGAAATACGCGGGCTGGTTCAAAAAGGACAATCTGAGTTAGACCCGAAGGCGGGCTTCTTCGAGCTGAATATCTCCGCCAAAGAATCGCTGCGCGTTTTCGGCAAATGCAGCTGTGTGTTCCGATATCAGAAAGCGGTGGGCTGAACGCTCTTCGCTCTGCCTGGCAGATCCTGTTTTTTTCAGGGCCTCCTGGACCGCCTGGGCGGTCAGCCTGGCGGAGTCGAGCACATTCACTCGGCCTTGGTAATGGGCCTCTACTTCATTTTGCAGCAAGGGATAATGTGTGCAAGCGAGGATCAGGCAGTCGATGTCTTGTAGTGTGGGATGACCCAGATAATGACGAAGTACCTCACGGCTGATCGGGCCATCGGCCAGTCCCTCTTCAACGATCGGTGCCAAGAGTGGAGTCTCCAGACACTGCACCTGAGCAGCGGGAAGCAAAGCACTGATGCGGTCGGGATAGACTTCAGAGCGTATGGTGGCTTTTGTGCCGATCACCCCCACCCGTATGTCCTGCTTCATTTCGGCCAGCGCACCTACAGCGGGGTTGATGACATCGATCACGGGAACGGAATCTCCAGCAAGTCTGCGCACCGCCTCAGAGGCCGTGGCAGAAGCGGAATTACAAGCGATCACCAGGGCCTTGGCGCCCTGCTCCAAAAGGTGTTCGGCAATGCGCAGACTGTACTGCTCAATGCTCTTTTGGCTCTTCTCGCCGTAGGGCATGTGCAGCGTATCTCCATAGTAGAGCAGGGCTTCACGGGGCAAGAGATCATGGACGGAAGACGCCACGGTCAGGCCACCGATACCGGAGTCAAAAATGCCAATAGGCCCTGAGCCGGAATTCACGCGGGCTTCGATCTAGATGCCAAGCTTCTGCTTGACCTGCGGCGTGATGTCGTTGCTGTTGTTGATGGCCAGGACAACGCCTTTGCTGTCCGAGCTGTCCAGCACGTAGTCGAATCCTTCTTCCACGCAAACCTCCTGAATGGCCTTATTGGCTTTCTCGATAATGGGGGTCAGCAGTTCCTCCTGCTTTTGCTGAAGGTCCATAGCAGCGTTCTGCTGGTAGGCTTCGATCCGCTGCTGCATGCCCTGGATCTCCTGCATCTTGTTGTCGCGGCTTAGCTTGGTCATCTGGGCCTCCTTTTCCTGAAAGTCGGTGACCAGGTTCATATACTCCTGCTGCATCTCCTGAAAATCGGTCTCCAGCTTTTGGGCGTAGGCCTCGATCTCTGTCTGTGCCGCCTGTGTTTCAGGCATGAGTTGCACCAGCTGGTCCATGGCAATGTGTCCGATCTTCTGAGCGACGGCGGTTCCCATGCTCAGTCCGAGTGCGAGAACCAGTGAAAGGATGCGTGTATTCATTGTTTGCTTGCTTTTGTTTTCAGTATCCCATTTTTTCGAGAACGAGGTCGCTAATATCGAGCGAGTTGCTCACATAGAGCAGCGTGATCGCTCCCGATTTGTCCATGACCATATCCAGTCGTCTCTTCTTGGCCACCTCCTGGACCGCATTGTAGATCTGGTCCTGTATGGGTTGGATGAGCTCCTTGCGCTTTTGGAAGAGCGATCCCTCCGGACCGAAGTACTTCCGCTGCAGAGCGAGTGCCTCATCTCTTTTCGCCTGGTTCATGTCTTCCCGCTCCTTCTGCAGAGTGGGGGTCAAAAGGACTTTTTCGGCCTGGTAGGCATTCTCCAGCGCATCGGCTTCTGAACGCAGAGATTCCACTTCCCCAGCCCACTGCTCGGAAAGTTTGTTGATCTGGTTCTGTGCCTGTTCGTATTCCGGAATGCGCGAGAGGATCTTCTGGGTATCGACATAGGCCACGCGGGCCTGAGCCGAAAGAGCAGCCGAGAATGCGATCGCCAGCGATAGGAACAGTGCCTTGAGTCGGTTCATGTCTGCGCGTTTAGAATTGCTGGCCAATGATGAAGTGTGTTTGCCAACCGCTCGGAGTTGCTGCTCCGGGGATCGGGTCGAATCCATGTCCAAAATCTATGCCCAAAAGACCGAACATGGGCATGAAGATCCGTATGCCAATGCCCGCGGATCGTTTGATCAGGAAGGGATTGAATTCTTCGAACTGCCGGTAGGAGTTGCCTCCCTCGGCAAAGGCCAGGGCAAAGATCTGGGCCTGTGGGTTGGGTGATATCAGGTATCGGAATTCGAAGATGAACTTGGTGTAGAGCGGATCTCCATTGCTCCCGGAGAGCGAATTGTTCGGGTATCCGCGCAATCCGATGATCTCTCTACCGTCGATCACAAAATTCTGCAGCCCGTCTCCACCGACGAAGAATCGCTCAAAGGGAGGCAGCCCGATGTCGGGATTGAAGAAGCCCAGCACGCCGAACTCCATGTGCGTGCGCAGGACGAAATTCTTGGCGATCTGAGAGAACCAGCTTCCGGAGAATTTCCACTTGTGGTATTCGATCCAGCGGTACTTTTCTGAATCGTCTGCCCCACGCAGATCTTGCCCGTTCATCAGGGTGAATGGCGGAGTGACTTCCAGAGTGAGGGAGAAATTCGAGCCCTTGGTCGGGAAGATGGGGACATCGGTATTGTTCCTGCCCAGAACGAATTTCAGATTCAGTGAATTCGCACGTCCGTCATTGAATGCAAGGAATCCGGTCTGGTATTTCTGCAGGTTGAAGATCTGGTATTCGAGAGCGGTGTAGAGGGTGAAGTAGTCGTCGGGCCATTTGAGTCGACGGCCAAGACCCGCTGAGATCGATGTGATCTGCAGGGCCTGACGGTTGGCATCGCCCTTGGGCAAGCCGTTGGTCTGCACATTGTGGAAGACCGAGAGGGTCAGTGAATTGGCCTTCTTTCCGCCCAGCCAGGGCTCGGTGAATGAGACGCTGTACGACTGGAAGAAGCTGCCGTTGGTCTGGGCCCGCAGACTGATCGTCTGCCCGTCTCCGGACGGAAGCGGCCGCCACGCCTTTTTGTTCCAAATGTTGCGCGCAGAGAAGTTGTTGAAGTTCAAACCAATGGTGCCGACCACGCGGCCGCCGCCCCAGCCGCCCTGAAGCTCCAGCTGGCTGGTGGATTTTTCCACCACCTTGTATTCGATGTCCACAGTTCCGTTCTGTGGATTGGGCAGTGTGCTCACATCCAGCGCCTGTGGATCGAAGAAACCCAGCTGAGCCAGTTCCCTGTAGGTCCGCTGCACATCAGATCTTCTGAAGAGGGCTCCCGGACGGGTGCGCAGTTCCCGCATGACGACATGGTCATTGGTGCGGTCATTGCCCGACACCGATACCGCATTGATGGTGGCCTGACGCCCCTCACTGATGCGCATTTCGTAATCGATCGAGTCGTTCTCCACCCGCACTTCCACAGGATTCAGCTGAAAGAATAGGTAGCCGTTGTCCAGATAGAGCGAACTGACATCGTTTCCGTTCGGGTCAAAGAAGAGCCGTTCCTGCAGCAGCTGTCCGTCATAGACATCTCCCCTCCGGATCCGAAGTACGTTTTCGAGCACTTCGCTGGGGTATTTCGTGTTTCCGAGCCAGTCGATGGAGCCGAAGTAGAACTTGTGTCCTTCCTCCACATGGATGTCGATCACCACCCGGTCGTCCGATACCTGATAAATGCTGTCCCTGAGGATGCGGGCATCCCGAAAGCCATTCTCGTTGTAGGCATCGATGATCAGCTGGCGGTCGTTCTTGTATTCTTCCTTGATCAGCTTGCTGCTGCGGAAGAGCGACCAGATGCGCTTGCGTTTGGTTTCCTCCATCGCCTTTCGAAGCTTCTTGTCGGAGAGCTCCACATTGCCATGGAAATTGATGTCCCGGATCTTGACCCGTTCGCCTGGTTCGATGAAAATATTCAGCAGCACGGCATTGTTGACCGACGTGTCCACCACGGACTCGATATTGGCCGTGGCGTTGAGGTAGCCCTTGTCGCGGTAGTACCGCTTGATCTTGTTGATCGTATTGGTCTTCAGGTTCTCAGTGACGATCAGCCCGCGGGACAGGTTGATCTCTTCCCGGATGTTGTCCCTCTTGGATTTTTTGATCCCGAATATTCCATACTTGGAGAGCTTGGGCAATTCCTGCAGGCGGATCTCAAGAAAGACGGTGTTGCCGATCTTACGTGTGACTGCCAGAGAAACATCGTTGAAGAGCTTTTGTCGCCACAGTTTGCGGACCGCACTTTGGATCTTCTCACCGGGAAAGGTGACCTTTTCACCCACCTGGAGGCCGCTGAGCAGGACAATGACCGAGTTGTCGAGATTGCCGCTCCCTTGAACCTCGATGCCTCCGATCTCGTACTCGATGCCGGGTATGATGTCAATGGACTGAGCCCGCACAAAGGGCGTCCACAAAAGGGCGATCAGACTGAAGATCAGTACGTTCTTGCTCACCTTACTTCTTTGCCTTGATCTGTTCACTGATCTTTCCAAAACGCCGCTCCCTACGCTGATATTCTTCAATGGCCAGCTCGAGGTCCTCTTCATTGAAATCCGGCCACAATTTGGGGCAAAAATACAGTTCGGCATAGGCGATCTGCCAGAGCAGATAATTGCTGATCCGATGTTCTCCGCTCGTGCGGATCAAGAGATCGGGATCGGGCATTTCAGAGGTGAAGAGGTGCTCCTGGATCAGCTTTTCATCGATCTCCTCCGGATCGATACTCCCTTGTTTCACCTGTTCAGCGATCCTCCGGGTGGCCAGGACCAATTCGTCTTTGGAGCTGTAGCTCAGAGCCAGCGTCAGGGTCATTTCAAAATCTTCGCTGGTCTTTTCGTGCACCTCGCGAAGTTCTTTCTGGCATTTTTTGGGCAGGCTCTCAATGTTGCCGATGGCGCTCAGGCGGATCTTGTTCTCCAAAAGGATGTCCAGTTCACTGCGCAGCGCACTGACCAGGATGCTCATCAATGCATCGATCTCCAGTTTGGGACGGTTCCAATTCTCTGTGGAGAAGGCATATACCGTCAGATATTCCACGCCCAGTCGCGAGCAGGCCCTGGAGGTGCGTCTGAGTGCATCTACTCCATTCTCATGACCGATGGAGCGAAAGATGCCCTTCTTCTTGGCCCAACGGCCGTTGCCATCCATGATCACAGCAATGTGCCTGGGTATGCGCTTCTTGTCAAGTTGAATGGATGAACTCATTTTATCGTCCCCAAAATTCGGCACAAACTTCCCTATTCGTGGTGAATCTCCAAACCAATCCGATACCGGTGAAAAAATACCAGTCCCGGGTCTGACTGTTTCCCCGATCGTAGCCGGAGCGATCCAGCGGTACGAGGCTCCTGTCGGACAGATCAGCTGCCATCTGGCCGCGGAGTTCGCCCAGTTCCTGCGCATTGACATATAGTCCGCTCACATCGTCCAAATAATCGGTGGCCGTCGAATGGGCCATGAACTCCAGGTGGAATTGCCAGTGTTCGTTGAATGCATGTTTGTATCCAAAACCGAAAGGGTAGACCAGGTCCACCTTGGCATAGAGCCCCTGCTCATTCACAGAAGCCTGTCCTTCGGTACCCAGTGGCCTGAGATCCACCCAGCTGCCTTGGTACTGGGCTTGCGGATCGAAACCAAAGACACCGAGCCCGCCAAAGATGTAAAAGGTGTTGTTGTAGTCTGAGCTTCTCGGGTCGAAGCGAAAGAAATTCACTTCGAACAAGGCCTTGGCATCCCAGATGTCGGAGCGAAAAGAGAGATTCCGCTGCTGCCTTTCCTCCAGTCCGCTCCATGCATCACGTGCTTCGACCCGACCATAGCTGCCCGTCAACCGGACGCCGTAGTACTGATGGTAGGTATAGCGGTAGTGGAATTCCCCAAAGTAGGATCTGGGGGGAGCGATCCCATAGTGCCCGACATCCCCGAGAAAATTCGTCACACCTCCACCAATGCCCATTTCGTGGTTTTGAGCAAAGTGCAGCTGAGGGAACAGAATCAGGAGAAGCGGAAAAAGCCGCTTGGATCTTGGGAAGAGCTTCATTTTCAAGGAGCGCAAATATAGAGAAATAACGCGCCTTGAACCTTCGTATTATCAATCAGTTGCGACGATCCACGCCCCAGAATAACTTGCTTCTCAGGGTGCTGGAAAAGGGGAGGTCCTTGAGCTGCACCGAGGCGAGGCTGAAGCCCGCTTTGCGAAGTTTCAGCGAGCAGCCGCTGGGCGCCTGATAGATCCTGGAATCCATCGATATCTGCACCTTTCGTTTGCGGCTTTCCACGATGAGTTCGATCTCCTGGTTGTCTGGGATCACGAAAGGCCGAACGTTGAGGTTGTGCGGTGCGATGGGGGTAAGAACGAAATTTCGCGACTGAGGCATCATGATCGGACCGCCGCAGCTCAGGCTGTATCCCGTGCTTCCAGTCGGCGTGGCAACGATGAGTCCGTCTGCCCAATAGGTGGTCAGGAAGGTGCTGTCGATGAAGGTGTCCACACTCACCATGGATGTGGAATCCTTTCGCCCCGTGGTCACCTCATTCAGGGCATAGGGAAAGTCGATCTCAAGTACGGACGGGTCCGACTCCAACTCGATCAGGCTCCGTTCCACTATGTCGTAGTCCTCTTCCAGTAAAGCCTGTACGGCCCTGCTGATCTCTGTCTTGGCCACATCTGCCAGAAATCCAAGCCGGCCCAGGTTGATGCCGAGGATGGGGATCCGTGCATCGCGAACAATGGTCGCTGCTTCGAGGATGGTTCCGTCTCCTCCCAGAGTGATCAAAAAATCCGGCGCATAGCGGTTCAGCTGTACATGATCGGAAAAGACACTGATCTCTTCAGTATTTCCATCCAAGGCGGCCACGGTTTCCGCCAGCGCTTCAAAGAGCACGATCCCTGCGCCTGAGTTGCGGATCTGAAGCATCAGTTCCTCGAGGAAGGGGACAGACGATCTTTTCACATCCCGCGCATAAAGGGCGATCTGCAGGCTCATATTTCCAGCATTTTCATCAGCAGTTCGTAGCGCTCGTTCAGTTGCAGGTCGTGCACATCCTCGAATTCGGCCAGCTGCACTTTGTATTCGTAGCGGGCCAGTGTCTGAAGGGCCCGGCTCAGGTCGCGGGACTGGGTCTTGAGCATCACCTCGATGCGCGTGCTCATTTCCACAGGCCGAACCGTGACGTTCAGGATCTTCAGGTCGTTGGTCTCCATGATCTGGGCGATCTCAGAAAGCTGATAGTCTTCGGCAGCCATCTCGAGGACCAGAACGCCTCCGGATACATCTGCGCTCAAAAGGCCTCCGAGTTCATGGAACAGATGTTCCGCAGAGAGATAGCCGCAATAGAGTCCGTTTTCGTCGAGCACGGGCAAAAGGCTGAGCTCACCGCTGTGCATGATGCGCAATGCATGATGCAGGCTGCGGTCCTGTCCGATGAAAAGTGGTTCCGGGTTGAGTTGCGCGGCCTGTAGACTCAGCGATTCATCTGCGATCTGCTCGAGCCGATCCTCCCGCAACAGACCGCGAAATATATCGCCTGAATTCACAGGTAACTCCCTGACTTTGAGCTCATCCATCAGTCCAAGAGCAAAGTGAACGGCATCCTCCATTTGGAGCGGCAGAACATCGTTCTGAAGCAGTTGTTGAACGGTCATCGATCAAACTTAGTCCATTTATTTTTGCAGCGGAATGACTCGATTGAGTGTCAACATAAACAAGATCGCCACGCTGCGCAATGCGCGGGGTGGAGTCGTGCCCGATCTGCTCAAAGCGGCTAGGGATTGTGAATCTTTTGGTGCCCAGGGCATCACGGTCCATCCGCGTCCCGATGAGCGTCATATTCGCTATCAGGATGTACGTGACCTCAGTCCACTGGTGGCCACTGAGTTCAACATTGAAGGTTACCCCTCCGATGACTTTCTCGATCTGGTGGAATCCGTGGATGCACAGCAGGTCACTTTGGTTCCGGATCCGCCGGATGCGCTGACTTCCAACGCGGGTTGGGACTGCGTGGGAAAGGCATCCGTTCTTCGGCCCATCATCGATCGATTGAAGGCCCAAGGGATGCGGGTGTCTGTTTTTTTGGAAGCCGATCCGGAGCAGGTGAAGGCCGCTCATGATCTGGGCGCTGATCGGATCGAATTGTATACAGAGTCTTATGCAGCCGGTTACGCAAAGGACCGAAGGTCTGCTGTTCGTCCGTTTTTGGAAGCTGCTGAACAGGCCCAAAAGATCGGTATCGGACTGAATGCAGGACATGATCTGGACCTGAACAATCTGAGGTATTTCGCAGGCACTTTGCCCGATCTGTTGGAGGTTTCCATCGGGCATGCCTTGATCTCCGACGCCCTTTATTTCGGTTTGGAGAACAGCATACGGATGTATCTGCGCGAGCTTGAACTCGCTGAGGTAATGGGAGCGGGTTGAAGCTCTTCTCCAGGATCATAGGATCGGGTGGCACACCTCTTTTGGTCTTGCACGGACTGTTCGGCATGTGCGACAACTGGATGAGTCTGGGCCGCCGCTGGGCAGCGCACCGCGAGGTCCATCTGATCGACCAGCGCAACCACGGCCGCTCCCCGAAAAGCGATCAGTGGTCCTATGCCCATATGGCCGAAGATGTGGCAGGCTACATGAAAGAACACGGGCTCTCCGGAGTGCATCTGATGGGCCACAGCATGGGAGGAAAGACCGCCATGCACCTGGCCTCACAGGCTCCCGATCTGCTGAGCAGTTTGATGGTGGTCGATATCGGTCCAAAGCAGTACCCGGTCCATCATCGGACCATCGTTCAGGCGCTTCGGTCCGTCCCGCTCCACAAGATGAAGAGCCGATCGGAAGTCGACGCTTTTCTCGAGCGCTCAGGCATTCCGGAATGGGGTGTTCGTCAGTTTCTGATGAAAAGCCTGAGCCGCGATAAGGAAAAGGGATTTGAATGGCGATTCCATCTTGAGGTCATCGACCGCGAACTGCAAAATGTGGGTGAGGAGCTCCTGCCCAGTGGAGGTTTCGACGGACCAGTTCTGTTCATTCGGGGCGGCCGTTCCGGCTACATTGAGGACGATGACCTTCCGGGAATGCACCGTTTCTTCCCTGAAATGGAGCTGAAGACCGTGGCGGATGCTGGGCATTGGGTTCAGGCCGAGCGGCCAGACCAGATGCACGATCTGATCCAAGATTTCATGGAATCGGTTGGCTAATCACCTGTCCAGGAGGACGTAGTTGTTGAAACCACCCAGGCTTCTTCCCCCGAGCATATTCTGTTCGATCCAGCTGATCAAACGGCTCTTGGGCCGGTCATGTGGAAGGAGCTCGCGCTTTCCACTGCGCTCCTTTGAGCTGTAGTTCAGTTGATCTTGCCAGTCAAAACGGGCGATCCAGTCCTTGAGAACCGCCGGATGAGTGCCTTGGAATTTTCGGGTCCGGCCGAGCGGTCCGTAGTCAAAGGCAATGGGTTTTTCCCTGTAGGCAGCGTCCATGGCTTGGGAACCGTGATGGATCGTGCCCAGCGATTTCTTCTTTTTCTGCATCAGATGCGGCGGCCGCACCCAGCCGTAATGGAACATCTGGGCACCTGAGGAAGCCACCTTGAGTTTGTGGGTGCCTTCTTTTACGCGGTAATTCAGTCCGTCGAAATCGGGGATCCTGCGAAAGCTCTGTGCAGATATCCAGGAATGCATATCCGGCAGATTCCGAACGATGCGTATCTCTTTCTTGTACCAATCGTGGCCCACGTGGTGGTGGTCGTAGTCACCATAGAAGTGAATGTAATCGAAGAGCAGGCCTTCCACCTCCTGGTCCGCCAGCAGCTCCCGGCACCTGTTCTCGATCACCGGCAGGAAGCGTTCGTGCACCACTTCATCGGCCTGCACATAAAAGAGCCAGTCCCCCGTGCAGGCCTTCATGGCTATGTCGGTCTGGTGGGCATTTTCCATGCCGCGCGGATATTTCTCGAGGTCCCAGACCGTATCGATGATGCGGATCTTGTCCGAACCGATGTTTTCAACTTCCTCCCGCGTTCGGTCATCGGCATCTCCCGAACCAATGGCCACCACGAATTCATCGCAGATCGGCAATATGGATTCGATCGCCTGGCGCAATGGATAGTACAGCTTGGACGCATTTCGCGCCATGGAGAATCCACTGATCTTCATGCCTGCTTCATTGGTCATGCGAAAGTAGGATGAAGCATTGGTCCAAAACAGCAGCTCGAGCCCATTCAGTACGAGAGATTGGGGTAGCGATCGGCAGCGATGCCCTTGATCAGGTAGAAAAGCGTGCTGCGAAGCTCTTCGATCTGGATCTTTTTGGCGGCTGAGATGAACACGGCATTCTCATGGCTCTTGGCCATCCAGCTTTTCTCGAGTTCTTCCAGGCTCGAGTAGGATCGGTCTTCGGTTTCGATCAGGTCGAATTCATCCACCTCTGCCGGCCGAAAGGCATCGACCTTATTGAAAACAAGAAGCATGGGTTTTTCAGATGCGCCCAGTTCGGCGATGGTCTTCTGCACACTGTTGAAATGGTCCTCGAAGGCCGGATGGGAAACGTCGAGCACATGCAGGAGCAGATCCGCTTCCCGCACTTCGTCCAAAGTGCTCTTGAAGGATTCGACCAATTGGGTGGGCAGCTTGCGAATGAAACCCACTGTATCGGACAGCAGGAAGGGCAGGTTGCCGATCACCACCTTGCGGACCGTGGTGTCGAGGGTGGCGAACAACTTGTTCTCAGCGAAAACCGATGCCTTGCTCAGGACATTCATCAGGGTCGATTTGCCCACATTGGTATACCCGATCAGAGCCACACGAACCAGCGCGCCCCGGTTTCCCCGCTGCGTGGCCATTTGCTTGTCGATCTTTTTCAGGTCGGCCTTCAGTTTGCTGATGCGCCCGCGGATGATCCGGCGATCGGTCTCGATCTCCCGTTCTCCGGGTCCTTTCATGCCGATCCCTCCTTTTTGTTTCTGCAGGTGGGTCCACATCTTGGTCAATCGGGGCAGCAGGTACTCATACTGGGCCAGTTCCACTTGGGTTCGGGCATGGCTGGTCCGAGCACGTGCAGCAAAAATGTCGAGGATCAGATGGGTTCGGTCCATGACCTTCACGCTGAGCAGGCCTTCGATGTTCTTCAGCTGAGAGGGCGTCAGCTCGTCGTCGAAGATGACCAGATCCACTCCTTTTGCCTTGCAGAAATCACGGACCTCCTGCATTTTCCCACTGCCGAGATAGGTTTTGGGATGGGGCATGTCAAGTCGTTGCTGAAAGCGGCGGACTACGTTTGCACCCGCAGTATCGGCGAGAAATTCAAGTTCATCCAGATATTCGGTGCTCTTGGCTTCCTCCGTTCTTCGCTGGAAGGTGCCGATCAGTATGGCCTTTTCCGGTCCGGAAACGGCAGGGGACTTTTTGGATGAGATCAAGTTCTTGTCGCGCTACATTCCAAAGGGCCAGCGATCCCAGGGCACTCTGGAGAGCAGGAGAACAAAGCCCAGGGCGTAGAGCATCACAGGAGCCTTCCACTTTTCCCCGCCCTGCGAGCGTTTGGTCTTGGCCCGGGCAATGGTGAAAAGAACAATGGCAATGATCATGGTGCTGATGTGCTCCACTGCATAAAATCGATACTGTGGATTGCTCATCGCCTCTCCCGTTTTGAAGAGGAGGTACCCATTGGTGCCCACAAAATACAAGGTGAGCCCGAGCAGCAGCTGCAGATGGGCGGTCAGTGTGCAGCCGAGGCTGAGAAGAGCGGAAATGGGTTTTTTCAGAATGAGGACAAGCATAGTGAGCGGCAGCAGCGCGAGCAATAAAAGCGCCAGAACGCCATGGATCTGGATGAGTAGGGAAGTGTTCATGTTCCAAAAATAGTCAAGGGGGAGGAAGGGTTCAGGCTTGGTTCGAAGCCCTGTACTTTTCGAGCACAGCATCCAGAGACCGGCTCAGTTCTTTGCGCTCGGTTCGGGACAGAAGACGGATGTCAAACTGCTTTTGGGTGTTTTCAGCACCTGCAAAATCCTTCAGCTCGATCTGAAGCCGTCTTTGCAGTCCACTGCCCTTGATCGAATAGGCGCTCATCTTTCTTTTGCTGAAGGCCGTCTTGTGCGACCGGGAGCTGCTCAGAGAGAAGACGCTTCTGCTGATGATGTGGATCATCTCGTAGCCATCGTCGAGTTCGAAAAGCCGAAAACGCAGCAGGATGAGCAGAAGCATCACGGCTGCTGCAGCAAGCGCCATAGGATGTTCCTCAAATTGCTCCCCAAGGGATCCTGAGAGCTGGGAAAGACCGAGGTCTGCCAGACTGGCCAGGAGAAGGATGACGATCAAGACCCTGAGAAGGTAGAATCGGCCCTTGTTCGATATGTTGTTCTGTACTTCCAACGGACAACGCATCCCGCTTTGGGAAATGCGCCGCAAAGATGATGATTATCTCATCTTCCGCCGCTCGGAGCGGGCATCATTTCCAGCCCTCCCAATGCCTGAGCAATTCTTGAGTGACCGCATCAGAGGCCGCGCCGGGGGCATGCTCTTGCATTTCAGTCAAGATGCCCTTGGCCACTTTCTTTCCCAATTCCACTCCCCACTGATCGAAACTGAAGATGTTCCAGATCCATCCCTGGCAGAAAATCTTGTGCTCATACAGGGCCACGAGCTGGCCGAGTACAAAAGGCGTGAGTTCTTTGTAAAAGATGATGTTGCTGGGTCGGTTGCCCTCGAAGATGCGGTGGGGAAGCAACTGTTCCATTTTGTCGGTCCCGATGCCTTCTCTCTGCATATTGCCGCGGACCTCTTTCTCATCCAAGCCATTCATCAGGGCCTGCGGCTGAGCAAAGAAGTTGGCCAGCAGGATCTCCTGCTGCTCATCGTAGGGATGCCGTGAGCGGGCTCCCGCAATGAAATCGCAGGAGGTATTCTTGGTGCCCTGATGCAGCAATTGGTAGAAGGCATGCTGGCCATTGGTGCCCGGTTCGCCCCAAATGATCGGTCCGCTCTGGTAGCCGATCTTCTTTCCTGTCCGGTCCACATACTTTCCGTTGCTCTCCATATCGGCCTGTTGGAGGTAGGCGGGGAAGCGGTGCAGCCGCTGATCGTAGGGGAGGATGGCATGAGAAGACCAGCCCAAAAAGTTGTTGTACCAAATACCGATCAGGGCCATCAGTACCGGAATGTTCTCCGAGGGTTCGGAACTGCGGAAGTGCTCATCGGTGTGTTCGGCACCCCGAAGCATTTGCTCAAAGACGTCGTAGCCCAGACTGCAGCAGAGCGAAAGTCCGATGGCTGACCACATGCTGTATCTGCCACCCACCCAATTCCAAAAGCCAAAGGTCAGCTCCTCAGAGATACCGAATTCCGCAACCGCCTCCAGATTGGTGGAAATGGCCACGAAATGATGCTGTACGGCCGAAGCCTCCGCTGCTTCCAGAAACCACTCCCGGGCGGCCTGCGCATTGCTCATGGTCTCCTGTGTGGTGAAGGTCTTCGAGGCCACAATGAAGAGGGTGGATTCCGGATCGAGTTCTGCGAGGCATCGATGCAGATGGATGCCATCCACATTGGAAACATAGTGCGCCTTGATCCGGCCCGGCCCAAATTCTTTCAGGGCCTCGTAGGCCATGAGTGGACCGAGATCCGATCCGCCGATGCCAATGTTCACCACATCGGTGATGGGTTTGCCGCTGAATCCGGTATGCGATCCGTCCAAAAGGGCGGTGGAGAAGGCCTTCATTCGGTCGAGTACCTCATGTACGTCGGGCAGCACATCCACGCCATCTACCAGGACACCGGATCGGTCCGATCGGCGCAGGGCGGTATGCAGGACCGCACGGTTTTCCGTTCCGTTGATCTTTTCTCCGTTGAACAGAGCTTCTATACCTGAACGGAGCGAAGATTCTTCTGCCAGTTCGAGGAGTGCATCCAGAATGCGGTCGTCCACCAGGTTGCGCGCATAGTTGAACAGAAGGTCCTTGGACGTCTTCTGGTACGATCGTGCCCTTTTCGCATCGCCCCGAAAAGCACTCAGTTCGATCTTCGGTGCCACCTGCTGAGCAAGCGACTCAAGATTTTTCCATGCTTTTCCTTGAGTCGGGTCAACAACTTTCATTTCTGTTCGTTTTATCCATTAAGCAGACGAAACTAAAGATTAGCTTTACGACCTATGGCAGATTTCCCCCGATTTCGACCCAAGCAATTCACACAATTTCAAAAAGTCATGCACAAGCGGGTGAATGACTTTATCGAAGACCGCAAACTGAAGCCTACTGCCTCCACCCATTTGGTGGTCAAAGCAGTGGTCATGTTCGCTGCCTATCTCGTCCCCTATGGCATTCTCCTGGCTTTCCAGATGCCCTTCTACATCGCCCTCGCTTTGTGGGCGCTCATGGGCTTGGGAATGGCCGGCATTGGAATGAACGTCATGCATGATGGGTTGCACGGCAGCTGGAGCAAAAAGGGTTGGCTCAACCGCGTGATGGGCGACAGCATCTATTTGCTTTGCGGCAATCCCTTCACCTGGAAGGTTCAGCACAATTACCTCCACCACACCTTCACGAACATCAAAGGGTTGGATGAGGATGTGGAGGTCAAAGGTCTGATGCGTTTGCATAGGGAAGACAAATGGAAGCCGATCCACCGCCATCAGCACTTGTACGGGCCGATCCTGTACAGCCTGCTCACTTTGAATTGGGCGGTGACCAAAGACTTCACCCAGATGCATCGCTATTGGAAAAAAGGCCTGCTCGATCGCTTTGGAACAGATCTGAATCTTCAGATGACCAAGCTGATCATTGGCAAAGTCATCTACTTTGGGTTGTTTGTTGCCATTCCTCTCATCTTTTCTCCGCAGAGCTGGTACATCAGCCTCATTGGATGGCTCGTTATGCATTTGGTCGGGGGCTTTGTGCTGAGCGCTGTCTTTCAGCTGGCGCATGTCGTTGAAGATGCTGAGCAGTTTGGTTGGGAAGGAGAGGACATTGAGACCAATTGGATGGAACACCAGCTTCGGACCACTTGTAATTTTTCGATGAACAAGAGTTGGATCACCTGGCTCACAGGCGGCTTGAATTACCAGATCGAACACCATCTGTTTCCCTACATCAGCCATGCGCACTATCCGGCGATTTCGGACATCGTGCGCAAAACGGCCATAGAATTTGGTCTACCGTACTACGGAGAGGAAGGCATGTGGAAGGCGCTGGGCAATCATTTCCGCACGCTGAGGTCTTTGGGTGCGGCGGCCTGATATTCTTGAATGAGCGAGCTGCAGGACATCCGAAACACCGATGCCGAAGAGCTCAAAGACTTTTTTGACGATATCGGAGAACCTTCTTTTCGCTTTCTGCAATTGCAAGAGTGGATATGGGAAAGGAGCGCGGAGAGCTTCGAGGAAATGACCAACCTGCCGCGGGCACTTCGGCAAAAGCTTTCTGAGCATTTTGAATTTCGGAAGGCAGAAGTGCACAAAGAGCAGCACAGTTCGGATGGAACGGTGAAAAATGCCGTGCGCCTATTCGATGGTCTGGTGGTAGAGAGCGTGCTGATCCCCACCGAGAGCCGCAGTACGGCCTGTGTGAGCTCACAGGTCGGTTGCAGTTTGGATTGTCACTTCTGTGCCACGGCCCGCCTGAAGCGCATGCGCAACCTCAGTCCGGATGAGATCTACGATCAGGTGGTATTGATCGACCGTCAATCCCAGGAAAAGTTCGACCGACCCTTGAGCAATATCGTCTTCATGGGCATGGGTGAGCCGCTTCTGAACTACAGCAATGTGTTGAAGGCCATTGAACGCATCACCTCAGAAGAGCACGGTCTGGGCATGGCGGCAAAGCGCATTACCCTTTCGACCGTTGGCGTGAGCAAGATGATCCGCAAGCTGGCAGATGACCGGGTGCGGTTCAACCTGGCCGTTTCCTTGCACTCGGCGATCAACGAGCGCAGATCTTCCATCATGTCCATCAATGATGCAAGCCCGCTTGAAGAACTCATGGATTCCCTGCAGTATTGGTATTTGATCACCCGAAGACGCATCACCTTTGAATATGTGGTGTGGAAGGGCTTCAACGACGACCAGCAGAGCATTAAGGCTTTGGTGGCCTATTGCAAGAAAGTGCCGAGCAAGGTGAATTTGATCGAGTACAATGCCATTGGCGATGCCCGTTTCCAGCAGGCAGATGCAGAGGTGTTGGAGCTTTACCGCCAGGAATTGAGCGATGCCGGGATCTCATCTTTCATCCGGCACAGCCGAGGTCGCGATATTGATGCGGCCTGCGGACAGCTCGCCAACAAAAGCACCCAATAAAAAAAGCCGCTGTTGAGCGGCTTTTTGAATGGATCGATGAACTTGGATCAAGGCTGATAGCTGCAGATCACCTGACGGCTGGCCGTGTACACATAATTCATTTGGGTCACCGTCACTGTAGTGTCGTAGTTGTAACCTTCGCCGAGATGCACCCTGAAATCGTAGGAGACATTTTGCGTGAGGGCAGCAGCGGCCTGACCATTTTGAATCGTCGCCAGGTAGTTGTAGTCTGGATAATTTGAACTTGTCCCATCGGTTCTGCGTGCACGGATGTTGAATCCGGATGGTCGGAAGACCTTGGATGCATCACTTGGACATTTGGCTGTCAGATCGAAAGTGACTTGTGCAGGTGGGGTAGGAACATTGTTAAAAGTCGCATCCAAGAAAGTCGTTCCGCAGGAATACGGCATAGCCACATTGTAGGTGGAACCATCTTCAGGATCGGTCAATACAGCCCGTATAGCTGCATTGTTGGATGCAGAAAGATCATTGAGGACGAGGTTGTATCCGGCCTGAGGGAAGTTGATGATCTGGGAACCGCCCAGCGGTGTACCGTTCCTGAACAAATTGAGTTTCATTGTTTTGATGGCATTGGCTGGCCAGTTTGTAAATACAAAGCGCACTACTGGATCGACTGGACAAATTCCTTTGGACTTCATCGGCGCCTTTCCACTGAGGTGATCGGTTTCGTAAATGATCTCAAGGCCATTCAAACCTTGCTCCACGGTGGCATATCGTTCAAAGGTCCATATGGTGGATGAATCGTTGGTCCACAACTCCACAGAATCACCGACGGCATATTTCAGTCCTGTATCTGGGTTGATCAAGGCAGTATCCACCTTGAATACGATCTCGATGGAATCGGAGAATTGCTTCACCTCGGTTCCGTCTATATCCATGTTTACGTCGGAGAAAGAAAGCGGCTCAAAGACAACATCCGAAACGCTTCCGTCGGGAAGGGTCACGCCCGTCTGGGCCAAACCACCGGGGAATGCCGCCAGGGAGGCAGAGGTCGATCCGGAGAAGTAGGCCACATTCACATTCAGGTTGCTACCTGTTATGGAGTTGCCCGCCGCATCGAAGAAAGAAGTTCCGGCTGACACGGCCAGGGCCAGAGATGTATCCGTTTGCGTGGAGTCTGAGGTGATGCTCACTAGAATGTTACTTGCGGTCGAGTCGCCTGCAACGGCCCCCGTATTGGTGCCAAATCCAACACCTGGAGGCGGTGTTTGGGTGTTGATCATTTCAACGGTCTTGCTGTACTGTTTCTGCTCTGCGAAAAAGCGCTGTGTGAAAACAGAAACCAAGAAGTCCTGGCTGACCACCTGAATGCTTACAGAGACTGGGGCACCCGGCACTGGATTCGCCCTTGGATGCAGGCCCACCTGAATATTGCCATCGTAGACCTCGAAGTCCCGCGTTCCGAAGACTGTATATATGTCGTCGGCATTGTCGCCAGAGATCACCAGTTCAACATCGTCTTGAACAGAGAGACCACTTGTGGCGTCAGAAACATCGATGCTGACCGTGTAGGTCATCACCTCAGGAGATATCCGGATGGTGAATCCGGCGATCGGGTCGGTAGAGCAACTGTAGGTCAGTGAACTGGCCAGTGCGATGAGTAGGAATTTTTTCATTTTCTTGATTTCAAAGTGTGATTTCAATGGATCGGTCGGTGTTTTAGAATCGGAAGGAGATCCGGAAGTTCAGTTGTGGCAGCCATTTATAGTCCGCAAAATTGGCCTGCAACTGTTCCTCTTCCTTTGAAGTATCCTCGAGCATTCCCGTTGCATCGACGCTTACGTTGGGAGAGCCCATGTAGAACATGCCCATGTCCATACCGAAGTCCATATATCCGTCTGGAACAGCGCGTCCGAAGCCAAATCCGAAGTAGGGATTGAATGCCTCCCAATCTACACCGACATCGATGTTGCCGATCTCGTCCGGGGTGAATTCAAAATCACCAAAGCCATCTCCGTCTCCGTCGTCCCCGAAGTAGATGCTCTCGTCCAGCATAATGTTCACATCAGCTTCATTGTCGAGGAAATAGGCCACACCTGCCATCAGCTTGAAACCACTCCATGAGAAGGGATAGTAGTCGAGCTTGAGCGCCATGTGCGAGAACTTGACATTGATATCCATTTGGGTCTTGGTACCTTGAAAATCATAGGCATAGTCCTCAATGGAAACAGGCAGCATCATATAGCCCAAATGCACTGCAAAGTGTCTGTTCAGGCTGTAGCCATAGTCCAGCCCGACCCCTTGGGCGCCAAAATCAAGTGCAATGGCGTGTCGGTGCTTTTTCTCTGTATCGACCAGTGGCGTGATAGCCACCTCCTGGGCCGGGGCAGAGGTATCTACATTTTGTTCAGGAGTGGTTCCTTCGGTTTCAGCGTCTTGCGCGAAAGAAAGGAATGGAAGAACAAATACAAAGATTGATAGCGTAAAGGCTTGTTTCATAATGGCTTTCTTGGTTTTCAAAAGTAAGATTTTCCATTCAATTGATTGCGCAGAAAAAGACTGCTTTGGAAAAGGTTCATCTTATTTATTCTAACTGCAGCATACGTCAGCCGATATTCTCCTTGAGTCTTTCGGATGATCGAGCATTGAACGAGGCGATTTCTTGCATCAAAAAAAATGCGATCCGTTCTTTTTCTATTGGGCTACATCACCGCCAATCTGTTGTCTGCACAGTCTCGACTGAGGCCAGGCGACCTTCATTTTCTCTCCTTTCGGACAGATGCGCCTGTCTCTTTTTCTTTCGTTATCTGGAGCAGGCTGGACCCAGGTTCAACGCTTTCCTTTACCGATAATGGCTGGGCCGCTCAGGACAGCAATTCCTTTACGCACCGGAGCGAAGATGTACTGGAATGGGTGCACACGGGCTCCGCTCCGCTCGTACCCGGAACAGTGATCGGGATCGGCTGCTCGCCAGCGGGCGCATTTGCCACCACCGGCAGTGTGACCGGGAATTTGCACGACCTGTCCGACCAGGGCGATCAGCTGTTTGCATTTCACGGAAGGCTGGACAGTCTGATCCTTTTGGCCGGCATTCATTTCAACGGAAACGGATGGGAAACCGACCGATCGGACCCGCACACTTCTGCCCTGCCTGCTTCCATTGCCGCCCATGCCATTGAACTGATGGAAACCGATAATGCCTTTTACACAGGGCTGCGTACGGGGCACTCGATGACGCAGTACCAACACTGGATCACCGATCAGCACAATTCCTGGTTGCTCTTTGATAACGGTCGGTTCCATCTGCGGCTCAATACCGATCGTTTTCTGTTCCTCGACCCCGCATCGGATCGTTCCAATATCCTGCAAGCAGCAGAGGACCCGGTGAAAGACGGAGAATCATCTACTGTTTCCAAAGCACCCTCCAGAGAGGAGATCATTCAAGATGAATTCCAGATCTGGGCCAATGGACGCGATCTGTTTTGGATGGGATTGGAGCAGCCTTTGGAAGTCTCTGTTTTTAACGCACAAGGTCGTCTTGTCCATCGGGGTAGGATCGAATCGCCTTCTGGGGAATGGTCGCTTCCAAAGGGAAAAGGGCTCATCCTCTGGAGATTCCACAAGCTTGCTGACGAAGGTGATCCATTGCAGTTTCACACCATTCGCTCAGTCGGACATTGAACTCTTTTGATACAGATCCATCAATTCAATGGACAGCGCAGTCTCATATCCTTTTTGCTGCAGATATCTCAGTGTCTTTGCGCGAAGATTGTGCGTCATTTTTTGGGCACCCAATCGGTTGCGGATCAATTCAAAAAGCCCATTGCTGTATTCTTCGTTCGGGATGTCAAAAAGGGCTTTCTCGATGAGATCTCCGCGCACCCCTTTTTGCCGCAGTCCCTGACGGATCTTCAGTCGCCCCCATCGGTTATTGCGCCACTTGCCTCGTGCATACGCATCAGCGAACCTTGCTTCGTTCAAGTGTCCCGAGGATTCCAGCTCTTTTAAATAGAGCTGCACTTCCAAAACGCCGAGTTCGCTGGCCTTTTTCTGGACCTCTATTGGGCTGCGTTCGCGATAGGTGCAATAGCGTTCCAGTGCATTCAAAATGTCCATTTCCAAGGGCATCAGAACAAAAATAGGACGAGAGTTTCCCAATCAGACGGGGAAGGTGTTTCGTTCGAGCTCTTCATTCAAAAAACATCCAATTTCCAATGAGATCCATTCTTCCTTTCTTCATATTCTTTCTCTCTTCGCCATTCAATTCACTCTGGGCTCAGCTCTTCAGTCAATATGTCGAGACCGAATCCGGAACAGCGCCCAAGGGCATAGAGATCTGGAATTCTTCTGATTCAGACATCGTATTCAGCAGCAGCCAGAATCTGCAGATCCACTTGGGACGAAATGGTCTTCCATGTGCGGCTCAATCGGGCACGAATACGACCTCTGATACCCTTCACGCGGGTAAGGTCTGGGTCATGGGCACATCCGATGTTGTGGCCTATGCATTGGCCCATGGGAAGGATCTGAGCGGCACCACCCTCTATTCTTTTTCCTACAACGGAGACGATGCTTTGGAACTTCGTCTCTCTGGGCTTGTAACAGATCGATTGGGTCTTTGCGGCACCGATCCAGGTCTTTTTTGGTCGGGATCGGGCGTTCAAACTGCCAACCAGAACATTGCGCTGGTGGCGGGTATTCTCTCAGGAGACTCAGCGGGTTTCACCGATCCAAGTGAACGTTTTGAGCGGCTGCACAGCAGTCCGTCCACTTCCGGAGGGCTGATCGGTTTTGGAGATGCGCCTTCCTTGTTATCGGTGCGCGATTCGTTCTGGGAGGAGCCCTCGGCCTGGATGAGCGGGCGTGTTCCGGGAACTGAAGATGCCGTTCTACTTCGCAACCAAATGAGACTGAATACGCCTTCCATCGTTAGCTATTTAAAGCTGGATTCAGGTGTCACCTTGAATGCCTCTGCTTCTTCGACTCTCGAAATATTGAAGAAAGTTGAGCTCAATGGCCAGATCATTCTGGAGGCGGACTCGAGCGGATACAGTCAATTAAAGGCAGGCGGGACCATCTCGGGAACAGGATCGGTGACCATTCAACAGTACATCGCCAATGCTGGATGGCACAACCTGGCCATTCCCGTAGATATTGCTTCTCTGGACGATCTCGGAGATGTAGGAGATCAGGCGGGAACAGGTGCACAGAACACTTTTTACTGGGACCCTTCAGGGACACCCCAATGGGTGAATCAGACGGCTTCTGCCACAGATGTGAAGGGTAGAGGCTATCTGGCTTATGTAGGAACTTATGGGATAGCGGCCGCCCCGGCCACTCTTTCCCTTACGGGTACGCCTTATACGAGCTTTGCTCCGAGCATCAGCTACGGAACGGGAACCGATCAGGATTGGAACCTGATCGCCAACCCCTTCACCTGCAGCCTGGATTTCAACGCGCTGGCTGTGGGAACCTCCGGCACAAACGTCAATAATTCCTTTGCCATCTGGGATCCATCGGCAGACGCAGGAAACGGAGACTATGTAACAGTAAGTTCCATATCCCCTTCTTCTCAAAAGATCGCACCGCTCCAATCCTTTTGGGTTCAGACCACGGGCAGCAGTCCGAGCTTTCCTTCGATGAGCATGTCCACCCACGGCACCGTTGGCTCATCTCCCACTTACTACAAGAGCCAGTCGGTCATTGCGGATCGCCTCTTCTTGCACACCTATCAAGCCTCGAACCCACAACTGGAAGATGAGCTGCTTATCGGCTTCATCCCCGGAGCGAGCGATGGAAACGACAATGCCTATGATGCAGGGAAGCGGATCGGAAACAATGTGGCCCCATTTCTAATGAGCGCTGCCAATGGCGATGAACTGGCCATCAATGCCATCGATCATGGTCCCT
>JAYOTP010000029.1:0-27584 GCA_038150465.1 Flavobacteriia bacterium | reverse complement strand
AAAGCTCATTGTCGGCTGGATTTGGATATACCGCGACCACATCAGCATCTGAACCGCCAGCCCCTATTCCGCTCTTTGTAATGGGAACTCCACGCAATGCAAAGCAGGCGCGGGCCGAAGTTCGGTTGGTTCCGTTGTCGTTGTAACGCGCCACCACCGAGAACTCGTAATTGCCTGGAGTCCCTCCGGAAAAATCAATGGCATAGGATGTATTCGATGTGATGGGAGTACTGGTCCAGGCCGTTGTATTCCGAAGACGATACTGCACCCGATAACCGATCAATGATTGTCCGGAGCCCATGCTGGAGGGATCCCAGTTCGCGGTCACTATGGTTCCGCTGCGAGTGGTACTCACATTGGATGGCGCAGCAGAAGTCAGGGATAAAATTCCTGCCGTGATCGATGTCGTCTCTGCATGACCTGTGGCATCTGTTACAGTGACCGAAAGGGTCTCGCCCTGATCGGCATATGTTCTCTTGGAGCTTGCTCCATTGCTCCACAAGATCGATTTGATGCCTTGGCCGCCGGCATAACCCACACGCAACAAGACTGAATCTGAAGCACATCTTGCAGAACGCTGTTCAGCTGTCGAAAGGGTCATGGGTTTGAAAGGGATCGCTATGGTCCCTATGCAACCAAGAGCCGTATCCGTACCGTAGACCGAACAGTAGCGATACTCCACGTCCGTGTTGAACCATGGAGTGATGTTCAACCGCTGTGCAGTGGCGGTCTTGCTGGTCGATCCTTTGGTCCTCCAGCTCGCATCCCCCTTTTTTCTCCATTGTATGAACCATCGACTGGCCAGAGGATTTGGCAGGAAGCTCGCTTCGTAAACGCCTTGGTTGTGGTTCACTGCAACGATGCTCGAAATATCTGACGCATCATAGGTATGGTCTGCATCCTGTGGACCCCACTCGGACCAGTTCTCCATCCAGTTGTCGGAGCCGAAGGCACCGCGGTGAGCTACCTGACCAAAGTCAGCCGCTCCTGTGAATGTCCAGTCCGCACCTGAGAGGAGGACCGAGCCCGATGCAGGCAGGAGATCCGGATCGTTAATGGTATTGTAAGCTGAAGGCAGACCGACACTGGATGTGCTGGCGAAATTTGTGTTGCTTACCGTCCACTTCACATCCATATCGGCAGTTGTGTGCGATCCTGCTGCCTGATAGTTGGAGGTCATCCCAGCCATGATATTGCCCTTGAATTCCATTCCGACATTCCAACCCGCATAGGTGTCATCTCCATCGATGTACAGACCGTTCACATGATCGACCCATAGAGAATTGTGAACGGACATCCACGCCCCCCGCCGAATATGCGCCGCAGATCCATGCAATGGATTGGGGGTTCCTGTGGCTTTTGGACCGATCAGGGTGACATTCGAGAAAACAGCTGCGGTGCGCGGCGAAGCTTGAAAGGATGAAATGTGGTTGTCGGTCTCCCAGGCATTGGAAGAAGGAAGATCGGCCAATTGGGATTCCTGATAGATCACCACATGCTGAATATTTCCGCGGTACCCGCGCCCAAGATCAAAATGGTCGTCCTTGCAGCCCAGGGTGACCAAATGGGACATATCGAACTTGCCGCCAACGACCTCAAGGGCATCTCCTCCCGAATAGGAAAGTTGCAAATGATCGATCGTGGTTCCACTGCCCACACCCGCCAAGGTCAGCGCATTCAAGGGTTGACCCGACATCAGGTCTGCCCCGGCAAATTCGATGCGCACATAGCGCAGTGTCCCGGAATGATCGGCATCGTTGTTTCCTCCATAGCTGCGGTCTGCCGCATCACCTATCAGACCTCCTTCTATCACATCAGTAAAGTGAGAAAAGCTGCCAGCAGCCTGCACGGAATCGCCCGTATTGATGCGCGCCTCACCTAAGATGATCAGCCCTCCGAGATCGCCTGGCGTACGCGAACCGGAGGCCCGAGAAGAGGTGAATACAATGGGCGAGCAGGCCGTTCCAACGGCGTTGATCGTTCCCTCGCGCGTAATGATCAGTGTCCCCTTGGTATTTGTACCCGCTGCATCAATGGTTCCATGTATGACGCATCCAGCCTCAATGGTGAGCGTAGCGTTCCCTTTGACGAATACAAAACCTTCGAGTTCGTATGTAGTGTCTGCAAAAAAGGTTCGGTCGGATATGATGTCACCTGAGATCCGTTCGACGGGTCTTTGGGCTTCAACCTGAAAAAATGAGAGAAACAGAAAACAAATGAATGCTTGGGATCGCAAAAGAGACGAGCCTGAGCCTAGCGGCCATTTCAACCATGGGGTACACATATTTGCAATGTAGTGATTGAATGAACAGGAAAAGTCGAATGGGCTCATTTTACTCATTGCCAAGAGTTCCCGCTCCAGATCGGAGTGGTTTTGTCGCGGCCGTTCAAACTCCTTCGGATCAAAGGCAATAAGGGCGAAGCGTATTGGTTATTTTTGAAGTGATTCTTCGCCCCCTTGAAGACGTCACTTAATAATTCATCTCCATGAGCTGCAGCAGTTGCGGAAAATCAAATGGACTGCCCCGAGGCTGCAAAGGCAATGGCCAATGCGGTGTCGATGGATGTTCCACCTACCCGGTCTTCGACTGGCTGGCCAATATGAGCCTTCCGGCAGACCAGGAGGCCTTCGATGTGGTGGAGCTGCGTTTCAAGAATGGACGTAAGGAATTCTTCCGCAATGATGAAAAACTTCCACTCACCTTGGGAGAAGCCCTGGTGGTCGAGGTCGACTCGGGCTATGACGTGGGAACTTTGAGCATGAGCGGAGAGCTGGTCCGCCTGCAGATACGCAAGCAGCAGCAAACACACCGATCGGACGATTTTCCCAAGATCCTGAGGAAGGCGAGTGAGGATGATATGCGCCTTTGGGAGCAGATAAGGGACAAAGAGGATGAAGCCTTGCTGAAGGCGCGTGAAGTGGCGCAGCGACTGGATCTGAAAATGAAATTTTCGGATGTGGAATTTCAGGGAGACGGACAGAAGGGCACCTTTTACTATACCTCAGATCAGCGCGTGGATTTTAGGCAACTGGTCCGGGATCTTGCAGCGGCATTCAAGCTGCGCGTGGAAATGAAGCAGATCGGAAATCGTCAGGAGGCCGGACGTCTTGGCGGTATCGGTGTTTGTGGCCGTGAACTTTGCTGCTCGACCTGGCTGCACGATTTCCGCACGGTAAGCACCTCAGCGGCCCGCTACCAGCAGCTTTCTCTGAACCCTGAGAAACTGGCCGGACAGTGTGGTAAGCTCAAGTGCTGTCTGAATTTCGAGCTGGATACCTATATGGAAGCCCTTGAGGACTTCCCAAACACCAAGAAGAAACTCCACACCGAGAAAGGAGTCGCACTGTTCATGAAAATGGACCTCTTCAATGGCTATCTCTGGTATGCCTATAAAGAAGACAGCTCCGAATGGCATAAGATCGCTGCCGCGGATGTGAAGGAGATCATGGAAAAGAACAAGAATGGCGAAAAGATCCCTTCCTTGGTGGAATTCGTAGTGGAGGAAGAAACCGTGCAGGAGCCCAAAGATGTCACCATCGACACCCAGGACGATCTGAACCGTTTCGATGACCGCTTTGGCAAGAGACGAAACAAGCGCAAGAAGAAAAAAGGAGGCCGGGGACAACAGGAAAAAGAAACTGGAGGAGTAGAGGTCAAGGCCCAGAGGAACAAGCCCTCGCCCGATGGTTCATCACGCCCGCAGGAGGCCAAAAGACGTTCCCGACCCCGTGGCGGAAAAAGGCGCTCCAACCGCTCCGGTGGCAATAAAAATGCCGGCGATGGCGCAAATGGCTAAGCCGATCGGTCTTGTTCTCCTTCTTGTGTCCATGGCCTCGTGCGGACGTGAGCAGATCGTTCAGAGCAGTTTCATCGACCTTCCGGGCCACCGATGGCCTGCCGATTCCGTGCTTCGTTTCGATCACCTGCACGAAGGCGGAACAGAACACCTGCAGTTGGTCATGGACCTGCGTCACGACATCTTCTATCCCTATTCCAACCTCTACCTGTTTCGAAGCATTGAACAGGATGGAGAGATCGCCTTCCAGGACACAGTGGAAGTGCGCATGGCCGACCCCTATGGCAACTGGAACGGAACGGGTTCCGGCAAGATCCGGACGCTCGAATTCCCCTTCCGGAAACAAACGCTTAAATTGACGCAAGAAGCGGAATACTCCTTCCTTTTCCGGCACGGAATGAGGGACGATCCGTTGAAAGGCGTGCGAAGCCTCGGGCTGACGTTCATCAGGATCAATGACACAGAAAAAGAAGACTAAAGAACCAGAGAACCGATCGGACTTCCGGTCGTATGTGCGGGCTTTTTGGCTGCTCATTTTCTTTGGACTGCTCTCCGTCGCAATGATGATCGGGGGAGCGGCCTTCGGTGCCTTTGGTGCGCTGCCCAGTTTTGAGGAGATCGAAAACCCGGTGAGCAATCAGGCGAGCACGGTCTATTCTGCCGACGGACAGATCATCGGCAAATACTACCGCGAAAACAGAGTGCACGTGGAGTTCGATGAGCTTTCCCCGCATCTGGTCAATGCACTGGTGGCCACGGAGGACGAACGCTACTTTGAACACAGCGGGATCGACTTCCGTGCATTGGCACGCGCAGTACTCAAGGGCGGATCGGATGGAGGCGGCAGCACCCTCACGCAGCAGCTGGCAAAAATGCTGTTCCACAAACGCTCGAATGAGCTCCTGAAACGAGCGGTGCAAAAGTTCAAGGAATGGGTGATCGCCGTGCGCATCGAAAGGCAGTACACCAAACAGGAGGTGATCTCCATGTACCTCAACCAGTTCGACTTTCTGTATCAGGCCGTGGGCATCCATTCGGCCGCCAAGATCTATTTCAACACCACCCCTGCCGATCTGACGATCGAACAATCAGCCGTTCTCGTGGGCATGGCGAAGAATCCCTCGCTCTACAATCCAAGAAGAGACAGCAGTCTGGCGGTCAACCGCCGAAATACGGTCTATGGACAAATGCTCAGGAATGGCTTTCTCACACAAGAAGAGAAGGACTCGCTGAGTGTTCGGCCCATCGTTCTGGACTTCCACCGCGAAAGCCATAATACGGGCTTGGCTCCATATTTCAGGGAATACCTCCGCGGATACATGACCGAGTGGATCGAAAAGAATCCGCGCTCGGATGGCGGTTCGTACGATCTCTACACCGACGGCCTGCGCATCTATACCTCCATTGATTCGCGGATGCAAAAAGCAGCAGAAGAATCCGTTCGGGAACATCTGAGCAACCTGCAATCCATTTTCGAGTACGCCGATGGCCGACGGTCTGCCTTCCCATTTGTGCACATTGACAGAAAAGAGATCGATCGCATACTTCAGGCGGCAGCACGGCGCACGCCCCGTTACAGAGGTCTGAAAAAGAAGGGCGTGTCAAAGGATTCCATTCAGCAGGTATTCCGGCAAGCGGTTCCCATGCGTGTTTTCCATTGGGATGGACCCAAAGACACGGTGATGAGCCCGATCGATTCAATACGCTGGTACAAATCCTTTTATCAGACGGGCATGCTCTCAGTGGAGCCGCAAACCGGTTTCATCAAAGCCTGGGTGGGCGGTATCGATCACACCTACTTCAAGTACGACCATGTGGAACAAGGACGCCGACAGGTGGGATCCACCTTCAAACCCTTCGTCTACGCCACGGCCATCCGGCAGAAGCAATACAGCCCCTGCATGCAGGTTCCCAATGTGCTGACCTGCATCGAAAAAGGCTCTTTCAACCTGCTCGAGGACTGGTGCCCCAAGAATTCTGGGGATGAGTATGGCGGAATGGTCACCCTGAAAGAGGGCTTGGCCCGTTCACTCAACACGGTGACCACTTCTCTGATGAAAGAGATCGGGCCCGAAGCGGTGATCAAACTCGCTCGGGATGTCGGGGTGCGGTCGGAAATACCGAACCAGCCTTCGATCGCCCTGGGAACTGTGGATCTCTCCGTGCGCGAAGTGGTGGGTTCCTATACGGCCTTTGCCAATAAAGGGGTGTATGTCAAACCGATCGCCGTATTGCGGATCGAAGATGCCAATGGAATTGTTCTGGCCGATTTCCAGCCAGAAACCCGGGAAGTCATGAGCGAGGAAGATGCCTATGTCATCACCGACCTCTTGCAAGGAGTCTCGACCATTGGTACCGGGCTCCGTTTGAGGACGCGGACGGCCAGCAACCTGAAAGGCGTCATTACGGGCTTTCCCTATCAATTCGACAATCCCATTGCCGGGAAGACAGGAACCACTCAGAACAATTCGGATGGATGGTTCATCGGAATGGTCCCCAACCTGATCACGGGTGTATGGACCGGGTGCGAAGACCGATCGGCCCATTTCCGTGCGACGATATTCGGTCAGGGGGCGAGCACCGCGCTGCCCATCTGGGCGCTGTACATGAAACGGCTCTATGCGCAGGAGGAACTTGGAATAAGCCGTGATGCATTCGAAAAGCCGGATGCCCCGATGCGCACTGAACTAAATTGCGACGAATACCAAAAAGACCTCTCCATCGGGACGGATCTCGATGACGACCCCTTCGGAGGTTTCTAATTCAATGGCCCATGATCAATAAAGTGGTAGCTGACGCCCAGGAAGCTGTTTCCGGGATAAAAGATGATATGACTGTGATGTTCGGGGGATTCGGACTCTGCGGCATAGCAGAAAACTGCATCCTCGCCGTACGGGACAGCGGAGTGACCGGACTCACCTGCATCTCCAACAACGCCGGAGTGGACGACTTCGGTCTGGGCTTCTTGCTCGCGACCCGTCAGGTCAAAAAAATGATCTCCAGCTATGTTGGAGAAAATGACGAATTCGAGCGTCAGATGCTCAGCGGGGAACTGGATGTTGAACTCATCCCACAGGGAACTTTGGCCGAACGCTGCCGAGCCGCAGGCGCAGGGATACCTGCCTTCTTCACACCTGCTGGCTACGGAACCGAAGTGGGTGAAGGAAAAGAGGTGCGCTCCTTCAATGGCAAACCACATATACTCGAGCATGCTTTCGATGCGCAGTTTGCTTTCGTGAAAGCCTGGAAAGGGGATGAAGCCGGCAACCTCATCTTCAAGGGCACAGCGCGGAATTTCAACCCGATGATGGCCATGGCCGGTAAGATCACAGTGGCGGAGGTGGAAGAACTCCTGCCCGTTGGAGAACTCGACCCGGCTCAGATCCATACCCCAGGGATCTTCGTTCAACGGATCTTTCAGGGAAAGAACTACGAGAAGAGAATTGAGCAACGCACCACACGACCACGAAACCCATAGGCCATGCTGGACAAGAACGGAATCGCGCGGCGGATCGCGCAGGAAATGCAAGACGGTTGGTATGTCAATCTTGGGATCGGCATCCCGACCCTTGTGGCCAATTACATCCCGCAGGGGATATCGGTCGAATTCCAATCGGAAAATGGAGTACTTGGGATGGGGCCTTTCCCTTATGAAGGAGAAGAAGATCCAGACCTGATCAATGCTGGCAAGCAGACCATCACGACCATGCCCGGAGCGTCCTTTTTTGATTCGGCTATGAGTTTTGCGATGATCCGCGGCCAGCACGTGCAAATGACCGTCCTCGGCGCCATGGAAGTCTCTGAGAATGGGGACATCGCCAATTGGAAGATCCCCGGCCGCATGGTGAAGGGCATGGGAGGTGCCATGGACCTGGTGGCTTCGGCAGAGAACATCATCGTGGCCATGATGCACACCAATAAAAAGGGAGAGAGCAAGCTGCTGCCCAACTGCAGCCTTCCGCTCACTGGTGTTGGTTGTGTTCGGAAGATCGTTACGAATCTGGCGGTCATGGATGTCCGTGAGGGTTCTTTCCATCTTGTGGAACGAGCACCCGGTGTCACCGTCGAAGAGATCGTAGAGGCCACAGCAGGGGCTCTGGTCGTTCCGGAGGACGTTCCTGAGATGCGCCTCTGAACACAGCTGTGAAGTGATCGCCCGAACCGGTCAGCAGAGGAATTTCTTCTTTTTTTCGGTCCTGCTGCTGATCGCGGCTGGAAGTGTCCGGTATTTCCAAACACTTTTCGGTCCCATGATCGATTCGGATCAATCCATCTGGATCCTGATCGCACGGGATCCGCACTTCCCCGATGCACTCTACTTCTATGGGCAGAATCGCTTGGGCAGCCTCCTTCCGCTCCTGGCGCATCTGTTGGTCCTGACCGGTATTCCGGCATTGTACGCCATGACCTTTGTCAATGTTCTGATCCAATGCACGACGGCCTTTTTGATCGCACGGATCAGCGGAAGCCGCAGCACGGGATGGATCATGGGCTCTCTGCTGCTCTTCCCCCCATGGACCCTGTACAACCTCGGTATGATCGGGCATCCATACACTACTCAGCTCTTCCTTTGGACCTGCATCCTTTGGCTGATGGGCCGGGGAAGAGAATGGTCGGTCAGGAAGGGACTCTTGATGGTCACGCTTTGCCTTTTGAGCATTTGGACATCTGAACTCAGCCTTCTCTTTCTGCCACTCATCTCTGCTGCCCTATGGTTTGGTCAGCGTTTGCGGGACGTCAAGATCTGGCTCTGGTCTTCAGGGGCCATGCTGCTGGGCGTGGGCGGGCTCTTTTTGATCAAGATGAAGCTCCCCGGAAGCGGATCCTCCTTTCTGTCTTTTGCCGACGCTGCAGAGATGCGTGCCAATCTGGATGGATGCGTCGAGGTCTTTCGCTACTACTGGAACAAGGGAACACTGGGTCCTTGGGCCATGGGTCTGTTGCTTCTGTTGACGGGCCTGAGCTGGATCATGGGTAAGAAGACAGCACTTTCCAAACTCACATTGGGCTTTGGCCTGATGGCCTTGTTGTTCACCATCTGGTCGGAGTGGGTCTTCCTGAACGATTCAGGTATTCGCTATTGGGCCTTGCCGCTGGTCCTCATCTTGCTGGCAACGCTGCTGAACAAGGGGCGTCTGGTCCGCGTTCTTCGCTTGCTCTGGCTGAGCGCTGTTCTCTGGGCAGGTTGGGATTCGACCCAATACGCTATTGAGGGATTTCGCTTCACTCCAGACCGACCCAGCCGGGCAGAAATAACAGAGATCGCCGAAAAGATCGATGGCCATGTGCTGGCCGATTATTGGAGCCTGTACCTCCTGCGGGTATTTGATCCAAAACTGAAGGTATCGCACCCAGAGCCCTGGGCCGTGCGGGATCTTTGGAATTGGGAAGAGGTCGTTCAGGCAGACTCTATTTGGTGTGTCAATCTTCCCTGTGAAGAGCAATGGATGGTCCGGAGCGATACCCTGATTCCGGCAGCCGTCAAAGAGATCCAAATGGGGCAAAGTCGTGCCCGTCTTTACTATCGTCCATAAAAAAACCCGCTCGAGGCGGGTTCTTGTCATTCAGTATTCATCCTCGTTCCAGAGAAAGTCCTCTTCACTTGGATAATCTGGCCAGATCTCTTCAATGTTTTCATAGGCGCTTCCATCGTCATCTTCGATCGCCTGAAGGTTCTCTACCACTTCCAGAGGGGCACCGGTACGAATCGCATAATCCACCAACTCATCACGGGTCGCCGGCCAGGGGGCGTCGCTCAGATAAGAAGCCAATTCAAGGGTCCAGTACATGACTTGCCTGTTTTAGATTGTGCAAATGTAATTTTTTCCACTTGCCTGCAAAATTCTTTTAACCAACTGATTTTCAGGGATTCCACTTGGTTTCCTCGTGGCCAAGTTGCTCAGACATATAGCGGGAAAGCGCAAAGAAGTAGTCCGATAATCGGTTCAAATAGACCAGAGCTGCTTCTGCACGTTCGTCCTCCATGCTCAAGGCGGCCACCCTACGCTCCGCGCGACGGCAGACCGTTCGCGCCAGGTGGGTACGGGAGACGGATTCTTCACCTCCCGGCAGGACAAAATTTCGCAGTTCCGGCAGCTTTTCATTCATCCGATCGATCGCCTGCTCCAGTTGTTCCACCGATTCTTCTGGCAGTTCTGGAAGGGGGAAGGAAAGATCTTTTTTCTCTGCTGCAAGGGCTGAGCCAATGGCGAACAGATTGCTCTGTATCTGCACCAGAAAGCTGTCTTCCACTGCCGAACTCTTCAAGGAGCGAATATGGCCCACCCATGCATTGAGTTCATCTACCGTACCATAGGCCTCGATGCGCAGATGGTCTTTAGCCACCCGGCTTCCTCCAAGAAGGGAGGTCTCTCCCTTATCGCCTGTCTTTGTGTAGATCTTCATGTGCCGCCTGTTGGATCAGATTAACACCGCACTAATACGCTCTGTTCGGGTTGCCTTCCATATGGTAGACAAAAGCCTTGTTCACCATCCGAATACCTCCCGGTGTGGGGTAATTTCCAGTGAAATACCAATCGCCCAAATGGTCACTGCAGGCCTGATGCAATCCATCCACTGTCTGATAGATGATCTCCACAGGAGTATCCATTCCCTCTGGGCACAGCAACTCAGCCGATTTTGCCGAGATCTCTTCCTGAGAAAAGCCCTCATAGATCCGTTGAACGTGATTCACCAATGGAACCCTTTGGCCATTGGCCACCTTCTTGGCCGCCTGGTACACCTCCTGAAAAACCGATTCATAACTGCCCCGGTCTCGGTGCAATTCCTCCGCTGCACGGAAACTGATGAAACTTCCAATTCGTGCCATATCGATCCCGTAGCAATCCGGGTAACGGATCTGAGGGGCAGAGGAAACAACGATGATCTTCTTTGGACGAAGTCGGCCGAGGATCTTCAGGATGCTCTTCCGCAGGGTCGTACCGCGGACGATGCTGTCGTCAAGAACCACCAGATTGTCTTCAGATGAGACCACTCCATAGGTGGTGTCGTAGACATGGGAAGCCAGTTCGTCCCGGCTGTTCGCATCGGAGATGAAGGTTCTCATCTTGATGTCCTTCCATGCGACCTTCTCTGCACGGGGTCGCAAGGCCATGAGCTGATCGAGTCGGTCGGTGTCCAGCCGATCCTTCATTTCGAGGATCTTCTCTTTTCGCCACTGATCCAAATGATCTTCCACGCCTTTCACCATGCCGTAGTAGGCCACTTCCGCCGTATTCGGTATGAATGAAAACACTGTATGTTCAATGTCTTGATCGACGGAATCAAGTACTCTGGGCACCAACTGACGGCCCAGCTGAAGCCTTTCACTGTAGATGTCCGGATCGTTTCCTCTGGAGAAATAGATTCGTTCGAAGGAGCAGGATCTCTTTTCCTTGGGTTCACGGATCATCTGTTCGTTCACTTCCCCATTTTTGCGAATGATCAGCGCGTGCCCGGGCTGAACCTCACGAACCTCTTCGAGTGGCACATCGAATGCCGTCTGCAGCACAGGGCGTTCAGATGCCACCGCAACCACCTCGTCGTTGGCGAACCAATAGGCCGGGCGTATGCCGACAGGGTCGCGGAGCACGAATGCATCCCCATGACCGAACATTCCAGCCATCGTATAACCACCGTCCCATTTTTTGGCCGAACGCTTCAGTATGCGACCGACATTCAGCTTCTCCGCTATGTGTCCGCTGATGTCCTGCTTCTTGAGTCCCTTGCTCTTCAGCCTCCTGTAGACATCTTCGTTCTCTTCGTCCAGGAAGTGCCCGATCCGTTCAAGTATGGTGACCGTATCTGCCCGCTCCTTGGGATGCTGCCCAAGGTTCACCAAATGATGGAAGAGCTCATCGACATTGGTCATATTGAAATTTCCGGCCAGGACCAGGTTCCGGGTCTTCCAGTTGTTCTGCCGCAGGAAGGGATGGCAGGCCTCAATGGCATTCCCTCCGTAGGTGCCGTATCGCAGGTGACCGAGATACAGCTCGCCTATGAAAGGGACATGATCTTTGAGCCAATTCGCATCCTCTGTGCGGGCATCCGGAGCACTCAGCAACTTGCTCATCCGCTCGTTGATCCGCTCGAAGAGGTCCTTGATGGGCTGCGGAGCATTGGATCGGTAACGCGAGATGTAGCGACTGCCCGGCGGCACATCCAACTTGATGTTGGCCAGACCAGCCCCGTCCTGTCCCCGGTTGTGCTGCTTTTCCATCAGCAGATACATCTTGTTCAATCCGTAGAAGGAACTGCCGTACTTCTCCTGATAAAAGCTGAGGGGTTTGAGCAGGCGGACCATAGCCACTCCACACTCGTGCTTGATCTGTTCGCTCATCGGGGGCTGCTTGGTTGAGCCACGAATTTAGCTAAATGACCTTCGGAATCGCCTTATGGGCAAAATTGAATTATCCAATGCTCATCCACCGACACTCAAGCTTATTTGGTCAGCACCAAACGCAATGTCTCTTGGGAACCACGGTCTGTTCTGGTGACGAAATAGACGCCTTCCGCCCAATTTGAGGCATCCAGTGTCATCGCCCGCTCCCCGCTTGGAACGAGGTCTTCCCGCTCGAGCATGACCAGGGCACCTGCACTGTTCCTTACCTCCCATTGCACGCTGCCGGCCACTTTTTGGGTCCATCGCAGTGTGAACTCGCCGGCTGAAGGGTTGGGAAAGGCCTCCAAAGAATGCAATCCCGCTGCTTGCCAGTCTGCTATGTTCATCGATCCACCCGACCAATAGATATCGTCCAGCGCTATACTGGCAGAGGCACCGTTCACCTCCAGAACAGCGAAGGGATACGAGAGCATGCGCAGATCGATCAGGGTTCCGCGGATATCTGACACAGGGATCGTGGCTTGTCCCCATTGTCCGTCCCTTTGCAAACCGTACTTGGTCTGATTCGCTGGAAATTCCACCCATGACTGATTGCCCCATGCATCAATGATACCGACCTGGAAGTCCACATTCGCGGGGATCTTGACACTGAAATGAAGATTGCCCTGCTCATAGGCGGAGAGATTCAGTGGCTGCACACTCATAATGCCCGCACCGAACCATCCAGCGCCCGTGCTTGTCCAGGAGATCCCATTGGGGCCCTCATAGGGCGCCTCGCTTCCCGCTGCCAATGTGCCCTCCCACACATAAATGTGGCCCGTGCTGTCCATCAGCATGGTATTGTCGTAAGGCGTATTGTCAGTGAAGAGTCCGTAGGTTCCTGTTTGGCCGGTCGGTGGACCCAAATGAATATTTCCGTGGCCATTCCACTCGTAGACCTTGATGTAGTCCACCAGCATTTCTGCGGGCAGGCTCATGCTTACCGCCTGACCTGAGGTGGGATCTCCCAAGTTATAAGCATCGGTAAAAGCGCCACCGATCGCCATATTCATGACGAAGTAAAAGGGCTGATGAAACTCGCGAGAGAGGCTGTCGATCACGAATTCATTTTCATACAGATCGTGCTCCACCCCATTGTCGATGACCGTGAAACGGATGGTGTTGGGGTCCCAGTACATGCGGTAGATCAGGAATCGGTCCACAAGGCCATTGGTCTGATCGTAGTATGGACGGAAATTCACATCCTGAGGATCCCAGGCCGTACTTGCTGCACCCAGTGGGTTTCCGGTATTGATGGAACCTGCGTCGTAGAACATGGCATTGGACGCCACCATCTGATTGACAGTGGAATTGTTCTGTCCGCTTCCGCCATTGTGCGTATCGTGCTGATCGCGAACGGCCTTTTTATGGCCCATTTCCATCATGTCGAGCTCGCCGCATCTGGGCCAGGTATAATTGCTGGTGCCCAGAAGCCAAAAGGCGGGCCATCCGCCCAGGTCGATATTGGGAATGCGTACCCGCGTTTCCACCATGCCGAATTGCATGGATACCTCTGATTTGGAATTGATCCGACCGGAGGTGTAATCCAGCGGATTGCCCCATTGGTCAACGATATTTGCTCCGCTTTCCTGACGCGCCACGATATGCAACGCATTGTTGCCTGCCTCGCCCGGGACACTGTCAATGAAGACATTGCTGCCCTGATAGAATTCCAGTTCGCCGTTGCCCCAGCCCCAGGAACCATTGCCGGTCTCTATGATCCAGCCGTTGAGGTCGTTGAAATCTTCCTGCCAAAGTAGCTGTCCGATCTGAGCATTCAGAAATGATGCGTACATCAGTCCAATAAAGAATAGTGCTTTTTTCATGTGTTCTTTTTTTGGAACTGGTCGCCGGGCGGTCCCTTCCCCGTTCATTCGATAAGTGAAATGATCTCTGGCTGCCTCTGCGATCAGTAAGGCTCGTAGGAGAACAGACGGATGATCACCTCATAGGGCTGTCCGTTGGTCGGTGCCGCTCCATTGAACAACCACAGATTCATCCGTGCATGTGTCGTGGCGCCCGGCGCAGGAATAATGATCGGATCCGAAGTCTGACCCCCTTCATCCTTGGTCCGTGGCGGATTGTTCAGATCAAAAGACCAGCTGCCGATCTCATTCGGCCCGTCTGCATGATCCTCCCAACTCTTCCACGTGATCAGCGAATCCGTCCAAACCAAACGGTGGGCTGTAACCCCATTGAGCGAACCTGTCGGAGTGTTGATCTTCTGCGTACGCTCCGGCTTGTAGGGTCCAAACCAGACCGGCTGAACCGAATAGAGCAATATGTCCTGCTCATTGATGTCGCCCCAGCGGGCCACCTCCACATCCACCTCGCTGTTGCCCTGAGTCTGGAAGGTGTTGTTGTCCCAGGTGAAAAGACCCAGAACCGTATTGGCTTCCATCTGCTCCAACTGCGCGTCCACCACCCAGGTATATACCCCGTATCCCATGGTCTCCTCACTGATCACCTCGGTCGAATACCACCTGCCATTGTGCTGGGCAATATTCAGGTGCAGAAAACCATCATTGTCCACATATACATCGCTACTGCGGCCACTGAAATAGTTTGGGCCCGGGCCCCAGGTGCTGTTCTCATACGCCTTGATCGTCCAGCTTTGGCCAGAGAAATACATCGGATCCGAACAGTTCGAACAATCAGATCCTGTCACCCCACAGGCGGCGCACTTCTCCCAGCAGACAGTAGGCAAGGTCTGGTCGGAATAGACGGTCAACAGACGATTGGTGTACTGTCCGGTCGTCTTGGTGCAGCTGAGGGTTGTATCCGTGAAAGTTTCGGCTACTGCCCAGCCATCCAGAGTGAACTTGTATTCCATGGAACCGACCGGCACGGCTGCAGTCGTCTCCCAGATCCCATCGTTGTCGTTGTCCTGAAGCGGCTGGCAGCTCCCGCACCAATTGTTGAGCGAAGAATTCAAATACACAGTGGAGAAAGCACCGTTGTATTCATTCATGTCGACACTGAAGGTCACGTTCACATTTTGTGCGTGTACCGAGGCCGAGAACAAACTGCAAATTGCCGTGAGCAGTGTGAATTTGAATGGAGAAGCGGGGAATTTCATAGACGTTGGTTTGATTAATGGTTCATTATTCGAAGTCTAGCGCTAGCCATCAATAAGGCACATATGTGAAGTCCATGATGATCGCCTCCTGCACTTGACCGTCCAGCGGTGGAATACCGCCAAGAAGCCAGTGGTTCATCCGCACATTGGTATTGTTCTCCGGCTTGGGGATGACGATAGGATCCGATGAATTCCCGTTCTCGTTCTTCACGCGGGGAATATTGTTCGGATTGCTCTTGCTGTAGTCCCATTGCCAAATGAGCTCTCCTCCTGTCCCACGGCCCTTCCAGCTCTTCCAATTGATCACGTTTTCGGTCCAGATGAATTGATGCGTGGTAACACCGATCAGATCTCCGGCCTCGGTATCCGCCTCGCGGGTACGCTCCGGATAATAGGGACCAAAGTTCACAGGCTGTACAGAAGTGTGCAGGGGTTTTGTATTCACATTTCCCCATTTGGCCAGTTCAATATCCACCTCGCTGTTGGCCTGTGTCTGAAAACTCTCCGTATTCCATGTGAAAAGCCCCAGCACAGTATTCACCGGAATGTTTTCATAATCGCCAGCGATGACCCAGGTATATTCCCCATAGCCGACCGTATCCTGCCCCACCAATTCAGTGGCGTACCAGATGCCATCATGCTCGGCAATGCGCATGTGCAAGTACCCCTGTCCGTCTAGGAAAATATCCTCTGGCTTGTCGGAAAAAAAGTTCGGTCCCGGGCCCAGCGGGGAAGGCCCAGTCTTTACGACCCAATCCCGTCCTGCAAAGCGCACCTGGTTGCCCGCCCGGCCAAAGGGAGGCGGATCCTCCAATTCACAGGAAACGGTCAATATGGCCATTGGAATGGCCATCCACAGTGCTAATGATCTCTTTTTCAGTTGGTGTACGTTCTTGAACATATACGGTCTGATGCTGATTATCTTGCGCTCAAACGGTCAATGGCTGTGGGATAAAGATTCCCCCGGGAAACGACAGCTCCTATGCTCACACCACATGATAAAGGGGCCTTGTATTCATCTCCCATCTTTGCCACAGCCTGACCGATGAAACTCATAATTCTTCTTTGACTACAGAGACAAACCCCCAGCGAAGGGGTACTTCTCCAAATTCTTCTGTCTGACAATTCCAGATCTCTGTGATCCGCTCACCTCTGCGCTCGAAGGTGATGCGCAGGTCCAGAAGAAGCTCCTCTCCTGCTTTCAGACCGGAATAAAGCGCTTCAGGCTGGTGGATCAGCCATTCGATGCTCTGGCGCTCTCCGCGGATGCTCCTCGCAGTGCCTCCTTTGTTCAATTCCTTGTTCATGGACACCGAACGACTCGCTCCTTTCCGGAGGTCAGTGGCGAACCAATGGTCGCTCATGATCCGACCTTTCCTTCTGTCGGGTGCCTCTGCATTCGACGACAGAACGAGATCCAAACCGACGATCTCACCTCTTTTGTCGTTGACTGCTGCCTCGAGAAACAGACTGATGTAGCGTTCGTTGGCCGTCAGCCAGATCGCCTTGCCTGATGGCAATTCTATGTTCGGCTCACGCTGCATGCTTCTGTCCGCGAACCCATCGAGGATCAGCGTATCTGCTGTGACAACGATATCTGTCCTGTAGCGCGGTGGCGCAGGTTTACGGATCAGATCGATCTTGTCTACGATCATGCTTCCCTCCGCCTCGAACTGAATGATCATCTGCTTGATGTTGCTCGGATTGGCGTTCTGCTCATTCCAATCGAATGCATTCAGTGGCAGGACCACATCCCTCCATTCGTCGTCCACGATGGGTGCATTGACGATCCTGTCCGGGGTCAGACCGATCCAGGCTTGTTTGTCTGCATAATCCTCCAGACACATGGCCAATGGAAGTCCTTTGATGTCTCCGCCGGCAGACTTCACCTTCAAGCGGATCGCTGCACTGTCTATGATGCCATAGATGTCTTTTGCCGCCCAGCCGTCCCAGCCGATGCCCAGACCAAACCAGTTGTTGTCCACACCGCAATCAGGACGCAGCTTGTTCCATTCCAGATACATTCCGCTTTCGCCGCCGGGCATCAGGTCGACTTCCTGCCTTACCGTCAAACATTGAGATTGGGTGTACCAAACCTCCTGACCGATCTGGTCTTTGAAGATGTCGAGCTGAAAGACATTGCCGATGTGTGGCGGCATGGCCTCTGCATTGCCATAGAGATCCTGTGGGCGCATCAGACTGCGATCCCGCGTGACCTTGACTTCTTTCAGTTCCACATTTTCCTGTGCCTCCAGAAGGCCGCAAAGGCAAATGAGCAGAAATGCGATATGTGTTTTGATCCGGATCATGGGTCGAGGGGTCCGCCTTCAGTGAATACCACGTAATCCATGAGCAGTCGGCTGTAGCCCGAGCTTGGATTCGCCAGGAAGAGGAATTCCACCTGATGGATCTTGTCGGGCTCGTGCAGATCGTTTCCGGCTGCATTGGTGGGCTGCCCATTGAACAGAGCGGCCAGTTCAGAATATTTGAAGGAATACAGATTCCATCCAGGGTCTACATTCCTCACCTCAATGGAGTACTGATCCTCATTGGCGCCGTTGAAAGTGCCGTCCAGATCCTCATCTTCATTGATGCGGATGAGCAGCAACTCGTTGGTGATGCCCACGGGCGAATTCAGCAAGAAGTTGATGTATACATTGTTCGGGTCTCCGGAAAGCGGAAGCGTGTTGCCTCCTTGGAGCACAGAATCAGAGAAGGAAGCCGAAGGCACATAGAGATAGCCGATCAGCCAGTCCCAGTTGACCTCGCCGGCCATATCGTAATAATACTGACCCTGAGCAGCCGTATCCACATCGTCCACATTGAAGGTCATCTGACCACCGGACTGAACGAATTCATCCCACAATGGATTCTCACCGCTCTCAAAATCGAGCAGCACAAATCCCTCGTCGCACTTAGGAACATCGATCGAAACCGTATCCTTCATGTACAAGGTGTCTTCCGGCACATAGAGGGTGATCTCGGCCTGCTCGGCGCGGAAGAGCGGGAAATCCGTAGTTGAACCGTTCCATGAGGTATTGGTGGCATCGAGTCGGCGGCTCTTTCCACTGATGATCTTTTCCGAGCCGGAACTCAGTCCCTGTATGCGCAATTCCCAGTCGGTGCTCTTGGAGAATTCGGCTGTGAAAAAGACCGACTCGCCACTGCAGAAATCGACGGCGTCACTGCTTACCTCCAGTCCTGCGATCAGGTTGAACTCCCCGTAGAGGTCGGAGAGCAAAGGACCTTCGGGATCTTCCGAACACCCCAGCATTCCGATCAGGGCAAATAGTGTGATGTATTTTAAAGTTCCTTTCATCTTAAAGGGTCATTACGAAGTTGAATTGCCAGTTGTTCCAGCGGTAGGCCTGATAGCCCGACAGGGGATCGGACCAATCAAAGCTCTGATAGAATAACTGAGCAGCGATCTTTTGGTTGAAGCGGTACTGCATTCCTCCGCCGATCAGTTGTTCCTGTCCATCGAATTGAACCTCCTGGAAGTCGGTCACCTGTGTATACAGGTCGCGGACGGCGAACAGGTCGTTTCCTTTGGAAGTGTAGGATCGCCACTCCGCCAACAAGCTCAGGTGCTCAAAGAATTCCCATTCCAGAGCGACATCGATCAGTTGGTTGTTCAGATCCGACTGCTCGTACGCCTTTCCGGCTCTTGTTGTGTTTTCAGAAGACAAAACCAGATCGAGATCCAGATCTCGCTCCCAACCGAAGTAGGTGCCCAGATGCAGGCTTGCATTCCCTTGGATCAGCTGGAAATTGCGGAGCTCATCGGTTCCCTGCCCGGCCATGTCGTTCAATGAGGTCCAACGGACGCCAAGGTCGAGAACGCCGTCTTCCGTTTGCCAGTCCACGCGCGCATTCACACCGCTCCGGTTCGGGGTGGCTGTCCCGTAGGGCAAAGCGTTTCCGTATCTAGGATCGAAGGTCATCAGACCAGCCTCCAATTGCGTATTGTACAGTGTTCCATCACGCAAGAGGTCGTAGGTACTGAATGGACGAAGCACTTGATCGTTGGTGTATCGCTGGTAGGCATTGGGCGCACGCTCGAATCGTATCCGCTTCGTCTGCGCGCCAGGGCTTCTGAAGTTCGCTCCCACTGCACGCCATCCAAGGCTCGCTTTCAGCCGACTGGCTCGGTGGTACAGGCCGGCCTCCACATCCGAAAACCCACCTTCCAGCACAGGTGCGTCTTCATCTCCCTTCCACTCCAAACGCGATCGTCCTGCCTCGGCGTTGGCGAACAACTCGTACTCCCTGAGGCTGCGGTTCCATTTCAATCCGATGGACTGAACCGGATTGTTGAGCTGTACGGGGTCTGCGGAGGTTTCCGGAATGTCGAACAGGTTCGCATAATGGTAGAGCAGATGCCATTCCTTGGCCAGCTGCAGATCCATCATTCCTCCGCCATAGAGACGATCCGAGCCCCCAAAGTCTGCGCTGTTCGTACGCGTGGTGAAGAGGCTGAAATTCACTTCGTCCAGAACCTTTTTGAACTGGAAACCAAAATCCATGGCCAACCCCTGCTGACGCCAGGTCTCCTGATCGTTCTGGAAGATGTCGTAGCGAAGCATGTCCAGGGAAGTCTGGCTCACCGTCGAGGTTCCGCCCAGGATCCACTCGTCTTCATTGCGGAAGGTGTACGGACTCATGCGGTAGTCGATATCGCCCAATTGAAACCGTATGATATCTGCGATCACGCCACGCACCCATAGCTGGCGAAGATCAAATGTGACACCACTGCCCCAGAATCCGCCAAAATCATTACGGACGCGGATCATGCCCATGACCTCCAAGTTGGGATTGGGTTGTACATGCAGCCCAAGGTCGACCAATGCGTGTCCGCTCTGGGTGCGTGCAGCGGTGACCGTATCTGGGACGCCATCTGTCTTCATCTCATCAGTATAGATGAGCCCCCGTGAGTAGGAAGACAACCAAAGATTCCTTCCGTCCTGTGCGGAGAGTTGGGCAACGATCATCGCTGCAAAAAGGGTGTAAGAAAGCTTCTTCATCAGAAGAATATTTTCAGTTCAACAAGGGTTTCCTGTCCTTTGAATTGGTCCAGGGCAAAACTTCTGTCTTCGAAGGCGAACCAGCGGTGACGCACAAAGAGGCCGGCATTCCTGCCCAGCGACTGATCGAATCCGATACCGAGTCCCCAGCCCTCCTGATCGCGTGGCTTGTAGGTCTCGGGGTCAATGTCCGTATCGTAGTTGCACATGGTGCGTTCATAGCCCGCATAGCCGTTCAGGTAGAACCCACGGTTCAGTCGCCAATAGACTTCCATTTCGGTATTGTACTGTCGGAAATAGGCTTCCGAATAGGTGACCGGCACAGGAGAATATTCCTTCTGCACACTCTGGTAACGACCCAGGAAGAAGAAATAAAGCGGACGGACCGCGTGGTTGGTCTTGTACTTCAAATGCGTCTCGAGCGTAGAGAAATGCTTTCTGTTGAGTGGAACGCCGTTCACATCGTTGTCCAGAAGATTGACGGTCTCAAACACATCGCGGTAAATGACCGACTGCCTTCCGTAAGGCCCCACATTCTGCGGGAAGTTCCAGCGCCACATCCGGGAACGGATAAGCCCATTGACCTGGTGGCCATAGGTCAGCTGACTGGAAACGGCATCGATCTCCATGGCAGAGGCCAGGCCAAAACTCATCCACATCCGGCCTATTTTGAAATTCGTATTCAGATTGTGACCCTGGCGGTTGTTCGTCACGAGTCCGATGGGCAGAACAGAACTGGCAAAGGGACGCAGCAGTGTGTTGCTCTGGGCAGTCTGCTGAGCTCCGTCATTGGGATTCACTTCCTGTATGGCGACATTCCAGTACAGCGCATTGTTGTTCACAACGTTCGGGCTGATGCGGTACACTTGAAATTCAATGGGGATCCCCGTGAGTTTCTTCTTGGTCAGCACCTTCATATTGACGGCCTCACCCCAGTCATAGTCGTCAAAGGGTGTTGCGTACTTGCCCAAGCCGGCTTCGAGATAGAAATTATAGCTCGATCTATTCAGGCTCACTTCCCCAGTGATCACGTTGTAGGTGATCGCTTCTGTATTCAGGCTGTCGAAAAAAGTGATGCCATTGATCGTGTTGATGGCGGCGTAATCCCGTGCATTGAATTCCTTTTTGATTTTGCCCCCGTAGCTGTTGTTGGGGATGGTGAGGAAGCCTCCGTTCAATTCGGTCTTTCCATACAAGACCGAGATATTCCATCGGTCAGGAAGATTCAGCCCCTCGACGATCAGCCCCTGAAAGGCGCGCTCACCGAATCGGGTGTCCTGATAGACTTCACCTGTGGCATAGAGGTCTTCATATCGCTGTCCCACCGTTCCGTTGATCGGATCCCAGGGATTGCGTTCGAAGAGCAGGAAGCGGTTGTAGCCCTTGAACGAGGCAAAAGTCAGGTCGGAAAGACTGTACCAGTGGATCCCACCAAGACGGAAGTTGAATTCCCCAAAATTGGAATTGTAGCTTCCGTACATATTCAACCCGAGGTTGAAACCCATAGAGGGTGCCAGACGGGCACCACTGAAGGGATCGAAAATATTCGGGCGGTCTTCGGTGGCGACCTGTCCGCTGTAAGCGGGGTCGATCATACCATTGAGGAACTGGAAAGCATACAGGTCAAAGCCCCAGGAAAATTGCTCACTGGGTCGGCCGCTCACATTGAGCATCAAATTGGGCAGCTGGGCGTCGTCGCCAATAAAGAGGTTTTTCTTAGGCACCACATAATTTCCATCTTCCGTAAGGAGATAGGGAAGGTCGTTCTGGGTATATGTGCTGAAGAAGCGGTAAAATCCACTGACGTTGAATTTGTAGAGCCGGGGCGTACGCTTTTTCGGGAAGAGCCCGGAAGAAAGCTCCTGAAAGGGTGACTCCAGGGCGGCACTGTCTTGCTGCTGTGCCTGCAAGCCGCTGATCAGGCCCGTGAGCAGGATCAAAATGCCGGAGCGTACGATGTTTCGCCTAACTGAATGCATACCAAATCACTAGAATGACAGCGACCAGAAATGCACTGGCCCGCAGATTGATCTTGTTGGACAATTCGCCTGCTCCCCGGACGTAGATCACCTGTCCCGCAGAAGAAGGCAGAACCATGGGCTTCCAATAGCTGACCCCGATGAGCAGAGCACTGCAAAAGAGGAAGAGGATGAGGGCAAAGTGGAGGAAATTTATTTCGGCAAATGCCAGGGGAAGTCCGGACAAGGCCGGCTTGTTGACCTCAAGGATCAGGCGAAGAACGCCAATGACCGCACCTGAGATCAATGCCCACTTGGCCCCGTTCGCATTGAGTTTCTTATTGAAGAGACCCAAGAGGAAAACGGCTGCAATGGGCGGCGATATGAATGCCTGAATGCTCTGCAATTTTTGAAACAGGCCACCTTCAATGACCTGAAGCATGGGGATCCACAACAAGCCCAGCCCAGTGAGCACCAGGGTGCAGACCTGACCCACGCGCACCAGATGTTTCTCCGTGCTTTCGGGTCGGTATTTCTTATAGATGTCCAAGGTGAACAAGGTGCTGCTCGAATTGAAGACCGAACTCAAAGAACTCATCAGAGCGGCCAATAGCCCGGCAACCACCAATCCGCGCAGACCTGCGGGAAGAAGCTGCATGGTCATTACGGGCAGAACCGCATCGTATTCAGCCCCGTTGGGCCCTTGAGGAAAATCCAGGACACCCTTGTTGTACAGGGCCAATCCGATCACCCCAGGAATGACAAAGAGGAAAAGGGGAAGGATCTTTAGATAGCCCGCGAAGATCGTACTGCGTCTGGCTTCGACCACATTTTTGGCCGAGAGGACACGTTGCACAATGAATTGATCGGTACACCAATACCAGATGCCCAAGATCGGCGCTCCCAAAAGAATGCCCGTCCATGGAAAATCAGGATCGCTCATCGGACGCCACAGTTGCAGGGCATCTGCACCAGCGAGTACCTTAACCTCCGACCACCCCCCAACGGCCTGAAGGCCGTAAAAGGTCAGGGCCAAGGCACCCGCTAGGAAGATGAACATTTGTATCGTATCGGTATAGATGACCGCCTTCAATCCACCAAGCACTGTATAGAGGCCAGTGGCGACAACCACGATGATCGCGCCTGTCCAAAAGTCGATGCCCAAAAAAGCAGTGAAGATGATCCCGCCAGCGGCAATGGTCACCGAGATCTTGGTCAGCACATAGGACAAGATGGACACCCAGGACAGATAGGACCTGGACCAGGCATCATAGCGCTTTTCAAGGAATTCAGGCATGGTAAAGACACCTGTTCGCAGATAGAACGGAACGAACAACCAGCCCAACAAAAGCAGTATTAAAGCTGCCAACAGCTCGAACTGAACGGCTGGAAAATCGCCTTTTGCACCGGCACCCGCCAGACCAACCAAATGCTCCGATCCGATATTGGATGCAAAAAGAGATGCACCAATGGCAAACCAACCAAGGGTTCTGCCACCCAAAAAATACTCAGTACTCGCCCCGGATCCTTTCTGTTTTCTCTTGCGGGAGACCACAAACGCGACGGCAAAGACCAGTATGAAATAACCGGCCACAACCGCATAATCGCTCATATGTAGACCCGTGCTCCGCACTACTCGGCTGGATCGAATCCAAATTCATCCATCGATCGGCTGCCCCAACGTACCCATTGCCGCTGGTCAGCACCCACCGGGCGCGGGTAAGAATAAAATGGAATATTGGCATAGGCTACACGACCTTGCTGGTCGATCACCTTCACAAAAACGCGATATCCGCCTTCTGCTCTGGGGACAACAACGGTCACCCCATCGGTCCCTTTGTTGCGGAATTGACCCGTTACGGCACTCAAGGCCGACTCGGCATCACCACCGGCCTTGGTATTGGTGGCCTCGGGCACGAGGATCCACTGCACTTCCAGCTTGCGTTCTTTTTTGTCCGATGCCTTGAGCGAGGCGGTGATCAGGTCGTCCGCATAGTACATGTTCGATCCCGGTATGACCTCATTCCCAGACAAGGTCAGTGACTCAAGGACAGGCGTTTCGTCCAATGGAAGAGCGCCCTTCCAGTTCAACTCCATCATGTCGATGGCTCTTGTGGGTCTTCCCTGTGCATCGAACAGACCGTACCAGGTCTCGGTCGTTTCCTGTTTTTGCCCCCAGAGGAAAACATAACTCCCGATCATTCCGTCGGATCGCTTGGATTCAATGTGTTCGACATAGCGCGCACGATAGGAGCGGGCCTTTTCTTCACTGCTTTGCTCGATCGGCGCACCCCATTGGGCCTTGGCTACCTCCCAGTGACCATTCGGCCCCCATTCAGAGATCATGTACGGACCGGTCCAGCCCCATTTTCGCACATTCCCTGGAACATGATGAAGATCTCCATAGGTATTCACAGAGAGGATGTCAATGTCGGGAGCCCGCGTCTTGATCAGATGTACTTCCATCGAATCCAAACCAGCAGTCACAGTTGTAGTGGGGTGATTGGGATCGACTCTGTGGATCATTGCAGCGATGTCCTGAACGGCATGCCAAACCTTGGTATTGGAGTAAAAGAGGTCCACTTCGTTGCCAACGCCCCAAAGCAGAATAGCCGGATGATCCTTCAGTTCCTTGACCGCCGCCTCGAATCGCTCGTATTGCTTCCTTACCGCTGCTTCGTTATCGTAATCGAATCCATGGCGTTCATGCCCTACCCAGAGACCTGCCATTACCGTCAATCCTTTGGCATGCGCCTCATCCAGGATCTTACGCGTATCGTCCACGCTCCAAGTGCGGATGGAGTTCCCACCGATCTGCACCAAAAGATCCAGATGACCACTGCCCCCTGCTCCTTTGATGTAGTATTCCTCGCCTCCTCGAAGAAGCACATGCCGACCGTCGCGTTCAGCCAGTTCAACCTTGACCGGTTGCGCAGCACTGCATAGGCTTAAAAAAATGACCGCAAGGGTCAAAAGGGTTCGCATCACTTTGGGTAGGATATTAAAGTTCAAAAGAGAAACCGCTTTCTCTGAGTTCTTCATAGCGGTCCGAATCGAAGCGATACAATTTGGCCGGTCTGTGGGCCACATTTTGTTGCAGTTCATTCAAGTCGACCAAGAGGTTCATTCCCAAGATCTTCTTTCGGAAGTTGCCTTTGTCAAAAGTTCTGCCCAGTACGGCTTCATAGAGTGACTGAAGGTCATTCAATGTGAACTTGTCCGGCAGCAACTCAAAACCCAAAGGCTCTCTGCGAACACGTGTCTTGAGCTTTTCTACCGCCTTTTCCAGAATATCATCATGGTCGAATGCCAGATCGGTGACGTTCTTCAACGAATGCCATTCGATCTTGTCTGCCCATGAATCAGGATGTGCATCGTAGTGTTCGATGCGGATCAATGCGATGTACGCCACGGTGATGACTCGTCCGAGTGGATGCCTGTCAATGCGACCAAAAGATTTGATCTGCTGCATGAAAAGGTCTTCGAGCCCTGTGAGCTCTAGAAGTACTCTTCGCGCAGCCTGTTGCAGGTCTTCCGTCGGATAAACCAGATCTCCTGGCAGCGCCCAGTGATGACGGAACGGAGAAGCGCCCCGCTCAATAAGCAAGACTTTGATGTCCTCCCCGTCAAAACCGAAGACTACGCAGTCCACAGAAACGGCCAGCGTAAAAAAGTCATCCAGAGGGATCTGGTACTTCGGGCCTTCCAAACCCTCCGTTTGCCCCCCATTATCTGCCTGATTCTGCAGCAGAAGGGATGAAGCAAGTTCCTTTAGTGAGTCGTTCATGTTCGGATGTCCTTGGAAAAGCAGAGGGGATATCTCCCCCCTGCTGTCAGAAGGATATTCTTGTACTTATTTCTTGATAAAGCGTCCGCTGTGTCGGCTGTCGTCTTTGAGGACAGACAGTACATACACACCGCCGGAGAGCTCAGAGACATCCATGCGGTAAGCGCCTCCAACCACATCTACATTCATACGCTTGACCACAACCCCGCGGGTGTCGGAACACTCAAGCAGTGCACGGCCATTTCCAGCTTCAACGGGAATACCGAGTTCGATCCAATCCGTTCCGGGATTCGGGCGAATGCTCAGGCTCAGGCTGTTTTGCTCCTCCTCAAGACCAAAACCGCTTCCACTGCATGATACGCAACTCTCCCAGCAATAAGGAGGAAGTGTGGCATCGGCAGTCACGTCATAAGTCCTGTTCACGAATGATCCGTCGTCGAACGTACATGGCTCACCTCCGGCGAATTGCTCATCTACTGTCCAGCCGTCCAAAGTGTACTTGAACAACACATTGCCCAGGGGAAGAACAACATCCAACTCATAGATACTGTCCCCATCCGCGTCGGTCATAATGGCACAGCTTCCGCACCAGTTGTTGAATGTTCCGTTCAGGTTCACATCCGTATAGCTTCCGCTGTAATTGGACATATCCACCCGGAAAGTGACGGTTGCTGAAGTAGGACCAGCCGAACAAGGATCACAGCTTGCCCAGCAAACAGCTGGCAGAGTGATGTCGCCATTCAGGGCCAAACTCCGATTGGTGAACTGACCAGAAGGATCGGTCACCGTGCATGCTGAACCTGGAAGAAGACCCTCGGAATCCGTCCAATTGTCCACCAAGAACTTGTATTCAATGGTATCATACGAGATGGGCACTGCCACTGAACCGGTGTAGATGCTGTCGCCATCGGGATCCAGAAGCTCGTTACAGTTTCCGCACCAGCTATTGAAGTCTCCTCCAACAAAAAGCTGGGTCCATGAAGTGTTCGCATAACCCGTCATGTCCACGTTAAAGGTCACATTGGTGCTCACAGGTCCGCCGCTGCATGGGTTGCACTGTCCCCAGCAGACTGGAGGGAGTGTTGCATTGGCCGCCACTGTGTAAAATCTGTTGGTGAAAGAACCCGTTGTCATTGTGCAGGGATCCCCAGGAGTCAATTGCTCCTGTCCCGCCCAATTATCGAACGCAAATTTGTATTCGATCAAACCTGCTGGCAGGCTGTCTACAGTGACTTCCCAAATGTTGTCTCCATCCGGATCACTCATGGGGTGGCAACTTGAGCCACACCAGCCATTAAAGGTTCCATTGACCTCTGGAGTGGTGAAACTCCCAGTGTAGCCATTCATATCCAGTTGGAAAGTGATGTCCGACTGACTGAATCCAACAGTCGAGATCAAAAGAGCACAAAGCGCTCCAAGGTGTTTGATGTTTCGCATGTTCTGTTTAGTTGATTTGAACTGTTAAAAAAAGGCGGGCCGAAGCCCGCCTTTTGGACACTCATTTTACTGTTTGACCACTCGTTCGGTGATCACTTCTCCGTTGCTTCGGATCTGGATC
>JAYOTP010000028.1:0-29564 GCA_038150465.1 Flavobacteriia bacterium | reverse complement strand
CATCGACATCCATATTGACCACGGATTTCAATGTGGATGTTGAGGTAAAAGAGGGAACGGATTCGACGGCTCTAATAGGGCTTCTGCCCCACCAATGGGACAATTTGGCGTCTCCCGTCGGGTTCTTGCCGCATACTTATCCGACCGTTCGTGGCGAGCTCAAGACGATCAGCGCCAACTCATTCAACGTAGAAAACACTTTCTACGGCATCCTTCCCACACTTCCAGCGATCGCCCAGTACAGCCCGAGCTATGACCCCTCGCTGATGGGACAAAAAGTTTCTGCCCTGGAAAACGATCAATTGAACCCCTGGACGGATTCATACAATGAAGGGCAGGAGATGAACCGATTGATCCAAACAGCGCGTATTGCTGAACTCAACAAGGACACTGTGGCCTTCAATAAGTTGCGGCAAACGGTAAAGACGCGTTTAGAGGACTGGCTCACTGCGCAGGCCAATGAGGTGGCGTTCATTTTTTACTACAACGCAACCTGGACTTCTCTGATCGGTTATCCTGCGGGTCACGGACAGGACGTGAATATCAACGACCACCATTTTCACTGGGGCTATTTCATCCATGCGGCAGCCTTTATGGAACAATTCGAGCCTGGCTGGGCAGCTCAGTGGGGACCTATGGTGGACCTTTTGATCCGCGATGCAGCTTCCCCGAACAGGAACGACAATCTGTTTCCTTTTCTAAGGAATTTCAGTCCGTATGCCGGCCATTGCTGGGCCAATGGATTTGCCTCTTTTCCTCAAGGCAACGACCAGGAATCCACATCGGAGAGCATGCAGTTCAACTCATCGCTCATCCACTGGGGTTCTGTCACGGGGAATGATGCCATAAGAGACCTCGGCATCTATTTGTACACCACCGAACAGACGGCGGTGGAGGAATATTGGTTCGATACCAAGAGCCGAAATTTTGGACCGAATCAATTGTACAGTTTGGTCAGTCGGGTCTGGGGCAACAGCTATGACAATGGCACCTTCTGGACGGCAGACATTGCTGCGTCTTATGGAATTGAGATCTACCCCATCCACGGCGGCTCACTCTATTTGGGGCACGATACAGCATATGTGCGCAAGCTCTGGACAGAGATGGAACAAAACACAGGCATTCTCAGCAACGACCCGAATGTGAACCTGTGGCACGATGAATATTGGAAGTATCTGGCCTTTATCGATCCGGACAAGGCCTTGGGGCTCTATGACTCCTATCCGAACAGGAACCTCAAATTCGGCATTTCTGATGCCCAGACCTATCACTGGCTGCACGCGCTGAAAACACTCGGAGTTGTTGAGACATCTGTCACCTCATCCCATCCCTTGTCGGCCGTTTTCAATAATTCTGGCGACACCACCTATGTGGTTCAGAACTACGGGAGCGCACCCATACAGGTACAGTTTTCCGACGGCTTTCAAATGTCGGTGCCGCCAAGATCGCTGGTCACCAGCAAGGATATTTCACTCAGCGGACTGTTGAGCAGTTCTTTTCCTTTGGCCTATGCAGGAGGAAGTGTGGACCTGTCCCTTCAGCTACAGGGATCGGGGGCAGATTCTGTTGTCTTCTATAATGGAAATCAGCGGGTGGGCGCAGTCATACAAGCGCCATATCAGATCACAGCGGGGCAGTTGCCATTGGGTCGGCACACTTTCCATGTGCGCATGTATCAGGCGTCGAATTTCGTTCTGAGCAATCTGGTAGAGGTGATCGTGGGTGAGCAGGTTCCATACAGCCTGCAGCCAACGCCCATTCCAGGGAGCTTTGAGGCGGGGCATTACGATCGCTTCGAAGGTGGAAACGGACAGGGAATAGCCTACCAGGACATGACACCCATCAATATTGGTGACACCAGAATGAACGAAAGCGTGGATGTATTCGACGCCGGAAGCGAAGGCCATGCGATCGGCTGGATCGGGTCGGGAGAATGGGTGGAATACACAGTGGATGTACAGCAGGCCGGTCTCTATTCGATGAGCTATCGTTTTGCATCGGACAATCAATCGGGCGGAGGCCCATTTGGTCTGAGTTCTGACGGACAGATCGTAAAAAGCGGCGTGGCCGTCGGATACACAAATGGCTGGAACAGCTGGTCCTCACAAACAGTGAGCAACATACCATTGAAAGCAGGTGTGCAGGTGCTCCGCATATTCTTTGATTACGGTGAATTCAATCTGGGTAAGCTGACCTTCACTTACGATGCTCCGCTCAACTACAGTCAGCCAGTAGCAGATGCAGGCGCAGATCAACTCGTGGTATTGCCGCAAAACACCGCTGTTTTGGATGGCTCCGCGAGCACTGATCCGGGTGGCGCGAGCCTCAATCATCAGTGGACACAGGTCTATGGGCCATCTGTCCTTCAATTGGCTGCACCAGGATCTGCCCAAACGACGGTCTCGGGCCTGATCCCCGGGGTCTATCTTCTCCGTTTGGATGTGGACAACGGTTCCTATTCGGATCAGGATGAAGTCTATCTGATCTCCAGCACGACCAATAATCTGCCGCCAGCTGTGGTCATTCAGTCCCCTGCCGACCAGTCGGAATTTTTCGAGAACGAAACCATCACTATTCTCGCTGTGGCCTCGGACATCAATGACAGCGTAGCGCAGGTTCATTTCAGGCTCAACGGACAGTGGCTGGGAACGGATGCGCAAGCGCCCTTTGAATGGCAGTGGACGCCTCAGGCCGCAGGCACTTTCGACATTACGGCCGTGGCGGTGGACACCTACGGTGACTCAGCTGTTTCAGATGCGGTACAGGTGGATATCGTTCCAGCGCCGCCTTGCGAACAGTCCTCCTGGAATGGCGATTTCAACTACCGCTTTTCACCCGATGCCAACAACCCCACCATCACCTTTATTCCTTCTATCGCTGGGATGGGCAGCCCGACCTGCATTCTGTATTACGGAACCAACCCGAGCAATATGCCGGGCCATATCGTAACGCCCAACGTGCCGTATCCCATCAATGCCGCACAGGGCAGCACGGTCTATTTCTACTACACCTATTCTTATCCTGGTCAGGGCGAACGGAACAATTCAGCCAATATGGACAGCTATGTGATCGGAAGCTGCAAAGACCTTTCTGTGATCGGCCAGCAGCCCATGGACATTCGGCTTTATCCCAATCCCGTCAAAGACGCTCTGCATTTCCATTGGACCGGCGGGCCATTGACCGTTGAGGTGTTCAGTGTGAACGGACAGCTCTTGGGCAGTCATAAGCTCTTCGACACACGGGAAGCCCTCGATATGAGTGCGTACTCAGAGGGATTGTACATTGTCAAAATGAGCACCCAGAACGGCCCAATGCAGACAGCGCGTGTGGTCAAAAAGCCCTGAACGGAATAGAACTCAGTTGAGCATCTTGCTCAAAGCATCGGCGATCTTTCGGTCGTTGCTCAGGCGGGGAAGCTTGTTCTGTCCACCGAGCTTCCCAATGGACTTCATATAAGCTGCAAACGCATCCCTTGGCACCTCGCGAATAACACACGGGCCGAGGACCTTTCCCTCGATCAGATCTGCGTAGTAGGAGTTCTTTTCAGAAAGCGCCCTGTCCAGATGTTGTCCAAAGGCGAGCAGATCATCAGGTGTCTGCTCGAAGGCCACAAACCATTCGTGATGTGGCGGTCCGCTTTCAGGGGCTACTTGTGGGGCCACAGTGAACTCGACGGGAACAGCACCGCTCTGCGCACAGGCGTCTTTCATGGCCGCTTCCACCTCACTTCCGATAACGTGCTCGCCAAAGGCGGAGATGTAGTGGGCCACCCGCCCAGTGACCTTTAAGCGATAGGGTGACGTGCGCACGAATTCGACCGTATCACCGATCAAATAGGACCAAAGACCCGCGTTCGTGCTCATGGCGATGGCATAACGAACACCGATTTGAACATCGCTCAAGGGCAGGCGTGTCGGGTTTTCAGAATGCACCTCCTCGAGCGGAATGAATTCGTAGAAAATTCCCTGGTCGGCCAAAAGCAACAAGCCCTCTTCACCCGAGCTGTCGTCGTAGGCGATGAAGCCTTCGCTGGCCGGATAGGTTTCGAGCATGTCGATCTTTTTACCGACCAGGCGGTCGATACTGGCCCGGTACGGCTGATAGTTCACCCCGCCGGTGACAAACAGACTGAAGCGGGGAAACAAGCTTTGGATATCCGGCATTCCCGTATCCTCCAACAGGTATTCAAAATACATCTGCACCCAGGGCGGGATACCGCTGATCAGACGCATGTCCTGCGAACGAGTTTCCTGTACGATGGCGCGCAGCTTTTGTTCCCAATCGTCGATGCAATTCGTTTCCCAGCTGGGAAGGCGGTTGCTTTGCAGATAGGAGGGCACATAATGCGCTACAATGCCCGAAAGTCTGCCCGTTTGTACATCGAGGGTGGGGCTCATTTCCGGACTTCCCTGAAGAAAGATCAGTTTTCCGCCGATGAAATCGTAATTGTTCGAGTGATAGGCATATTCCAACAGCGCATCCTTGGCTGCCGAAATATGAAACGGCATCGAATCCCTTGAAATGGGAATGTACTTCGCTCCGGAGGTCGTCCCGCTGGTCTTGGCGTAGTAGAGAGGGCGCCCGGGCCAGAGTACGTCGGGTTCTCCATCCACCATCGGGTCCACATAAGCCCGGAGTTTTTCATAATCGCGCAGCGGAACGGCCTGAGCAAAATCAGCAGGACTGCGCACATCCTTGAGGTGGTGGTCCTTCCCGAAGCGCGTAGCAGCGGCTGTGGAACACAACTTCAAAAGCCACTCTTGCTGTACCTCAGCGGCACGGCTTTTCCATTTCTGGTTTTTTCGGTGCACCCACCAGGCATAGGGTCTGGCCAACTGCTCTTTGAGTCCGCTCATGGTCAGAAGCGCATGAAGAGCTCGGGGTCCACCGCTTTTCCTTCGTGCCAGAGCTCGAAGTGCAGGTGGGGACCGGTGGTCAGTTCGCCTGAATTGCCAATGATGGCAATGGCTTCGCCAGCCTGAACCACGTCTCCTTGTTTTTTGAGGAGCGCGGAATTGTGTTTGTATACGGAGATCAGGCCATTTCCATGCTGTACCATGAGCACATGTCCGGTTTCAGCCGTCCATTCAGCCAGCAGAGCATAGCCGTCCAGGCAGGCTTTGATGGCGCTGTTCTTTGGCGCCAGCACATCCACAGCCAGATGCCCTTTGTCCTTGTTGAAGGATTGGGACACAACGCCTTTCAAGGGCGTAAAGAAGCCAAGATTTTCCAGGTCTTGAGGCGCCTCTGACCTCGGGTTGACGTTGAATCGTTCTTCTTCCTCGACCTTTTTTCTGAGCGAGGCTTCTTCTGCCGTTGGGCTCAACTCCTGCTCGGAGGGTTGTTTTGCAGGGTCCAGTGCCTGTGGGGCATCCAAACTGTCTTCTGTTCGCCCTTCTACGATCCGCTGTATGTTCTCCAGGTATTGGTGCTGGTAGACCAATTGGGCGTTCAAGGAATCTGTGCGCTGAACGAGTTCCAGAGCCTGTTTGCGAAGACGGGTGGATGAATAACCAGGAATGTATTCGCGCAAAGGGGTCAGCGCGATCAACAAAGTGGTTCCGGCGATGAGCAGGATGGCCGAAAATCCGATGCTGAGAAACACATTGAGCCGGGAAAGTTTGAACGATAGTTTTTCCTCAAAGGTGTCATCGTTGAGGACGACCAAACGGTACTTATACCTCAGCCGCTCAAAAAGCCGCTCTTTATTCTCCTCCTGAGCCATGGGCGCAAATATCTGAATTCACATTGGGCCGTTAGCGTTTGCCCGATTTGAATGCGGCGATGGCATCCCGTGTAAAATCCGATAAGACCAATTCCCCGCTGATGGCTGCCCGCTCGCTGAGCAGATCCTCCCAGTGACCGGTCTGGGCCCAAAATGTTTCCTTTAAGTGATGCATGGCCTCAGGGCTGCTTTTGCTCAGGCGGTGGGCCAGGGCCATCAGGGCCTTGTCCATATCCTCATGATCGTCGAAGAGCTCATTGAAAAGCCCCTTTTGATGGGCCCATTCAGCCGAACGCCACGAGGCGGCATCGATGGCCAATTCGCTCATGGCCGACAGACCGACCTTGCGCTGCACTGCAGGCCCCACTACAAAAGGCCCAATGCCCACGGCCAGCTCCGACAATTTCACGGAGGCCGATCTGTGCGCAAAACAGTAGTCGGTCGCACTGGCCAGTCCAACTCCGCCACCCACGGCCTTTCCCTGCACCCGGCCCAAGATGAATTTTGGGCACTTTCGCATGGCGTTGATCACCTGGGCAAATCCGCTGAAAAAGGCCAGCCCTTCCTGCTCGTTGGAAATGGCGACCAGCTCATCGAAGCTGGCACCCGCGCAAAAAGCACCGTCGCCTTGTGAGCGCAGGATCAGCACACGAACGTCCCGATCTTTGGCGCAACTCTCGACAGCTTCGGTGAGTTCTTTGAGCTGAACAGCGGGCATGCTGTTCTTTTTCTCGTGATAGAACTCGATGGAGGCCACTCCTCCGTCCACTTCTACTTGTACGTAAGAATCTGTTCTCATGATTTGATCGTATGGCTTTTGATCTCAACGACCTGGCTGATGAATCGCGTGTACCAGGTCTTGTTTCCCTTTTCTTTGGCCGCTTTGTGCAGGCTGTCTTCTTTCCATCTTTCTATGGCTTCAAGCGAGGCCCAATAGGAGATGAAGATCCCCTGGCTTTGCTCTTTGGCTTGGGCATAGCCCAGGAAGCCCTCTGTCTGTTGTGCACGCTCTATGGTGGCCTGATCCATAGCGGCGTATCCCTCGTTCTCCTCAGAGCGAGTGGAAATGAAAATGGCCGCCCAATACGGAGGTGCCGGCTGCTGATCGGTTTTTAGAAATTCGGGCCAGGTCAATCCGAACGCTTTTGAACCATGGTCAGGATGGTGGCCAGAGCAACGGTTTCCCCGGTCTCGTCGTACACGTCAACGAGGAATTTGACAATGCCCTTGGGCACGTCCTCTTCGCTTCTTTTCTCCTGAGCGATCTTTTCCTTCACGGTGAGTCGAACCCCCAAGGTCGCTCCTGGATAGACCGGCTTGGTGAAACGCGCTTCATCGATGCCGTAATTCAAGAGAACGGGCCCCTTTTTGGGGTCGACGAAGAGTCCGGCTGCCTTGCTCAGCACAAAGTAGCCATGGGCCACGCGCTGCTCGAATATGGTGCCTTCCAAAGAGGTTGCGTCCATGTGCGCGTAGAAGTTGTCACCGCTCACATTGGCAAAATTGACGATATCGGCTTCAGTGACCGTATGCTTGTGGGTGGTGACCGTATCGCCAACCTGAAGGTCTTCAAAATATTGCCGGAACAAATGCGGCTCTGCTTCGGGCAATGTGGCTCCTGCCTGATGCTGTGAGGTGATGGCGCGGATGGTATCCGGGTGGCCCTGAATGGCCGTGCGCTGCAGGTAATGCATTACGCCGCGCATACCGCCCATTTCTTCTCCTCCGCCAGCCCGACCCGGGCCACCGTGTGTCAAAAGAGGCATAGGAGATCCGTGGCCTGTGCTCTCCTTGGCGCAGCGTTCGTTGAGCACCAGGATGCGTCCGTTCATATGGGCGGCTTCAAGCGTGAAGTTGCGCGCTATGTTGTCGTCTGAGCTCACAATGGAAGAGACCAAAGAACCCTTACCCAGAGCCGTCAGTTGAGCGGCTTCCTCCAGATCATTGTAGGGAATGATGGTCGAAACCGGACCAAAGGCTTCCACCTCGTGCACCAGCGTGTTTTCAAATGGTTTGCTGTTTTGAAACAATACGGGAGGGAAGAATGCACCGTGCTCCCGACTGCCTCCCTGCAGCTCAAAATCACTGAGTGGACCATAGACCATTTCCTGTTGTCCAGACAGCTTGTCCACCGCCTCACGCACGCGTTCCACTTGTGTTCGTGTGGCCAAAGCCCCCATGCGAACACCCTCAATCGAAGGGTCGCCTATGCTCGTCTTTTTCAGGCGGCCGACAAGCGCAGTACGGACTTCGTCCACAAGCGATGCGGGGACCAATATGCGTCGAACAGCTGTACACTTTTGACCGGCCTTGACCGTCATCTCGCGGTGCACCTCCTTGATGAACAAGTCGAAATCTGCAGTTCCCGGCACAGCGTCTTCCCCGAGCACACAGGCGTTCAACGAATCGGCTTCCATATTGAAAGGGACCGACTCTTCGAGCAAGCGCGGATGGGCTTTCAATTTTCGTCCAGTGGCAGCAGACCCAGTGAAGGTCACCACATCCTGATGAGCGACTGCATCAAGAATGCCGTGGCCACAGCCGTTCACCAATTGAAGTGCGCCTTCAGGCAGTATTCCTGATTCAATGATGGCCCGGACCATTTCCTCTGTGAGGTAGCTGGTATACTCGCTGGGTTTGACCACGGCCGGCATTCCCGCCAGCCAGTTCACGGCCACCTTTTCCAACATGCCCCAGATGGGGAAATTAAAGGCGTTGATGTGTACGGCCACCCCCCGTTTCGGCACCATTATGTGGTGTCCGATAAAGCTTCCGTTCTTGCTCAGACCGACGGTTTCGCCATCCACATAGAACGGCAGGTCTGGAAACTTTCTTCTCAGGGAGGCATTGGCGAAGAGGTTGCCGATGCCGCCTTCGATATCGATCCAGGAGTCGATGCGCGTAGCGCCTGTAGCTGCGCTGACCGCATAGAAGCGATCCTTGATACTGGTCAGATGCAGAGCCAGCTTTTTGAGCATTAAGCCTCTTTCCTGGAAACTCATTTTACGCAGTGCAGCACCACCGGCCTGTCTGCCGTATTCCAGGACAGCAGAATAGTCCAGGCCTTTGGAAGAGCAGGATGAGATGGGGGCTCCGCTCAATGCATTGATATGCTCCACCTCGGTTCCCTCTCCGGAAACCCAGCTTCCGCTCACATAATTTTCACTGACTTTCATGGGCGATGGCTTTTTGGCGTTGGTCACTTTCGATCAGACCGTCCCTTAATCGGACCACGCGGTGGGCGTGTGCGGCGATGTCTTCTTCGTGCGTGACCAAAATGATGGTGTTGCCGGCAGCATGGATCTCCCGAAACAGCTCCATGATATCGAGGCTCGTCTTTGTATCGAGATTTCCCGTCGGCTCGTCGGCCAGAATGATGGAGGGCTTATTGACCAAGGCGCGGGCCACGGCCACCCTTTGTCTTTGTCCACCAGAGAGTTGGTTGGGACGGTGATCCATTCGGTCGGAGAGCCCCACCATGTCCAGAACCTCTTTTGCACGCTCTTCTCTTTCGCTTTTGGTTACACCGGAATAAACAAGCGGCAGTGCGACATTTTCCAGAGCGGTGGACCGAGGCAGAAGATTGAAGGTTTGAAAGACAAAGCCGATCTCCACATTGCGGATGTCTGCCAGTTCATTGTCGTCCAGCTGAGCAACATAGGTGCCATTCAGCTTATACGTGCCGCCTGTGGCGGTGTCCAGGCAACCGATCAGATTCATCAGGGTGCTTTTTCCGCTTCCGGAAGGCCCCATAAGGGCTACATATTCATTTCGGGCGATCTCAAGGTCGATGCCTTTGAGTACTTTGACCACTTCTGCTCCGAGCGGAAAGTTCCGGGTGAGTCCGCGAAGTGTGATGATGTGTTGGGGGTTCGGCATTGCACACAAATGTAACAAAGCAGGGTGCCGAAAAAAGCCGCCTTTCAGCTAAAGACCTTTGCCTCGGGATCGGTCCGAACATCTCCTTGGAATTCGAGCAACCTTGCGCCTGTCTCATCCATCCGGAGATAAGTAAAATAGCGGATCCAGTCCCCGAGGTTGATGTACATCTCTTTGTCGCTCAATGGCATGCGGATGGGCAAATGACGGTGGCCGAAGAGGTAGAGATCACGCTTCTTTTTTTCGTTCTCTTTCAGGCAATATTGAAAGAGCCATTCATTTTCTGCTCCGTGGAACTTGGCATCCTTTCCGCCTGTGTGCTTCCGGCTGTAGCGACTGCTGCTGTTGGCCAGCCAAATGCCAAAATTGGGATGCAGCCGTTCAAAGCACCATTGAAGCAAGCGGTTGGTGAAGATCTTCTTCAGAAATTTGTATCCATTGTCTCCCGGACCCAGTCCGTCTCCATGCCCGACCAGAATAGACCTGCCATAAAGCTCCAGGTCAATGGGGTGCCGGTGCAAACGACAGCCGATCTCTTCGGGCAGGTAGTCGAAGATCCAGAGGTCGTGGTTTCCGGTGAACAGATGGATGTCTACCCCTTGGTCGGCCAGCTCGGCCAGCTTGCCCAAACTTCGGGTGAATCCGCGCGGAACGGCTCGTTTGTATTCGTACCAAAAATCAAACAGGTCGCCCACCACATAGAGCGCATCGGCATCTTCCTGTATCTGGTCGAGCCAGTCCACGAACTTTTTTTCGCGCACCCGGCTGGATGCCTTGTCCGGCGCCCCGAGGTGCAGATCGGAAATGAAGTAGACAGCGCCCACAGACCAAATGTATTAAATGCCTTGGCCCACAAAAAACCCCGCATCGAGCGGGGTTGAATCAGGTCCAAAAAGGATCAGGAATGCGCTTCGTACCGACGCTCAACTTCCTTCCAGTTCACCACGTTCCAAAAAGCGTCGATGTAGGCGGGACGCCTGTTCTGGTAGTTGAGGTAATAGGCGTGCTCCCAAACATCGAGGCCCAGTATCGGGGCTCCGGAACAACCGGCATCTGGCATGAGCGGGTTGTCTTGATTGGCCGTGCTGCAGATCTCCAGTTTTCCGCCGGCATGCACACAAAGCCAGGCCCATCCCGAACCAAAACGAGTGGCTGCTGCCTGAGCGAAGCCGTTCTTGAATTCCTCCCAAGAGCCAAAATTCTGTTTGATGGCCTTGTCGATGACCGATCCAACAATAACACCACCGCCACCGCCATTTCCGGGCGAGGCCATCACCGACCAAAAAAGGTTGTGGTTGTAGAATCCGCCACCGTTGTTTCGGATGGCAGGTTTGTCGCAGTGGTCAGCGAGGAGTTCTTCTATGCTTAATCCCGCCATGGGCGTGCCTTGGACGGCATCGTTCAGTTTGGAGGTGTAGGCGGCGTGGTGTTTGCCATGGTGGATCTCCATGGTGCGCGCATCGATATGTGGTTCCAATGCATCGTGTGCATATGGAAGAGCAGGAAGCTCAAAAGTATCGGACATGAGTTTCGATTTTGATTCAAACTTAATGGTCAAACGGCAGAATACATCTATCGGTTCGAGCTCCCCTCAACAAAAAAGCCCCGCCAGAATGCAGCGGGGCCTTGATATCAAAGAATAGAGGTCTTAGCGCACGATAAAACGGCTCTGTGCCATTTCGCCGTTGTCGCGGGCCACGGTCAGCAAATAGACACCAGCTTCCAGACGGCTGCCGTCGATCTCCAGTTGTCCGAAGCACTTTCCAAAGTCCAGGACACGACGCCCGCTGAGGTCGTATACAGCCACGTTGAACTTCTCCTGCACACCGAGATCGACCATTGAAATGCCGTTCACGGGATTTGGATAAACATCGAAGCTACGGGCATTCAGACCGTCTTCAACGCCCATACCAGCCGTGGTGCAGGTGTTGAACACATAAGCCAGCAGAAGCGGCTGATCGTCTGGGCGAGTGGTCACCCGGTTGAATCCGCCCAGTCCGTTGGGCACGTAGCAGGAAGTATCTCCACCAGGGAAGCTCTCTTCCACCTCGGTCACGGAAACATTCGGATCGGGGTCGCCGTTGACGAACTTCCAGTAGAAGGTGCCGGGACACATGTTGTAAGTGGTCTCATAGAACCCGGGGTTGTTGGGGTCTGGAGTGAGCTGGATGGCACCATCCTGCCAGGCAGGTGCCGTGAAGTCTCCAATGACAAAGACACCGGAAGCATCGGGTGCTTCGTTGGTCATGTCCACGCGGAAGGTGACATCGGACGGTGCGGGTACATTGCTGCAAGCCACCGTATCGTTGAAACATGTGTAGGGCACAGTGGCGTCAGCGACGGCATCGTAAACACGGTTGCCAATACCTTCCCAGTTCGCCGATCCGTTGAAGTAGCGGCGGAACTTGTACTGTACCTCACCAGAGTCGATGGCCAGGGTGATGCTGTACACGCCGTCTCCATCGGGATCAGTGAGCATATCGCCTCCGCTCCAGCTGTTCATCATTCCGGCAACATCCACAGAATCCACGTCGCAGGTCGTGCTCATGTCCACCTCAAAGACCACATTGAAGGTCGGGATAGGGCCTGCAGGGCAGGGCGAGCAGGTGGCGAAGCAAACGTCCGGAGTGGTGATGTCGGAAGCTGCCACGGTAAGTCCGCGGTTTCCGTTCACTGCACATCCGGAAGGAACGCCTTCATCGCTTCCCCATGCATTTCCGTTGATGAATTTGTACTCATACGACCCGGCCGCAAGCTGAACGGTCAGCTCGTATACGCCGTCCATGTCGGGGTCGAGCAGCTCTGCCGTAGAAGGGTCCCAGTCACCAGGGAATCCTGCTGCAGCCTGCCAGTTACCTGCGCAGTGCACGCCATCGGCGCTCACGGTCTGCTGGTTCATGTCCACCTGAAAGGTGACATTCACCTGCGCCACCGCGGCCAGAGAAAATGCCAGCAAAGTGGCCAAAGTGTAGAGTTTTTTCATTTGTTTGTGCGTTTAAGTTTAGTAAGTGTACAATTCACAATGTGTCAAATGTATGAAAAGGAATACACTCGTTCAGTCCATGCGTAGAGAAAACAAATTCACGATCGCCTTCACCGCTGCAGTTTTATTATTGCTGCCGCTCTTTTCAACAGCTCAGCGCATCGAGCGGATCGATCCGCCCAATTGGTGGCGGGGCATGGCCACGGACACCGTTGAACTTCTGGTCTATGGCCAAGAGCTCGACCGGGTAAAGGAGGTTCGCGCAGAGTGCGAAGGCGTGGAGGTGCTCCATTGGCAGACGGCCTCCAATCCGAAGTATGGCTATCTGACCCTTTGGGTGAAAGAAGGCGAAGCCTGCCGTGCAGAACTTCGTTTTGGCAAGGGAAAAAAGGCGCGTTTCATTTGGCCTGTTAAAGAGCGCCCTGCGTACAAACCCGCTGCGCACGATGAATCCGATGTCCTCTATCTGATCACTCCCGATCGCTTTGCGAACGGGAATACGGCCAACGATATACAGACCGACATGAACGAAACCGCCCTCGACCGCTCGGAGCCCTATGGGCGGCATGGCGGCGACATTCAGGGCATCATCGACCGTTTGGATTATCTCAACGACCTCGGGATCACCTCGATCTGGAGCTGCCCTCTGCTGGAGAACGACATGGAGAAGCAGAGCTATCACGGATATGCCATCACCGACCACTACGCCATCGATCCGCGCTTTGGAGACAACGACCTCTATGGGCAGCTCTCGGACGGACTGCACCAGCGGGGAATGAAACTCGTCATGGATGCTGTCTACAACCACTGTGGGGATCAGCATCCGCTGCATTTGGATCCGCCAGAGAAAGACTGGGTCAACGGCAACGGAACCTATGTGCAGACCAACTACCGCGCGGCTGCATTCATCGATCCCAATGCGTCCCGCTCCGATCTGCGGACATTTCAGGACGGATGGTTCGTGCCCGTGATGCCGGACCTGAATCAGCGCAACGCACACGTAGCCAAATACCTCCTGCAGAACACCTTGTGGTGGATCGCCACCGCATCTATCGACGCCATACGCGTGGACACCTATGCCTATCCCGATCAGAAATTCATGAATGAACTGCTCCGCGCAGTCCAAAGAGAGTATCCCGGTTTTCTCTTTTTTGGAGAGATCTGGGTGACAGGCGCACAGATCCAAGGCGGTTGGGCGCGCAACCAATCCATGCTCGGTGAAAAGAGCAGCGTGCTGCCTCAGGTCCTGGATTTTCAATTCTGTTTTGGCCTTCAGGAAATGGTCAAAGAGAAGCCGGGCTGGGCGGAAGGCGTGGGCCGTTTTTACCTCACTCTGGCTGGAGACTGGATGTACGAGCAGCCCCGGGGGATGATCACTTTTGCCGACAACCACGACATGGGCCGCATTTTTGGAGAAGTCAATGAAGATCTGGCCCGCTTCAAGGCGGCCATGGGCGTGCTTTTGACCAGCCGAGGAATTCCCTGCATCTACTATGGCACCGAAGTGCTGATGAAAGAGACGGCGAACCACGGGGTCATCCGGGAAGATTTCAGCGGAGGCTGGCCGGGCGATCCAACGGATAAATTCACAGCAGAGGGACGAAGCGCCCAAGAGAACCAAGCTTTCGAACTGATCCGCACCCTTTCGCGTTTCCGAAGAGAACACTCCAAACTCTTTCGCGGCGAGTTCGTGCATTTCATTCCTCAGGAAGGGCTGTATATCTATTTCCGCAGAGGCGGAGAACAGACGATGATGTGCGTCTTCAACAGTTCGGAAGAAGTACAAAAGATCGATTGGAACCGACTATCGGAATTCACCGCTCAGGGGATGGGTTTCAAGAGCATTCTGGATGACCGCCTGCTCACAGCGGGAGAAGAGGCGGCGATCGAACCGCTGGACTTCAACGTTTTCTACTTTTCAGAGGAGTGAATCCTGAAGGTGGACCCGCAGCTTTTTCTCTAAAGAACGGCGGATTCCGGAACTCAGTGACGCCAGGAACTCTGCGCCCGAAACGGCCTGCAATTCTCTGTTGAATTCAGGAAGCTCCGAGGCCACGCGCATCATTTGACCCATGGCCAAAGACCGCGTTCCGGAGGATGCACGGACATCCGTCCAGATGTTCAGGCAGCAGTCATGGAGCATCCCGAGTTCATCCGGATCCAGATCAAGACCTGCGATGATGCGCAGCAATTCACGCTGATGACCAGGTGTCTTTTGCTCCATGACAGCCAGAAGCTCAAGGCGCTTGGGGTGAATGTGTTCTTGGAGGTCTGGGATGAAACGGGCAATGAGCCAGGCACAGCGCCAGGACCATGATTTGTCTTCCAGAGCAACCTTCCACACTTCATCCAGCCGCAGAGGCGCGTCCATGAGAAAGCGTCGGTATTCTTCGGCAGGGATCTCGCTCCAGCAACGATCTCCCTTGAATTCTTCCAGAGCCTTGGGTTCCACTGTTTCGAAAGTAGCCGAAACGGACCTTTTGCACCGACAGGAACAAAGGGGTCTGTCTATATTGCGCAAATGGAATTGGATCTGACAGGAAAAAGAGCACTTGTTTGTGGGAGCACTCAAGGCATTGGATGGGCCACGGCCCTTGAGCTGGCCGAGTTGGGCGCGGAGGTCATTCTCATGGCGCGGGACGCCTCCAAATTGAAGAAGAGAGCCAGCGCACTTTCGGCGGCCCGAGGCCAAAAACACGGGTATGTGGTGGCCGACTTCCACCATCCTGAAGCGGTGGCCGAAGCGGTCGATGCCCTGGTTTCTGAGAAGCCTGTACAGATCCTGATCAACAACACTGGCGGCCCTCCTCCAGGTCCGGCACACCTGGCGGATGTGGCGGATTTTCGCTCGGCCTTCGAATTGCACCTGGTCAATAATCAGAGGCTTCTTCAAAGTTGTTTGCCGGGCATGAAAGAAGTGGGCTATGGCCGTGTGGTGAACGTCATCTCCACCTCGGTGCGCATTCCCCTCAAAGGATTGGGAGTGTCCAATACCATCCGGGGTGCGGTGGCGAGTTGGGCCAAGACCGTTTCCAACGAAGTGGCGGGTTTTGGGATCACCGTGAACAACGTTCTTCCCGGGGCTACCGAGACCGAACGGCTCCATCAGATCATCGCCAACAAGGCCCAAAAAACAGCGTCGGGAACGGATGAGGTGGCCGATGCCATGCGCAGGGAGATCCCAGCTGGACGATTCGGCCGACCCGAAGAACTGGGAGCTGTCATTGCCTTTCTCTGCTCACCAGCCGCAGGCTACGTCAATGGGGTCAGCATTCCCGTGGACGGTGGCCGAACCGGCACCATCTGATCAGAGCCAGTTCAGGGAGATGAGCATGCCGAAAAGGCCGCAGAGCAATCCGCTCAAAAGCTCACTCTTGCTGTGTGCAAGAAGGATGAGTCGGGCACTTCCCAGCAGACCGGCCGCCAGAACAGCCGCTACCCAGAAAGAAAAAAGGTCCACGAAATAAGCCGAAGAAATGTGGGCGATCAAGCCGATCATCCCTCCTATTCCGGCCATGTGCGCGCTCGCCTTTTGGTAGGGCAGAAGAAGGGTCAGAAGGCCGATGGAAAGGGCAGCGCCCATCAAAAAAGCACTGCACTCTGCCGGCAGAGGAAACCGCCGAACATAGATCGCCGTGAACAGATAAAAAACAAAGGCGATGACAAAGGGAATGCGCCGGTCCTTGGCCGTATTCATGTGCAGGCTGTCGATAAGCCCCACCGACTTCAGGCTCAGGCTGATCAGCGCGGGAATGATATAAGTTCCCAGGAAGACAAATGCCAGCGCATAAATCAGCAGATCGGTCATCACCGGCCAGGGGTGCAGCTCGACCAGCAAGCAAATGCCGAGCAGCGGCATGGCCGCTGGATGCAACACATAAGAGATGAGTAAAGCGAAGCGCTTCACCTTCAGAGTTCTTTACGGAGTCGGGCGGTAGGGATACCCAATTGCTCACGGTATTTGGCGATGGTCCTTCGCGCGATCGGGTAGCCTTTTTCTTTGAGTGCGGCGGCCAGTTTTTCGTCGGTCAGGGGCTTGGACTTGGACTCCCCCTCGATCAATTCCTTGAGATACTTTTTGATCTCACGCGTACTCACCTCTTCTCCCTGATCGTTGGTCATGGATTCGGAGAAGAGTTCCTTCAACAGGAATGTTCCATACGGAGTCTGCGCATATTTATTGCTGGCCACGCGCGACACGGTGCTGATGTCGAGATCTGTCATTTCAGCGATGTCCTTCAGGATCATCGGCTGAAGATCGCTTTCGTCGCCGGTCAGGAAATAGGCATTCTGACGCTCCACCAGGGCATCGATGACCAACAAAAGGGTACGCTGTCTTTGCCGTACGGCTTCCACGAACCACTTGGCCGAATCGATCTTCTGTTTGACAAAGAGCACCGCTTCTTTATCGCTCTTGCTGGGGGTCTTCTGCTCTTTGTAGTGTTCGAGCATGTTCTTGTATTCCCGGCTGATGTTCAGCTCAGGGGCGTTACGCGCGTTCAGCAGATATTCCACCTTCCCATCCTTCAGCTGGATGTAGAAGTCGGGGGTGATGGCCTGGGTGATGGCTTTGCCTCCGCCAGAGAAACTGCTACCAGGCTTGGGATTGAGTTTGATGATCTCGTCGAGTGCAGACCGAAGCGTTTCCTCATCGATCCCCAGCTTCTCCATGATCTTGCTGTAATGCTTCTTGGTGAAGGCGTCGAAATGATCTTCCAGGATGGCTTGAGCGATGGAGGTAAAGGCTTGTTGGCTTCGCCGGTCCAACTGAAGAGCGAGGCATTCTCTTAGGTCGCGTGCACCCACGCCCGCAGGTTCCAGTCCCTGCACCACTTCAAGAACTTCTTCGAGTTCTTCTTCGCTGGTCATCACATTCTGATTGAAGGCCAGATCATCCACAATATGGATCAGTTCCCGCCGGATGTAGCCGTCGTCGTCGATGTTGCCGATCAGGTACTCTCCAAGCCCGCGCTGGCGATCGGTCAGGCGGCGCATACCGAACTGGCCGAGCAGGTGGTCCATGAAGGTTTCACCTCCACTCAACGGGATCTGTTTCTCTTCGTCGTCGGGGCTGTGGTTATTGGCCTTCAGCCTGTAGTCGGGAATGTCATCGTCCGACAGGTATTCATCCACATTGATGTCCTCTGCCGGGATCTCCTCGTTGTCGTTCAGTTCATCTGAGGTGTCGTACGGGTCTTCGACCTCTTGCTCAGCTGCCTCTTCCAGGGCAGGGTTGATCTCCAGTTCTTCTTGTATCCGCTCCTCCAATGCGATCGTCGGCAGCTGGATCAGCTTCATCAGCTGGATCTGCTGAGGGCTGAGCTTTTGACTGAGTTTTTGGCTGAGCTTCTGTTTGAGCATGGATCAGAATTCTGCGCTGCCCGGTGTTCTGGGGAAGGGGATCACATCCCGTATGTTGGTCATTCCCGTGACAAACTGGACCAGTCGTTCGAAACCAAGCCCGAACCCACTGTGTTTGCAGCTGCCGTATTTACGGGTTTCCAGGTACCACCACATCGATTCTTCCGGAATGTCGAACTGCTTCATCTTTTCTTGCAGGATGTCGAGTCGCTCTTCCCGCTGGCTTCCCCCAACGATCTCGCCAATTCCGGGAAAGAGCACGTCCATGGCCCGAACGGTTTTGCCATCGTCGTTCTGACGCATATAGAAGGCCTTGATATCGGCAGGGTAGTCATAGAGCACCACGGGACAGCCAAAGTGCTTTTCCACCAAAAAGCGCTCGTGTTCCGATTGAAGGTCTGCGCCCCACTCTTCGATCAGGTATTTGAACTTCTTTTTCTTGTTGGGCTTCGAATTCCTAAGTATATCGATCGCCTCGGTATAGCTCACCCGTTTGAAGGGATTCTCCAGAACGAAGCGCAATTTTTCTCTCAATCCCATGGGGGAACGCTCGTTCTGCGGCTTGCTCTTCTCTTCGTCGGCCAGTCGCTTTTCAAGGAAGATCAGGTCTTCTTCTCCATGCTTCATGACGTAGCCGATCACATAGCGCATCAGAGCTTCGGCAAGGGTCATATTGCCCTCCAGCTCCATGAAGGCCACTTCGGGCTCGATCATCCAAAACTCGGCCAGGTGGCGTGAGGTGTTCGAGTTTTCTGCACGAAATGTTGGTCCGAAGGTGTAAACTTTGGAGAGCCCCATGGCAAACAGCTCGGCTTCGAGCTGACCCGAAACCGTCAGATGGGTTTCCTTTCCGAAGAAATCTCCGCTGTGATCCACATCGCCATTTTCGCCCCTGACCGGGTTGGCAGCATCGGCCGTGGTGACCCGAAACATCTCCCCCGCCCCTTCTGCATCCGAAGCGGTGATGATCGGGCTGGCCACATGGAAGAAGCCGTTCTCATGGAAGAATGCATGTACGGCATACTGAAGAAGGTGCCGAATGCGAAAGACCGCTCCAAAGGTGTTGGTGCGCGGCCTGAGGTGAGCGATGTCCCGAAGGAATTCCAATGAGTGTTTCTTGGGCTGCAAGGGATATGCGGCGGCATCGGCATCTCCAAGGATCTCGAGTGTTTCCACATGTACCTCCACCTCTTGCCCTTTGGCCGGCGAATCCACCAACTTCCCGCTCACCTGAACGCAGCTTCCAGTTGTGATGCGCTTTCGTTGCGTTTCGTCGTGTGCTTCCGGTTCGATCACCGCCTGAATACTGGCCAAGCAGCTCCCGTCATTGAGTTGGATGAAACGGTCGTTGCGGAAACTCCGCACCCAACCGCTGATGGAAATGTCGGTTCCAGCTGAAACTTTTTTCAGGGCCTGAGCGACTGAAACGGCTTGATTCATTGGCTTTTTTCTGTTTAACAAATAAAGGTACAATTGTTGATAGGCGCTGCCGCATCAAATGTTAAGATTTCGAGCAGCTGACGGAAATGCGTTTTCGAGATGTTTGAGTGGAAACTATTTGGGGCACGAAAGTTTCCCATGTACTTTTGCCGCCGTTTTTCAAATGGACACCCAGAAACACGCCCTGATCAGCAGCTGCCTAAAGCTCTTCCAACGCCACGGCTTGAAAGCGGTGACCATGGACCAGATCGCTCAGGAACTGGGCGTTTCCAAAAAGACGGTCTACCGGCATGTGCCCAATAAGAAAGAGCTGGTCCAGGCCTGCTGCGCACTTTCTGTGCAGGAGACGAAAGAAAAACTGGGTGAACTCGTAGCGGAATCGGACAATGCCATCGATGAATTGCTGCGCATTGACCGCATGATGCGGGAAAAGCTCGAAGCGCAGCGAAAGAACATGGAAGGGCAGTTGAACGCCCAGTTTCCAGAGGCGCATCAAAAACTATCGGAGGAGCGAACAGAAATGATATTGTCCTTCCAGCGCAGCAATCTGCGACGCGGAGTGGATGAGGGACTGTACCGACCGGAGGTCGACAGGGATGTGGTAGCCAAAGTCTATCTGAGCAAGATACAGGGCATCCTCGATCAGTCGGGGGGACGGCCGTTGATCCCAGGGCTGAGCAAGCTCTTGGGGGAAGCCATGGTCTATCATCTACACGGAATAGCAACAAAAAAAGGGATCGAGTACCTCAAAAAAAGAATGAACGAATGAGCAGAAGAATCCGGATCAAAGGACTTGGTCTCTTGCTGTTGGGCATCTGCCCATCGCTTTGGGCACAGCAGGCGATGAGCCTGGAAGACGCCCAGCGCTACGCATTCAAGAACAGCTATCTGATCAGCAACAGCAGACACGAGATCGAGAAGGCCGAAAAACGGCTTTGGGAGATCACAGCCATTGGGTTGCCACAGGCCTCGGCCTCCCTGAATTATCAGTACAGTCCGGACCTTCCGGAACAGCCGGTTCCCGCAGAATTCTTCGGTGGAGAGCCCGGGACTTTCCAAACGGTCGCCTTTGGCGTTTCCAATTCGTCCGTAGCCACCTTCCAGATCAATCAGCTTGTTTTTGACGGCACCTATTTGCTGGCCCGGCAAGGGAGCATTCTCCTGAAGAAGATCCGCAACGACGAGCTCACCAAAAGCACCATCGACGTGCGGGACGAAGTGGCCAGAGCCTATTACAATGTGCAGTTGTCGGCGGAAGCAGAGAAGATCCTTCAAAGCAACCTGGCCAATCTGTCGAAGAATTTGCAGGAAGTCCGCGCATTGTACGAAGAAGGCTTTCTGGAGGAACAGGACGCCCAGCAACTGGAGTATCTGGTCAACGGAATCTCGCTGGAGCTGGAAAACGCTCGCCGCATGGGTAAAGTGGCCATGGATTTTTTCCGGTTCACCATTGGCATGCCGATGGACTCAGCGGTGCAGCTGAGTCAGGGACTGGAGGAGCTCTATTTGCAGAATGCGAGTGGACAACTGGTTTCGGAGCAGGCCTTCCGTCTGGAGGAACACATCGAATACCAGCTGGTCGAAAATCAGGAGACGGGAGCGGCCCTTCAGGTCAAAAGGAGGATGTGGGATTTTGCACCCAAGGTGAATGGATTTCTCACCCACCAGCAGAGCAACTTCGACAACGACGCCTTCAATATGTTCAACTACAACTCCTATTGGATCCCTTCGACCGTCATGGGGCTCAGCGTGAGCATGCCTTTATTCACCTCTTTTGCCAACAAGATGCGCCTTGACCAGGCGCGCATCGACCTGATCGAGGTTCAGGAGGCCAAAGACCAGATCGGGCAGGCGCTGACCCTGGAATACGAACAGGCCAAGAGCGCCTATTCCTATGCGTCCGACCGACTGTCCAATGAGCAGCGGAACCGGGAGATCACCAAGAGCATTCGCGACAAAACACTGATCAAATACAAGGAGGGCATCTCATCAAGCCTCGAGGTGACGCAGACGCAGAATCAGTACCTGAATTCCGAGACCAACTACCTCTCGGCCATGCTCGAATTATTGAACGCTAAATCCAGACTGGACAAAGTACTGGGCAACTACAACAAACAATGAAGATGAACAACAGCCAATGGCTCTTTCCGATCGCCGTATCGCTCCTAGCTTCCTGTGGACCGGAACCGCTTTCGCCCAGCAGTGAACTGGGTGCCCTGAGAACAGAGCGGGATTCCCTGATCCGTGCCAAGGACGGCATCAACGCCCGCTTGATGGAAGTGGACGAACGCATTGCAGATCTCGACACCGCGAAACGACTCACCCTGGTGAGTTCCATCCCCGTTACCTCTGGCCCATTTGCGCACTATTTCTCCATTTTGGCCGAGGTCCACGCACAGCACAATGTCTTGATCCATCCGGAAACCCAGGGAGTGATCGAACGCATTTCGGTTCAGGAAGGCGACAAGGTCCAGGAGGGCCAAATGCTTTTCACCCTCGATTCAGACATCATCAGCAATTCATTGGAAGAGGTCAAGGGCCAGCTGGAACTCGCACAGGTGCTCTACCAAAAGCGGAAGAAGCTCTGGGACCAGAACATCGGTTCGGAGATCGAATTCCTGCAGGCGAAGAATTCCTATGAAAGCCTCGATGCCCGGGCCCGTTCGCTTCAGGCGCAATTCGAGCTGAGCCAGGTGCGTGCACCCTTTTCGGGATATGTGGATGAGGTGGCCGCGAAAGAAGGAGAAATGGCCGCCCCGGGAATGCCCGTTCTTCGGCTCATCGCATTGGACGATGTGTATTTGAAGGGCGATGTTTCTGAACGCTATCTGAGGCAGGTACAAAAGGGAACTCCGGTTGAGGTGTATTTCGAAAGTCTCGACCGCCGAAGCAATTCCCAGATCGATGAGGTGAGCCGCTTCATCAAGGCAGAGAATCGGACCTTCTCGGTGCGTATGGACCTTGAAAACAAGGACGGATTACTCAAGCCCAACCTTTTGGCGGAGGTACGCATACGCGACTACGCGGCCGAAATGGCCATCACGCTGCCCAGCCGGGTCATCCTGCAAAGCCCAGACGGAAGGGACTTTGTCTATCTCTTCGAGGCAATGGCCAATGGACGCGGCAAAGTCCGGAGGCAGTTCATCGAAACAGGTGTGAGTTACGAGGGAAGAACAGAAGTGCTGAGCGGATTGGAAAGCGGTCTTCAGGTCATTGACAAGGGCGCCCGCAGCGTTAAGGAGGGTCAGCGAGTGGAGCAGAGTGTCTGATCCTAACGAGCCAAAACAGATGGAAGAGATCAATCAGAACAAGAGCGACAAGGAATTCAGATTGTCGTCCTGGGCGGTGAACAACCGCACCACGGTCTTCGTGATCCTGGCACTTATTTTCCTCGCCGGGATCTCGGCCTACCGAAGCATGCCTGCAGAGGCATTTCCTGAGGTGGTGACCCCGGAGATCTATGTGGGAACGCCCTATCCAGGGAACAGTCCGCTGGACATTGAGAAACTGATCACCCGACCACTGGAGAAGGAGATCAACGGGATCTCGGGCATTGACGAGATCAACTCCACGAGTGTGCAGGGGTACAGCACGATACAAGTGAAATTCAACTTCGATGTGACGCCGGATGAGGCGCTCAGAAAGGTGAAAGACAAGGTGGATGTGGCCAAGAGCGACCCGGATTTTCCCTCGGATCTGCCTGCCGATCCCAATGTGTTTGAAATGAACTTCGCCGAGTTGGTGCCCATTCTGAACATCAACCTTTCGGGCGATTTCACTCCCGATCAGCTCAAGGAATACGCAGAATATCTGGAAGACCGCATCGAAGGACTTCCGGAGATCTCGGAGGTGAATATCCGCGGAGTTGACGACAAGGAAGTACGCGTGCAACTCGACATGCAGAAACTCGCTGCCCTCGAACTCAGCTTCAACGATGTGGCCGGTGCGCTGCAGCAGGAAAACGTTTCTGTTTCAGGAGGCGACCTTTTGGTGGACGGCTATCGCAGAAATGTGCGCATCAACGGGGAATACAGCTCCATGGAGGAGATCGAGAACACCATTGTCAAGAATGAGAAGGCCGATGTGGTCTATCTGAAGGACATTGCAACGGTCGAGTTCTCGGAGGTCGAGAAAGAGAGCTACGCACGCGAATACCAGCAGCCCGTGGTGATGCTGGACGTGAAAAAGAGAGCGGGTGAAAACCTGATCATCGCCAGCGATAAGATCGAGCAGATCCTGGCCGATGCACAGGCCACGGTATTCCCGTCCAATCTGGAGATCTCGGTCACCAACGACCAAAGTGATCAGACGCGCAATCAGATCGCTGAGCTGGAGAACAGCATCATTTTCGGCGTCCTTCTGGTCGTGCTCGTACTGATGTTCTTCCTCGGGCTCCGCAATGCGCTCTTTGTGGGCATAGCCATACCCACCAGTATGTTGCTCAGCTTCATGATCCTGAATGCCATGGGCATCACGCTGAACACCATGGTGCTCTTTTCTCTGGTCCTTGCATTGGGCATGTTGGTGGACAACGGCATTGTGACCGTGGAGAACATGCACCGACTGATGTCGGAAGGGCTGAGCCCCATTCGTGCGGCCAAAAGAGGGGCGGGCGAAGTGGCCCTGGCCATCATTGCATCAACGGCAACCACCGTGGCAGCCTTCATTCCCCTGGCTTTCTGGCCAGGTCTGATGGGCGAATTCATGAAGTACCTGCCGATGACCCTCATCATCGTTTTGAGTTCATCGCTCTTTGTGGCCCTGGTGATCAATCCGGTTCTTGCCTCGGTGTACATGAAGGTGGTGGAAGACGAGCCCAAAGTGGGCAAACTCCACCGCAATGCGGCCTTGTTCATCGGCCTGGGCATCCTGTTCATTTTCCTGACGCGCCAAGCTGCACCATCCATGGTCTGGGTAGGCAGCCTTTCCACCGTGGTCGGACTGGCCATTCTGCTCAATCACTATGTACTCCGACGCTCTGTGGAATGGTTCCAAACGGTTCTTATTCCAGCTGTGGAGAGCCGCTATCTGCGCCTTTTGCGCATGGCGCTCCAAGACCGAAAGCCATATCTCTTCTTCGGAGGTGCTGTACTCATGCTCATGTTGAGTTTCATGCTTGTGGGCGCCTTCCCGCCCAAGACACTGTTCTTCCCGGAGAACCAGCCGAACCTGGCCAATGTCTACATCGAAATGCCCATCGGTACCGATATCGAGGGCACGGATCGGATCACCAGAGAAATAGAAGAAGTGGTTTTGCAGACGCTGGACAAATACGCTGATCCCGAGGCGCCAACGGGCACGAACAACTTCATGGTGAAGTCGGTCATCGCGCAGGTGGGCGAAGGCACCAGCGACCCCAACCAAGGCCCGAGCATGGCACAGACGCCCCACAAGGCCAAGATCGCCGTGAGTTTTGTCGAATTCAAATTCCGGGAGGGCGTGGAGAGCCAGCAGGTGCTCAATGAAATAAGGGAGAGCATCCGGGGTTATCCGGGCGTACAGATCTCGGTGGACAAGGACAGCCAGGGGCCGCCCTCGGGCGCTCCGATCAGCATTGAGGTGACCGGCGACAACTACTTCGCGCTGCTTCAGGAGGCAGAACGCGTTCGCTCCTTCATCAACGAAGCGGGTATTGGTGGCATAGAAGAACTCAAGCTCGACGTAGAACAAGGCAAGCCCGAACTGCCCATCGACATCGATCGGGCCAAAGCCAGAAGGCTGGGCGTGTCCACCTATCAGGTCGGTGATGCCCTGCGCACAGCACTCTTCGGACGAGAGGTAAGTACCTACAAGGACGGCGAAGACGACTATCCGATCAACATTCGTCTGAACGACAAGCAGCGCTACAACAGCGAAGACCTACTCAACCAGCGCATCACCTTCCGCGATCAGGCGACAGGCCGAATCAAGCAGGTGCCCATTTCAGCCATCGCCACCTCAAGGAAAGCCAGCACCTTCAGTTCGGTCAAGCGGACCGATCTGGACCGCGTCATCACCATCAGCTCCAACGTGCTGGACGGATACAATCCTACCGAAACGGTGGAAGCGATCAAAAAGCAGATGGCCGATTACGATCTGCCCAATGAGTTCCGCATCGACTACACCGGACAACAGGAAGAGCAGGCGGAGCAAATGGCCTTTCTGAGCAAGGCGCTCATGATCGCCGTCTTCCTCATCTTCCTGATCATGGTGACCCAGTTCAACTCATCGCTAACGCCCTTTGTCATCATGACTTCGGTGGTGCTGAGTTTGATGGGTGTCTTCCTCGGCCTTGTGATCTTCCGCATGGAATTCGTGGTCATCATGACCATGATCGGCATCATATCGCTGGCGGGCATTGTGGTCAACAACGCCATTGTTCTGATCGATTACACCAATCTGCTCTTCGACCGCAGAAAAAAGGAACTTGGAATGGGCGAGGGAGAATACCTGAACGCCGCAGAAGTTTCGGATTGCATTGCTGAAGCCGGCAAGACCAGGCTGCGTCCGGTGCTTCTCACCGCCATCACGACCATTCTTGGTTTGGTTCCCCTGGCCATTGGCCTGAACATTGACTTTGGCTCCTTGTTGAGCACAGGAAATCCACAGATATATGTAGGAGGCGACAACGTGATCTTTTGGGGCCCAATGAGCTGGACGATCATCTTCGGACTCTCAGTGGCCACCTTCCTCACCCTTGTCGTCACGCCCGTTATGTATCTGCTGGTCAACAGACTGAAGATCCGATTGGGAAGACCAATAGTCAAAGTGTCTTAACGGTTAATCGTCATAACCCCCAAAAGAGCCCTGCACCAGCGGGGCTTTTTTATTGCAGCGCCTTGAGGAAGCGCAAACTCTCGCGGTTGAACCGCATGGGCTGCTGCACATTGACCACATGGCCACATTTTGGGAATACCACGAGCTGGGCCGAGGCATGTGCAAAGACCGTGTCCCGAACGGCAGCCAGGAACAAATGGTCTTCTTCGCCCATCAGATATAGCGTGGGGATGCCCAGGTCTTTGTTCCGAAAAAGCTTCAGTACGCCTTTGAGGTTGGCCGTGAGCTTGTACCAGCGAAGGAATTCTTTCTGCTGCACTTTCTTGGCTTCGCGGACGAACAGGATCCGGCTTTCCTTGTGGTTCTTGCGCGGAAGGATGATCCAGGCGAAGAACTTATAGAGCAGCATGTAGGGAACGATATTCTTGGACACATTTCCCAGCCACATGAGAAAACGGGAACGCACGTTCAGCTTGAGAATGGCGCCGCCCAAGATCATACTGCGCACCCGTTCAGGGCGCTGCTCGGCGATCTGACGGATCAGAATGCATCCGAGCGATATGCCCACAAAATGCGCTTTCTCCACGCCCGTTTCGTCCAGTACCTGTATGACGTCTTCGGCCAGCAGGTCAAAACTGTAGCGCTTCAGCTCCTGTGGATTCCATGGGATCTTGGACAGTCCGTGCCCGCGAAGGTCGATCAGCAAGACGTTGAAATCTTCCTTGAAAGCGCGGATCTGTTTGTACCAGATCGTGGAAGATCCGCCTGCGCCGTGAAGGAAAACCACCCACTCAGAATCCGGGGCGTGCTCGTGTATGCGGTAGTGCAGCATGAATTATCTAAAATAGATAAGTCCCCCAAATGGTTCATGCGCCTTGTTCGTGCATTTTTGGCAAGTACTTTGCGGAGGCTGTTTGTCGCTTTCAGGCGGTGTGTATGCGAACGATTTTCGGTTGGTTGGGGATCTTGTTCTTCTGGGCGGCAGAGGCTCAGGAATTGCGTGTGCGCGCCAGCGATTCGGGCAAGCCGCTGGAGGGCGTTCTCTTTCTGATGGAACAACCCTTCCAGGCCGTTTCCACAGATGCCGACGGCTGGGCCGACCTGTCCGCATTCCCCGAAGAGGGACAGATACAGATCCGTTTATTAGGTTATGCCAGCCAGTGGACAGGTGTTGCCGAACTGCGCCGGACGGAAGGCGCCCTCTTTCTGACGCCCAACGGAAGCCAACTGTCACAGGTCACTGTTTCCGCGAGCCGATGGGTGCAGGCCCGAAACGAATCACCATTCAAGGTGCGGGGCATTCCGCATAAAAAAGTGGCGCTGGAGGCACCTCAGAATACGGCAGATCTGCTCGGTCAGTCGGGTGAGGTGTTCATCCAAAAGAGTCAACAGGGTGGAGGCAGCCCCATGATCCGCGGGTTTGCCGCCAACCGGCTGCTCTTGTCGGTGGACGGGGTGCGCATGAACACAGCCATCTTTCGAAGCGGCAACCTGCAGAACGTACTCTCCATCGATCCTTTTTCCCTTGAATCCACTGAGGTGCTTTTTGGCCCGGGCTCGGTGATGTACGGAAGCGATGCCATTGGCGGTGTTCTGAATTTCTATACGCTCAAGCCAAGTTTTTCCCATACAGACTCGCTCCTGGCCAAGGTCCGTGTGGAAAGCCGTTTCTCCACGGCCAATCAGGAACTATCCAACCATCTCGATCTGCGCCTGGGCAACAAACACTGGGCCCTTGTGCTGGGCGCCACGCAGAACAGATACGGCGATCTGAGAATGGGCAGCAGGGGCCCGGAAGACTACCTGCGAACGCACTATGTCGGACGCATCGATGGAAGGGACAGTGTGCTGAGGTCTGCAGATCCATTGCTGCAAAGCCCAAGTGCATTTGTGCAGGAACACTTTTTATTCAAGGCTTCGTACAACGACCGCAAGAAGCTGCAGATCACCTATTCGCTCAAGCACAGCCAGACCACGGCCTACGACCGCTACGACCGGCTCATTCAGCAAACCAACGGGCAGCCAGATCAGGCTGAATGGCGCTACGCTCCGCAGCTTTGGTCGTCGCATTTGCTGCACCTGCGCTACACGAAGAAGAACCAACTCTTTGATGCCGCCGACCTCCGTGTGGCCTACCAACTCTTTGAAGAAGGGCGCATCAGCAGGCGTTTTGGAGAGGATGAGCGGCTCATCCGCCTGGAATCGGTCGAGGCCTTTTCTGTCAACGCGGATCTGGTCCGCTCACTGGGTGGGTGGGGGCAGCTCTTCTACGGGGCGGAATGGGTCAGAAACGACGTTTCATCTTCGGGAAGATCCGAGAACATCAACAGCGGAGTGCAGACGCCGGCAGCGAGCAGATACCCGACCTCCCAGTGGTACTCGGCGGCTCTGTTCGTATCCTGGCAGAAGACCTGGAAGGAGCAGTGGACCTTACAGGGCGGCACCCGATGGAATGTCTTCGGTCTGCGCTCGGACTTTTCGAACAACCGGGCATTCTATCCGCTTCCATTCGATCAGGCGCGCACCGACGACCGTTCGCTCACAGGAAATGTGGGTGTGGAGTGGCATCCGGACGAAGACTGGGACATGAGCCTGCATCTGAGCTCGGCCTTTCGGAGTCCGAATGTGGATGATATGGGCAAGATCTTCGACTCCGAACCGGGTCGGGTCGTGGTCCCCAATCCGGATCTGCGGGCTGAAAAAGCCAATATGCTCGAATGGGACTTCAGCCGGAAGATCGCCAAGGGCGTGGAGCTGGATGTGGCGCTCTACACGACCTGGATGCGGGACGCCATGCTGCGGCAGGCCTTCAGTCTGCAGGGAGCCGACTCGGTGCTTTACGACGGTGTGCTGAGCGAGGTACAGGCGGTGCAGAACACCGGATCGTTGCGCGTTTGGGGTTTTGAGTTTCGCCTGGACGTGGCCTTTTCACAAAAGCTGCATTGGATCAGCAGCTGGAGCCAGCAACAGGGCATCGAAACCGATGGGCAGAAGCAGGAAGTTCCTCTGCGGCATGCAGCCCCTGCTTTTGGACGCAGCGGGCTGTACTACGAAACCGACAAACTCCGCTTGAGCCTGTACAGTTTGTTCAGCGCACAGATGAGCGCTGAAGACCTTCCGCCCTCCGAACAGGCCAAGCCACACCTCTATGCATTGGACGCCAATGGAGCTCCGTACAGCCCTGCCTGGTACACTTTGAACATCAAGGCGGAACTGCGACTTTTGGAACAGCTGCACCTTCGGCTCGGACTGGAGAATTTTACGGATCAGCGCTATCGGCCCTACAGTTCCGGACTGGCCGGAGCAGGGATCAACGGAGTGTTTGGGCTGAGTTGGAAGCTGTAAAAAAGTCCGACCGAAAAGCCCTCCGAATCCCATAAATTAGAAGGTTCAAGTCCGATCCTATGTCTCAAGAGAAGC
>JAYOTP010000027.1:26458-30205 GCA_038150465.1 Flavobacteriia bacterium | reverse complement strand
GCAGTCCGGGCTTTTTGTGATCGCAGCAGGATTCGAACCTGCGACCGTCTGCTTAGAAGGCAGATGCTCTATCCAGCTGAGCTATGCGACCGGTGGGCTGCAAATATACGGGTAGGCCAGCATCGCTTACACATCTAAATCTGCCGTTCGAGCACTACTCCTTTTGCTTGCTTGAATCCGCAGTGAAGCCACGTGTTTATTGAATATATTAGTTGCTTCAACTTGATTTTCGAGAACCAAAAAGCATCGCATGAAAAAAATTCTACTCGCCTCTCTCACATTTGGAGCCAGTTTTCTTTGGGCACAATGTCCGCCCGCAGCTCCAGTACCGGCTCCCATTAGTGAATCCTTCACAAGTGAGGCGCCAGGTCAAATTGGAAACCCAACAGGAACGGTCCTGGGAAATTGTTGGACCATGTACGGAACGGGATCCAGTGGTTCAGGGTTCAATTGGCAGACGGAGGATGCGAATGGTCAAAATGAAAATTCACTGAACACAGGTCCCCATTATGATGCGACCACTTTTGGAAGCTCAGGTGGGATGTACATCTATTTGGAGACATCGATCGGAACCACCGGAGATTCTGCCTATTTTGTTTCTCCCAGCATCGATATCTCGACCCTGAGCAGTGCTGAGCTCAAGTTCGCTTACCACATGTTCGGTGCAACAATGGGCGATCTGGCAGTGCAGGTCAATGACGGTTCTGGTTGGGTGAATGTCTGGTCGGTCAGTGGTCAGCAGCAGACAGCAGGTAATGCACCCTGGCTCAATGCGGCGATCTCTCTGAGTGGGTTCGTCAGTCCGATCACAGTTCGTTTTGCTGGGGTCAAAGGAACCAGCTTTACCAGTGATATGGCTTTGGATGAAATAGCCATCGCTGTTCCACCGCTCTGTCCCAATCCTTCTTCTTTGGGTGCGATTGCCGGTTCCACTTCAGCCGATGTCTATTGGGCGGCAGGTGATGCTGCGGCCTCTTCCTGGGATGTAGAGTATGGAGCACCCGGGTTCACTCAGGGTGCTGGTACTGTGTCGGTTTCCACGAACGACACCTTGATGCTGACCGGATTGAGTCCGATCGCGAGTTACGAATTCTATGTGCGCGAAACCTGTGTATCGGTCAGTGGAAATTCCAATTGGGTAGGACCTTATTCGTTCACTACCACGTGTCCACCTGTATTCCAGGCACCTTATACCGAAGATTTCGAGAGCGCATTGGTGGGTTCTTTTCTCGATTTCGGAAACTGTTGGACCACGCCAAGCACGACAGTGCCTCGCTGGGAATCTGAAGATGCTACTGGTTCCAACGAAAATTCTCCAGGAACAGGACCGCATTTCGACAATACGACCTATGGATCAGCAGGAGGAAAGTATATGTTCTTTGAAGCCAGCGGTGGTTCCGTGGGTTCATCAAGGAATCTGATCTCTCCTGAGATCGATGTCTCTTCGCTCACTGCGCCTTACGTAGAGTTCTACTACCACATGTTCGGCGGTGCGATGGGCACGCTCAACTTAGATGTTTGGAATGCTGCATTGGGTTGGTCCAATGGGGTGGTTTCCATTTCGGGGCAACAGCATACGGCAGGGTCCGATCCCTGGCTGAAGATCGGTGTGGCTGTGCCCGCCGGCTACGATTCGATCGTTCAATTCCGCTTTCGTGCGGTGCGCAGTGCGGGATTCCGTTCGGATATGTCCGTGGATGACTTCTCGGTCTTGGAGACGCCATTGTGCCCTTCACCTTTCGGGATCAGCGCTTCCAACATCACGCCTTTCTCGGCGGATATCAACTTCACGGGAACAGGAAATGGCTACAATGTAGAGTGGGGGGTCACTGGCTTTCCTCAGGGATCGGGAACGATCGTGAACGATACCACGAATCCTGTTACGCTCAATGGGCTGCCCGATAACTCTACTTTGGACGTCTATGTGCAGATCGATTGCGACAGCAACGGGGTTTCCACATGGGAAGGTCCGATCACTTTCACCACTCCAGCAGCCTGTCCGGCACCGACCAATGGGCAGAGTTTCAATGTGACCGGCAATTCTGCCGACATCACCTGGAATTCAGCTGGCATCATCAATGGCTACACTTTTGAATATGGGCCAGCGGGCTTTTCTCAGGGTTCGGGTACGGTGATCAACACAGCCAATGACACCCTGTCCCTCACCGGACTCTCAGGCTTGACCTCTTACGATTATTTCATTCAGCAGGATTGCGACACCAACGGTACGAGCCTTTGGGCAGGTCCATTCACCTTCACTACGGCTTGTGGCATTTTCGTTGCACCCTATTTTGAAGATTTTGAAACGGCAACGCTTGGAGCAAATACCGACTTTGGCAATTGCTGGGTAATGCAGAACACAACAGCACCGAGCTGGGAGGGGGAAGATGCCACTGGTTCGAATGAAAACTCCCTGAACACAGGCCCCTTCTTTGACAACACCCAGTTCGGAGCAGCCGGCGGCACCTACATGTATCTGGAAACTTCAGGCGGATCCACTGGAAGTTCTAAAAACCTGCGGTCAGGAGATATCGATGTGAGTTCACTGACCACGCCCTATGTGGAATTCTATTACCATATGTATGGAGCCGCCATGGGCACCCTTGCTCTGGACGTACGCGATGCGGTCCTCGGATGGACAAACGACATCATCATCCTTACCGGACAGCAGCAAACCTCGGGTGCAGATCCCTGGCAGAAGATCGGCGCCGTGCTTCCTGCCGGCTACGATTCCATTGTGCGTTTCCGCTTCCGGGGCATTAGAGGAACGAGCTTCACCTCGGATATGTCCGTAGATGATTTCTCCGTGATCGAAGCACCGGCTTGTCCGGATGTCAGCAGCCTTGTGGCCAATCTTTTCCAGGGAGGCACTGCAGCACAGATCTCCTGGAACGGACAGGGAGGAAGTAACTTCAACGTAGAGTACGGACCTGCCGGATTTGGTCAGGGTTCGGGAACCGTTTTGAATCTCAATGTGGATTCTGTTCTTTTGACGGGCCTCACGCCGGTCACCTCCTACGATGTCTATGTGCAGAACGATTGCTCATCCAATGGAGCGGGTACTTCGAACTGGGTGGGTCCGTTCACCTTTACCACGGCTTGTGGTGTAAGCATGGCTCCGTATTTCGAAGACTTCGAGGGCGTGACTCCCGGACGGGCTCTGGACTACGGCAACTGCTGGACCATCCCCAATACCACCACGCCGGCCTGGGAAGCAGAAGATGCTTCCGGAGCAAACGAAAATTCACTGAACACAGGTCCTCATTTTGACAACACTACCCCTGGGGTTGCAGGCGGTATGTATATGTATCTGGAGACCTCGGGTGGATTTGGTAATACGGGCGAGATCACTTCGGCAGATGTCGGGGTGAATATGCTGACTTCCCCTTATGTGGAGTTCTACTACCATATGTACGGAGCGACCATGGGAACTATGGCTGTTGACGTATTCGACCAGACCCTAGGCTGGACCAACGACATCATCAGTATTACGGGTCAGCAGCAAACCGCTGGAAACGATCCTTGGCTCAAGGTGGGTGCAGTGCTCCCTGCTGGCTACGACTCCATTGTTCGTTTCCGGATCAGAGGAACTTCCACCACCAGCTTTACCTCAGATATGGCCATTGACGATTTCTCGGTCATCGAGGCACCCCTTTGCCCGGATGTGACCAGCATCATCGCCGGACTCATTCAGGGTTTCTCGGCAGAGATCCTATGGAATGGACAGGGAGGATCCAACTTCAATAT
>JAYOTP010000027.1:24296-26358 GCA_038150465.1 Flavobacteriia bacterium | reverse complement strand
AGGGTTTCTCGGCAGAGATCCTATGGAATGGACAGGGAGGATCCAACTTCAATATCGAATATGGTCCTCAGGGCTTTGGCCAAGGTTCGGGCACGGTGCTCACGAGTTCAGTGGATTCGATACTTATCACAGGTCTGACACCGGTCACTTCCTATGATGTGTATATACAGAACGATTGTTCCACTTCGGGCAATGGAACCTCCAACTGGGTCGGGCCGTTCACCTTCACCACAACGGTGACCTGTCCAGCGCCGACCAATGTGCAGGTGGCTCAGTCCACAACTTCTGCAGCCTTTGCATGGACGCCTGCCGGAGCTGCTTATCAGAATTATGTCTTTGGCCCGGCCGGAACGACACCGGCGACGGGAACCATACAGACCACACAGAATGATACGGTCAGCGTGAGTGGCCTTGCCCCTTCGACGCCTTATACATTCTGGGTGCGCGACAGTTGTGGCGTTGGAGATGTGAGCACGTGGGTAGGTCCGCTCGATTTCAACACGCTTTGCGTGGCAGCACCTATGCCGTATCTCCGAGATTTTGATGGCACCAACTGGCCGCCGCTGTGCTGGGATCTGACCGGTGGCACACAAACGGTCATTCAGAACAGCAGCGATTATATGGAAGGCAATTATTGGAGCTGGACTTCGGGTCAATTTGCTTTGGCCACCACCGAACCCATCACCATCTCTTCCGATGCCCGGGTGAAGTACCGCTGGGCACACCAGTTCAATACGGCCTACCCGAATGACCAGTTGATCGTTATGGTTCGTCTGGCCAACTCAACGGCATGGGACACCCTGGTGAACCACATCGGTCCTACCTTCAACAGCCCGAACACTTCTCCAACTGTTCCGCCGTCCGATGCGGATTTCATACAGGAAGCAGTGAATTTGGATCCAGCGGTGTACACAGGCAACGATGTGATCTTCCGTATGGTCTTCAACTCGGGCTTTGGTCCAGATGTGTTTGTGGACGATTTCATAGTTGAAGCCTTGCCATCCTGTCCGGAGCCTACCTCAGTGACAGCAGTGACCGTGAACGCTTACGATGCCACCCTCTCTTGGTCCAACGGAAGTGCGACTGCGAATCAATGGTACATTGAGTATGGCGCGGCTGGTTTCGCTCCAGGCACAGGAACGATTGTTCCAGCAACGACCAATCCATTCACACTGACTGGATTGAATGCGGCTACGACCTACGAAGCATATGTCACGGAACTTTGTCCAAATGGGATCGATACATCGGGCTACTTCGCCCCTGTGCTCTTCAGTACATTGTGCGCGCCCATCACCGCTCCTTACAGTCAGAACTTCACTGGAACGGCCACAGGACAACAGGGTACCAATCCTCCGCTGACCCTGGGCAATTGCTGGGAGCTGGGAAGAGACCCAGGCAATGGTCCTCGCTGGGAGACAGAAGATGCTTCGGGTGTCAATGAAAATTCCTTGGGTACCGGTCCGCATTTCGACAACACGACCTTCGGTACGGCAGGGGGCATGTATATATACCTTGAGACATCCACTGGGGCCACAACTGGTCCGAGTTATTTCACTTCGCCCATCATAGTGACCTCGGCCCTGAGCATCCCAAATCTTCGTTTCTACTACCACATGTACGGAGCCACCATGGACTCTCTGCGGGTGGATGTGTATGATCTGGCGACATCTTCCTGGACCAATGGAGTGTGGTCCATGTTCGGACAGCAGCAGACGGCGGGCAACGATCCATGGATCGAGGCCAACGTCGGCCTGAGTGCATACAGCGATTCGATCCGTGTCCGGTTCATGGGTAAGCGAGGTTCGTCTTTCACGGGAGATATGTCTTTGGACGATATCAGTATCGATGAAGCACCAGCCTGTCCAAACCCTGCGAGTTTGGGCGTGGCTGCGACCACGGCCTTCGATGCGACGCTTTACTGGACGGCAGGTGGTGTAGGAGCGTCCAACTGGTACATCCAATACGGAGCGCCCGGCTTTGCCATTGGATCAGGTACGATCGTCCCGGTCAGCAACGATACGGCGACCATTTCGGGATTGACGCCATCAACGACTTATGAATA
>JAYOTP010000027.1:0-24196 GCA_038150465.1 Flavobacteriia bacterium | reverse complement strand
CCACTCACACCACTTTCGAACTGTTGGGAGATCGGTGGAGCGAATGCACCGCGTTGGGAGACCGAAGATGCATCTGGAGCAAATGAGAACTCATTGAATACGGGGCCATTCTATGACGCGACCACTCCGGGAGTTGCGGGCGGAATGTATCTCTACCTGGAAACTTCAGGCGGAAGCCTTGGTGATACGGCTGCAGCCAAGATGACCCCAGTGGATCTGGGGGCAGGAAATACCGATCTGGAATTCTATTACCACATGTTCGGTGCTGCCATGGGCAACCTGTATGTTCAGATCAACGACGGAAGTGGATGGACCACGCTTGATACCCTCTCAGGTCAGCAACAAACAGCGGGATCTGACAGCTTCCTGCTTCGGGTCGTACCAATGAGGAACTATACCGGAACGGTTTCCATTAAGTTCCTGGGCCAGCGGGGAAGCAGTTTCACCAGCGATATGGCCATTGACGAGATCAGTGTGGTGACCAATGGCAATCCCAATTGCCCAACGCCGCAGCTGGTTTCCGACAGCACCTATTGTACCACAGCGGTGATGAATTGGGTGAGCGGATCGGGTTCGAGTTTCTGTGAATACGGTCCGGCTGGCTTCACGCCAGGTACCGGGATCATGGTCAACAATGCGGTCAGCCCATTGGTGGTCTCAGGATTGAATCTGAATACAGCCTACGACTATTACGTATACGATATCTGTGGTGGTACGGATACCAGCTTTGCCGCCCTTGGCGCTTTCACCACGAACGCAGGGCCCGTTGCAGCCTTCAACTTTGGGGTAAACCAAGGAACAGTGGCCTTCGATGGATCCATATCCACCGGGACCAACTCCTGGAGCTGGGACTTTGGAGACGGAAACAGTGGAACAGGCGCCACGCCGACCCACACCTTCCTGTCCAACGGCAGCTATAATGTGACACTGGTCGTCACGGATTCCACCTGTGGAATTACCGACACTTTGGTTCAGGTGGTGAACATCACCAATGTAGCGACCTGTCCTCAGCCCAGCGGGCTGTTCACCGGAGCGGTCGAGTGCGACAGTGCAGTGATCTCCTGGACGAGCATCTCAGGTGCTTCGCTGATCGAGTACGGTCCGGCCGGATTCACGCCAGGAACGGGCAATCAGCTGTCAGCGACCAGTCCATTCGTGTTGACTGGTCTGAATGCAGGTCAATCCTATGAATACTGGATAGCAGACGTTTGTGCCGCGACGAGCGATACTTCCGGATTCTCTGGCCCGATCGCCTTTGCGACGCCTACTGCACCTGTTCCTACAGTGAATGCATCATTTGTTCTTTCGTCGGTCACACTGACTCAGGCCACGGTCGACTTCGATGCGAGCAATTCACTGAACGGAAGCAGCTATTTCTGGGACTTTGGCAACGCTACAGGAGGCAACGGACCCACGCCGACGGCGACCTATGCGCAGAATGGAACTTATTTCGTTCAGCTGACAGTGGCAAACGGTTGTGGAAGTGCCGATACCATCATTGAAGTGACCATTGCCGGCATCTCTGTGGATGAGGAAGAACTGGCCTCGAGCCTCAATATCTTCCCCAACCCGACCAAGGATGTGGTCAATGTGGTGATCGAGAATCCTTCGACCAACGACTACTCTGTAGAGTTGATCGACGCCCTCGGACAGTTGATCGAGGTACAAAGCGTACAGGATGCCCGCGGGCACACCGAACTGCGCTTCGATCTGAGCACCAGAGCACAGGGTGTGTATCTGCTGCGTGTGCGCACAGGCGAGGCGGCGATCACCCGGAGGGTCACACGCTATTGATCTGCTGAAGGAATCTTCATGAGAACAGGCCCCGCATCCAGCGGGGCTTTTTTATCTGTCTGTCAATGGATCTTAAACCGGGCGAAAGAGTATGTATGCTGGACGAGGATCGCGCCGGTACGGTTCTTAAAGTTCAGGGAGAAGCTGTTCTGGTGGAATGGGACGATGGATTTGAACAGTGGATGGAAGCTTCCGATCTGGTCAAGGAGAATGGTTTCATCGACCCCGGTATGATCGGTTCCCCAAAGGCCTTCGGTCAAGAGAGTGATCCACCTCCAGAAAAAATCAGCTCCAGCGACGAGCGCGCTCTGGTCGACCTGCATGCCAGTGCTTTTCTCTTTAGCACCCGCGGTATGAACGATCATGAGATACTGATGGAACAGATGAATGAACTGCGATCGGCCTTTGAAAAGGCCAAAAGAGAACGGAAGAGGCGACTCATCATCATTCACGGAGTGGGGTCGGGCAGGTTACGTTCGGAGGTGGAGCGCTATTTGAACAGGCAACAGGGCATTGAATTCTACGATGCTTCATACAGGGAATTTGGACAGGGCGCCACGGAGGTTCGTTTTTACAAATTTTAAAGACTTTTGCATCAAGCAGGTCGGCTTGTCGCTCCCGATTGGGAGAGGAAAGTCCGGACAACAAAGGGCACCGTGCTTCCTAACGGGAAGGACCGTCTTTGGACGGGACAGACAGTGCAACAGAAAACAAACCGTCCACCATGGGTGGATAAGGGTGAAAAGGTGGGGTAAGAGCCCACCGCCCAATGGGTGACCAAAGGGGCAGTGTAAACCTCACGGGTTGAAATGTCAAGTATACCGGCGCATGAGGGCGGCCCGCCCGATGCCGGAGGGTAGGCAGCTAGAGGTGATCGGTGACGGTCATCCCAGATAAATGACAAGCCCTCCACTTGGAGGACAGAATCCGGCTTACAGACCTGCTTTTTTCTTTTTTTCGGAGCGTGCAGAACCAATTGCCCCTGCATCAGTTTATTCTGCTAAACCCCCAAAGATGAAAGAGTTCAGTCCACCAGCACCCGTTCAATGGAACCGCTATTTGATCGATGGAGTCATTCATCAATGGCAGGGTGCATTCGAAGAGGTGCATTCACCCGTACTCTCGGAAGGTGATTCGACGCCTGTTCATCTCGGTCAGACGCCACTTTTGGACTCAGAGGCCGGTCTGAAGGCATTGGAGGCTGCATGCAATGCCTACAACAACGGAAGAGGCGAATGGCCTACGGCAGGGGCCGACCAGCGCGTGGCGGCCATGGAGCATTTCCTCGAACTGATGATCGAAAAAAGAGAGGAGGTGAGTACCTATCTGATGTGGGAGATCGCCAAGAACCGATCCGCAGCTTTCAAGGAATTCGATCGTACAGTGGAGTACATCCGGGACACCATTGAAGAATTCAAAGAACTGCAACGGAGGGGATCCAAGATCGCTTCGAAGGATGGCATCCTTTCACAGGTACGCCGCGGTCCGTTGGGGGTGGTGCTTTGTCTCGGCCCGTACAACTATCCTTTGAACGAGACCTTTTGCCTGCTTATTCCCGCTTTGATGATGGGCAATACGGTCATCTTCAAACCGGCTAAATATGGCGTGCTTCTGCTCACTCCACTGGTGGAGGCTTTTCAGAAGGCTTTTCCTCCCGGGGTGGTCAATGTATTGTTTGGTCGCGGACGCACCCTGGCCGCTCCGATCATGGCCACGGGTCGGATCGATGTGCTGGCGTTGATCGGCAATTCATCGAGCTCCAATGTGTTGGTGGCTCAGCACCCAAAGCCCAACCGTTTACGCCAGATATTGGGCCTGGAGGCCAAAAACCCCGCTATTGTGTTCCCCGATGCCGACCTGAAGCAAGCTGTGAAGCAGTGTGCGAGCGGCGCCCTGAGCTACAATGGCCAGCGTTGTACGGCGCTCAAGATCCTGTATGTGCACCGTTCGATCGCGGATGCATTCGTAGAGGCTTTGTCCAAAGAGGTGGATGCCATGCAGTTGGGTCATCCAGCCTCCGATACACCCCTCACGCCATTGCCCGAAAAAAATAAGGTGGCCGATATGGAGGCCTATGTGGAGGATGCCTGCCAAAAAGGTGCTCAGATCATGAACGAAGGCGCGGGAAGAAAGTCAGCTACTTCCTTCTTTCCAGCTGTGCTCTATCCGGTCAATGAGGAAATGCGCATCTACCACGAAGAGCAGTTCGGTCCTGTGGTTCCTGTGGTTCCCTACGACGACCTGGAAGAGGTCATGAGCTCGATCGCCCGCTCAGATTACGGTCAGCAGTGCAGCATCTTCTCGAAGGATGCATCGACCGTCGCCTATGCCGTGGACAATATGGTCAATCAGGTGTGTCGTGTGAACATCAACAGCAGCTGCCAGCGTGGGCCGGATTACCTACCCTTCACAGGAAGAAAAGACAGTGCAGTGGGTACATTGAGTGTACACGATGCCTTGCGGTCTTTCTCTATCCGAACGCTCATGGCAGCAGAGGCCGGGCAAAAGCCTCTGGTCCGCTCTATACTGGCCAGCGGGGAAAGCCATTTTCTGAGTACTGATTATCTGCTCTAGAAGCGGAATGTTTTGTTCGCGTCAGCCCTGACCGGGTCTGCTTCCTTTGTGGGTCAGTGAGTGGGCTCTACCTTTGCTTTTCAAAGCGCGCCGACGCCATGAAGACTGCTGAAAAAGCTCCGAAGAAAGGATTGAAATACTACCGTCAGGTGGTGAAGGAACGGGGATTCAAGGCGCTGATGAAAGAAGCTGGCTGGAAGGTGGCGCTCATCGTTTTTCTTTTCTTTCTGGGCAAAGGCCTTCTTTGGCTGACCATCCCATATCTCGTCGCCAAAGGCATCTGGGCGGACTGAGGCCCAACAAATGCTTCGGGCCCTGGTTTATTCCTAGATTCGTTTGAAATTCCCTTGTACATGTCCAAGCCTTTGATCCTGGTATGCAACGACGATGGCATCACCGCTCCTGGGATACGCAACCTGACGGAAGTGATGAATGGTATCGGTGAGGTCTATGTAGTGGCGCCCGACAGTCCGCAGTCGGGAATGGGCCATGCCATCACCATCGAAAAAACCCTGAGATGCGATCCTGTGGTGATCGATAAGGGTCCTCAAAAAGATTTCAGCTGCAGCGGAACGCCTGTGGATTGTGTGAAGCTAGCGGTGAATGTGGTGCTCCCCAGAAAACCCGACCTGATCGTTTCGGGCATCAATCACGGATCCAATTCGAGCATCAACGTCATCTATTCAGGCACCATGTCGGCAGCCGTAGAGGGATCCCTTGAGGGCATTCCTTCTATTGGTTTCAGTTTGCTGGATTATTCGTGGCGAGCAGACTTTGGCCCATGCAAGCCGTTTGTCGACCGCATCGCGCGTCAGGTTCTGGAGCACGGGCTTCCCCGGGGGATCTGTCTGAATGTCAACATCCCCAAAGCCGATGGTCCTGCCTATAAGGGCGTTCGCGTGTGCCGGCAGGCAGATGCCAACTGGGTAGAGGAATTCGATGCGCGCCAGGACCCAAGGGGACGCAGTTATTACTGGCTGACAGGCACCTTCAAGAACTACGATCCGGGATCCGATACGGATGAGCAGGCACTCAAGGACGGCTTCATTTCCATCGTGCCCGTGCAAAGCGACCTGACGGCAAAGGGCATGCTCGAGACACTCAACAAGTGGTCCTTTGAGTAGGTCAGAACGCTTTCAAATGATCGCTGGTTGGATCCTCGGCGCTGTACTACCGCCCATTTCCCTGCAATTGATCCTCTATACGCATCCGGAATATCGGGTGATCGGCATGCTGCATCCTGAGTCCATGATGCGTCTGAATTTTCAGATGCTGTCCATGGGCATGCTGGCCAATGGCGCCCTGTTCTTTCTCGCGCTTCGGCTGGATAAGGAAACCCTGAGCCGGGGCGTGCTGCATGCGAGCATGCTGTGGCTGCTGGGGATCATTGTCGTAAAATTTTCCGGATGGGTATGAAGTACTACCTGATCGCGGGTGAGGCTTCGGGCGATCTGCATGGAGCCAATCTGATCAAAGCCATTTCTGCAGAGGATGAATCGGCAGAATTCCGATTCTGGGGTGGAGAAAGAATGGCTGAGTGCAGTGGAAATTCACCGGTCGTTCATTATAGGAACATGGCCTTCATGGGTTTCTGGGAGGTCGTTCGCAACCTGCGTACCATCGCCTCATTTTTGAAGAAGTGCAAAAAGGATCTGTTGCGCTACCGACCGGATGTATTGGTCCTGATCGATTATCCCGGCTTCAATATGCGCATGGCCGCTTTTGCCAAGGCAAATGGCATCAAGGTGGCGTATTACATCGCCCCACAGGTGTGGGCGTGGAAAAAGAATCGGGTGTTCAAACTCAAGAAGACCGTCGACGAGCTGATCAGCATTCTTCCCTTCGAAAAAGAGTTCTTTGCAGGATTGGGAATGGAGGTGCAGTATGTGGGACATCCCTTGTTGGATGCCATTGGGGACAAGAGCGACTGGACCAAGCAGGCTGCTGCCGAATGGCTGGAAGGCCCGCCCATCATTGCGCTTCTGCCCGGCAGCAGAAAACAGGAGGTAGAAACCATTCTTCCTATAATGCTGAGTGTGCGGAAGGATTTCCCGGAATACCGCTGGAAAGTGGCTCAGGCTCCCTCTCTGCCTGTGGAATTTTACCAATCCCTTCTGAAAGGAATGGATGTGGAGCTCGTTGCTGACAAGACCTATCCTCTTTTGTCCGTGGCACATGCAGCGTTGGTCACTTCAGGAACAGCGACCCTTGAGACCGCTCTTTTTGGTGTGCCGGAGGTGGTGTGTTACAAAGGCAGCGCGATCTCCTACCGAATAGCTCGGGCCCTGGTCAAGATCCGCTTCATCTCATTGGTGAACCTCATTGTGAACAGGGAAATGGTGAAAGAATTGATCCAACAGGACTTGACAGCCGATCAGCTTCGGGCCAACTTGCAGTCCATCTTGGAAGAATCCTCCCGAGCCCGGTTGAATGAAGGCTATCAGGAATTGCAAAAAACCCTTGGCGGCGGCGGAGCGTCCAAGCGCGCTGCCCGGCTCGTCTCCGCGCTGGCGGAGCGGGTCTAGGATCTTCCTGTTTCTCTTTCTTCCCTTCTTCGGCGGTCAGGAGTTGTCGGCCCAACACGCCATCCGCATTCGCTTGTTTTCCGGACATCCTTCAGTGGACCGGTTCAATATCTCTTCCTTCGAAAAGGGTTTTTCGGTATTGGCCTATGAAAAGAGCGGCCAATTGATCGATACGGTGGCCGATCTGATCGAACCCAGGCAGTCCATTGAATTCCAAAAAAAGTCAGGCCGCATCCATTTTTCAGATGCATCGGGTACCTACGGTCCTTTTTTGCGTTACCGGATCGTTCCGGAAGAGCCATCAGCGGTCTTTCAGATCGAAGTGAAAGGCGAGGTGAGGCGCTACAAGGGATGCATCGATGTTTGGGTCAGTGGCCAAAGCGTACAACTGGTCAATGAAGTCGATCTGGAGGACTATGTTGCCGGAGTGGTCGAGAGTGAAGGAGGACACGTTCCTTCCTTCCAGTACTTCAAGGCCCAGGCCATTCTCGCCCGCACATTCGCACTGAAGAATTGGCGCAAACACGCATCCAAAGGATACAATCTGAAGGACGATGTGAGCTCACAGGTCTATTTCCACAGAGCAGAGAACAGATATGGAGACAGCATTGTGCTGGCTGTGGAGCAAACGCGGGACACCGTTGTGACCGATCAGGTCTGCGCACCGATCCTTGCAGTCTTTCATGCCAACAGCGGTGGATTCACGGCTCCGGCAGAATTTCCTTGGACAAATCCCTTGCCTTATCTGAAGGGAAGACGCGATCCGTACAGTCTGAGGGGGCCATCGGCTCGCTGGGAAAAGCGAATTTCCACAGCAGAAATGAATGCATATCTGGCAAATAGATTGGGTACGGATGCCAATGATCTTGGGCTGAAGAAGATATTGCTGAACCTCGATTCGGATCAACGAGTGGGCTACCTCAGATTGGGCGATCGGAGTTTGAAGTTGAGCGAACTGCGCAGAAGGTTCAGACTGCGCTCTGCTTTTTTCACTGTCGAAGAGGAGGGAGGCCATTATTTACTCAGCGGCAGGGGATACGGACACGGAGTCGGAATGTCCCAGGACGGGGCCATGGTCATGGCCTCAGAAGGTTTTGACTTTCGAGACATCATAGGGTTCTATTACCAGGATGTTTCTTTTGATGCCTTGGATCATCTGTTCTGATCGCTGAGGCGTTTTGAAGGCGTATTTAAGTCCTATGTGGGGGCCGCTGGCCGCCTATCTCATCGGCTTCCATCTGCTTCCCGTATCCGTTCCGATCGATCTTTTCTTATGGATAGGTCTTTTGCTTGCTGCGCTCCAGTTCTTCTTCAAAAAAGTCCGTGTTCTGCTGCTCATTGCACTCTTCCTCTGGCTTGGTCTTTTTCGATCCACAGGAGGGGCATCGGATAAAGATCGATTGGAGCCGCGCGCAGAAGTAGCGCTCCTCCAGCTGCAGGAACTTGCAGAAGACTGGCCCGATCGCGGATCCAGATGCGTGGTCAGCTGCTGGACGGAGGAAGGCCAGACCGGTCGAATATTGCTCTACCTGAATGGATCGGTGGCAGACTCTGTGGATCCGAGGCGTTTCTATGCGCTGGCCGGTCTGCAGTTGCGGCCATTGCCCTATTCGGTCCATCCGGGAACATTCAACTATGGACGCTTTCTGGAAGGAAAAGGCATTCAGTATGTGGCTTATGTGGATGGGGGAGATCTGATCCCACTTGGCGAGATCCGATCCGTTCGTTCAAAGATCCTGGGCTACCGTTGGCATTTGCTCGGCAGTTTGGCTCGGGCCCTGGACGATCCAAAAGTGGGGCAGATACTGCCCGCCCTTCTTCTGGGCCGTCGTTCGGCACTTTCGGCATCTGTCAAAGAGGATTTCAAAAAGGCGGGGATCGTCCATATTCTGGCCGTAAGTGGCTTGCATGTCGGACTGGTCTATGGCTTCATGGCATTTTGTCTGGCGCCATTCTCCCTGCCCGTTTGGCCCAAACGTTTGGTTTTGCTCATGGTCATCTGGGCCTTTGTAGTCTGCACCGGAGCATCGGTCTCAGTGATCCGTGCTGCGGTGATGATGAGCGCCTGGATCCTCTCGGGCAACAGCGCAAGGGGTTTGCTTGTCACCCTTCATCTTTTGATGGGCATGCTCTTCTGGCGCCCGGACTGGTTGCTCGACATGGGATTTCAAATGAGTGCCTTGGCCGTATTGGGCATTTTGAGTTTGGGAAACAGTTCAGCATCAGGGCGGCTGCCGCTGCTCGAAAAGATCCGTTCGGCCTTGATGGTGAGCGGCATCGCTCAGTGGTTCGTATTGCCCATTCTCCTTTTGGTCTTTCGGTCTGTTCCGCTGTATTCGCTGATCGCCAATCTCTGCCTTCTGCCCGTGGTCAGTCTTTTGATGCCTTTGGGCTTTCTTCATTGGGCACTGAGCACTGTCGGTCTTTGGCAGGGTCCGACGGCCTGGGCACTCGCAAAAGGGACATATTTCCTGATGGGTACAGCGGAAATGATCGCATCATGGCCACACTCCGTTCTGGAGATCCCATTATTGGCCTTGGAGGTACAGCTGGCATTTATGCTGCTTTGGATCCTGCTTACTCTCCATTGGTTGCGCATACTGAGGCCGCCCGTCACTTTGCTTTTGGCCTTTGCGATCCTCGCTGCGGGCCTTCACATTCGCGATCAGAAGCAAATGCGCACAACGGCCCATGCCCTGGACGCAGAACTACTGATCAGTCAGCGCAGCGGATCGAAGATGACGGTCTTCGGGGCGCGTCCGTTCAAGGATGACCGATGGAAAAGGATCGTACCCTTTGGCTATTCCGCGGATTTTCGAGTGGAGGAACTGCTGGCTGTGGGCCATCGCTTTGTGCTGATCGATCCCGACAACGAATGGGGATCGGTGAACAGCAGGTGGAGATTGACCCGATTGAACGGTGTGCCGCTGCTGATCGACAGGGATCAGAGGGATACTTTGGACTTGCGTTCTGCCTCTGTATCGCTCCGATGATCGCGGGCGAAGAAATAGATGCTCCTTTTGATCTCCTGGACATCCAATGGCTTTTTCAGCACCCGTTGTATGCCCGCATTCATGGCCCGGCCTCCAGGGTCGGTCGCGCTCAAACCCAGTATGGGCATTTGCTTTTCCTCCAGCCGGAAATTCCGAACCCATTCCAGCATATTATAGGGCGGAAGATGCAGATCGAGCAAAAGAAGCGAATACGGCTCCTCTTCCTTGAACATTTCATCCAGCTCGGAAGAGTGAACTGCGGTGCGCACGGTGGCACCCATTCTGCTCATCAGGATCTCCAGTTGCTGCTGGATCACCTCGTCGTCTTCGGCAATGATCACGGATTTCCCCTCCAGGACGCGCATGTCCTTCTGCATATCTGACATAAACTTCTCTTTAGCAGCTGTTCTCAGGGGGAATAGGAACGGCTGGAAGAACTCATCTTTTCATTTAAAAAAGGCAGGTAGTCATATCACACCGCTACAACCGGCTACCCTTGCTTCATTCCTGACCTGGGGGAGTTCACCAGGAGCTGGTTGTATGGTACCTGCCCGGCCGCGAATATAGGGCATTCCCACAGGTTTGAGCGCTAGTCGTTGCAAGACTATCTTAGACCAAAATTTTTATCAAATGAGCAATGAAGCCAAGCGCTACGGTTTGATCCTCGGTGCATTCTCCATTTTGTCCGGGGTCCTTTTCTATGTAACCGGTATGTCCACAGTAGGGGAGAACAATCCTGTGCAATCGGTCCTGGCCATAGCCATCATGATCGTTCTTTTCATCTTGGCCGCCCGGGACCAGAAAAAGAGACAGGGCGGTTATCTGAGCTACGGCGAGGGATTCAAGACCATGCTAGGCGCAGGTGTGATCAGCACGCTGTTCTCTCTTGTCTGGGTCATGCTCCTGATCTATGTGCTGGAACCCGGCTATGTGGAAGTGATCCTGGACAATAGCTACGAACAGATGATGGAACAAAACCCGAACATGTCGGATGCGGAAGTGGAGATGGCATTGGGCATGACGGAAAAATTTGTCAGTCCCGGTTGGATGGTGATCTGGATCCTCTTTGGGGGCATCCTCTCGTCTGCCTTCTTTGCCGCTCTGATGGCCTTGGCCACGAGCAAGAAGCGTCCACCCTTCATGGCTACCAACGAAGACGCCCAAGCTTAAATGCAGCTCTCTCTGGTCATCCCGCTCCTGAACGAGGAAGAATCGCTGAGGGAATTGCATGAATGGATCGACCGTGTCACCAAGGAACACGGCATCGAGCGCGAGATCCTGTTCATCGACGACGGATCGACGGATGCTTCCTGGGATGTGATCCAGGAACTGGCGGACAAAGACCCTCAGACCAAGGGCATCCGTTTTCGTCGAAACCATGGAAAGTCGGCCGCATTGAATGTGGGCTTCAAACAGGTCAGCGGGGATGTGGTCATCACCATGGATGCCGACCTGCAGGACAGCCCGGATGAGATCCCCGGACTGATGGACATGATCCAGAAGGAAGGCTACGATCTGGTTTCTGGCTGGAAGAGAAAACGCTACGACCCGATCACCAAGACCCTGCCCACCAAGCTGTTCAACTGGGCCGCTCGAAGATCATCGGGCATCTATCTGCACGACTTCAACTGCGGTCTGAAGGCCTACAAGGGTGAAGTGGTGCACCAGATCGATGTACAGGGTGAAATGCACCGCTACATTCCGATCCTGGCCAAAACGGCGGGATACGGCAAGATCGGGGAGAAGGTGGTTCAGCACCAGGCGCGCAAGTACGGAACGACCAAATTCGGCTGGGAGCGATTCATCAACGGCTTTCTGGACCTGATGACGCTTTCCTTCGTTGGGCGTTTTTCCCGACGACCCATGCACTTCTTTGGATTGTATGGGGTATTGGTCTTCGCACTCGGTTTCTTTTCTGCGCTCTATATCGGTGCCTCCAAGATCGTGCGGCTGAAAATGGGACTCAAGACGATCCTGGTGACAGACAGCCCTTGGTTCTACATCGCCCTTACCTGTATGATCTTGGGTTCGATGCTGTTCCTTACAGGCTTCATGGCTGAGCTCGTCGTTCGGAATTCTTCCAAAAAGATGAGCTACACCGTGGGTGAGACCCTCAATCTCGATAAGTGAGTCTGCTTTGAAGTACAGCCTCATTGCACCGACTTTTGGTCGGCCCGAAGAAGTCACGGAATTTCTGGAAAGCCTTTCAAAGCTCGACTATAGCGATTTTGAGCTGATCCTGTCCGACGGAACGCCCGGAGACACTTTGCGGCCTCAGATACAGCCATGGATCGATCGCTCCGAGGGTCGCTTTCACATTCTGTACGAGGAGTTCCTTCCCGTTTCCGACGCCCGCAACCTGGCGGCCAAAGAGGCGGAGGGCGAGTATTTGATCTTTCTCGATTCGGACTGTTTGATCCCACAGGGCTACTTACGTGCCGTGGATGCTTTTCTCGCTGAAGATCCAGCAGATCTCTTTGGCGGTCCGGATGCGGCAGATGAAGATTTCACCCTGCTCCAGAAGTCGATCTCTTATTCCATGACCAGCCTGCTCACCACGGGAGGCATCAGAGGCGGGAAGAAGAGCACGACCTCTTATCAGCCCCGTGGGTTCAATATGGGCATTCGAAAAAGTGCATTCGATTCAGTCAAGGGCTATGATGAAAAGCTGAAGTGCGGCGAGGATGTCGATCTGAGCCTGCGGCTGCAGGCGGCGGGTTTCCGTTCGGCCTTCATACCAGGAGCTGAAGTCTACCACAAGCGGCGGACGAACTTGAAGGCCTTTTTTCGGCAGGTGTACCGATTCGGAGCAGCGCGCATCGATCTGTCCAAAAAGCACCCGGGGCAGCTGAAGCTGACCCATCTGTTTCCACTGCTCTTCAGCTTGTTTGCGCTCATATCGTTGATCTCACTGGCCTTTGCTCCGTTGTATTCGTCCCTGTTCTTTGGTTACTTGGGCCTTGTTCTTCTGCATTCTTTATGGAACACAAGCGACATCCGCGTGGCGCTTTTGGCCCTGGTCACCAGCCTGACGATGTTCTTTGGCTATGGATGGGGATTGCTCCGAAATGCCCTACACCATCTTTTCCGCGGTCGCGGAATGGACCTCTGAAAAAGTCCGCTGCTTCAGATCGGATGGACCGATCCGTTTTGTGCGACCTGAAATCCCATCTCCTGCACGATCTCCATTTCCGGACTACCTGCCTTGAGCAGCGGATTGGTGTGGTTGAAGTGGATGAAGTGCACTTTGCGTCTGTCTTCCTCGGACAAGACCGATAAGCGGTCCATGCTCTCGCGCACCGAAGGGTGGGGGATCTCAGACATGTCCCGGTTGGGCAGTTCGGCACCGCTGAAGAAGGTCGCGTCCACAAAGGCCAGGTCCACGGCTTTTATCTCCTGGGCGATGTCTTTTGACCACTTCTCCCATTTATCGATGTCCGGAATGAAAAGCACTTTCTTGTGCGGGCCGGATATCTCGAATCCGACCGTCTCGGAGTATTCGTCCCGGTGTGGCACGCGAAACGATCGAATGGACAAGAGCTCAGAGAGTTCTTTCCATTGTCCTTCTTCGAGTTCCTCCAGCCGAATATTGCCGCGTTCGACCAATTGCTCCCAGGGTCCGTTGGAGGAGAGGAATGAAGCCATACGGGGCATCACATGAACGGGCATCTGCTGCGCATCCATAGCCTCTTTTCCGAGGTACATCAATCCGCTGTAGTGACCGATGTGTGCATGGGTCAGAAACAGTCCGTCCAAAAGCTTCCCGCCCTTGTTTTCATCCAACTTGTTCAAGGCATCGAGTTGGGCCGGCAGATCGGGCGTGGCTTCAATCATGTACTTCCTGCCCTGACTTCTGTCGATCAGCCCAAGGGACACGACCATTCGCCTGGCGGCTTCCTCCGGGCTGAGCTGCGCGCAGCAGGAGCGCGCGCAACCGATCTGTGGCGAACCGGCATCCTGCGTGGTGCCCAGAACGATCAGTTCCACCTCAGACTTTTTAGATCCGACCTTTGGATCTGACTCCTGGAGGCCGCATTGGCTGAGCAGAAGCGCCGAAACCAAAAGCCATGGCCATGCTGTAGATCGTCCCATCAGTCCTTGGAATAGTTGTGAAATAGTGCCTCGGCCTGAACGGAATCGGGAACATCTGCCTGCCCTTTGATCTGAGGCCAGAGGTGGCGCATCAAAAAATCAAATCCCAGACTGTCTCTGCGGTAGATGACCTCTTCGAGATTCGAGCGGTAGGCTTGTGTGTAATACTCCATCAGTGGAAAGCCGCTATCATCTTGTTCCACCCGTTCACGCTCTGCGATCAGATAAGGCAGAACGGGCAGTCGGAGGTCCCACCCAAACTCCATGATGAAGGGGCGAAAGGCCGGATCGAGATACAGGGCTGGAGAGATGCGGCGGATGCATTCATCTCCGGCCTGCTTGGCCGCTGTGTACTGTTTGGATAGATCGAAGAGCGCCGCACAGCTGCACAGTCCATAAGTACTCAAGCTGTCGTTCTTCCATCCCTCCATCAGGCCGTCGTACTGGGTGGCGCGCTTCCTGCTTTCTTTGATGAATGCCAGCAGTTCCGCGGAGCTTGATCGCCCCATCCACCGACCGACCGCACGTCCTTTGTCGTCCAGGATCAGGAGCGCTGGAACAAAATCAATGGCCCAATGATCGGCCAGGGAGCCGCCGGGTCCGTCTTCCAGAAATGCCTTGGTTCGAATGAATCGGGCCTCCGTGTAGTTGAGGATGGCCTCTTCCTCCAGCTGTTTCTTTGACTCCTCACACAACTTGCCCTCCGGACCACAGAAGAAGACCAAAACGGGCAGCCCATTCGTTTTCGCCTGACGCTGCACGTGCATCCAGTCGGAATAGCTCTGCAATGGGGTCCATTCTCTTTGGGCAAAGAGAACCGTACCGAGCAGACATTCAGTCAAAAACAGAAGCCTTGTCCAGCGGGCGTTCATTGAATCGGTTTTGAAATCCTTTGAGTTCCAATTCTCCTTCGGGCACCTTGCTCATCGGGTACAGATTGGAAACGGGTTTGACCAGAAAGGTCACCCGATCGATCTCCCGGTCCCGGAAGTGCATCTTGATGTTGCTGCAGTCGGTCCGGTTCACGCCGATGTAGTCTCCGTCGTCTTCCTGTGCGTAATAGACCGTTTGACCGTTTCCGTAGCTGTTCATATTCCTCAATTCACCGTCATGGAAGTTGCCCTTCATCCTTTTGCCACGCACCTGATTGAAATGCTCCAAACTGTCTTTGGAAAGCACAAAGGCATTGCCGTCGATCTTCAGACTGTCCATTTTTTGAAGCCGCATCTCCAGCCGAATGGTGTCGCCGGTCATTTGGCTTTTCCCGGACCATAAGGCAGGGGCGTCATAGAGCCGGAAGGTGGAGTCGATGCTGCTGTAGGTCAGTGAATCACATACTCCTTGCATGTCTTCCCTGAAAATACGCACCCGGTGGAAGATCTTCAACAAGCCGTGGCCCAGACTGTCACCCAGATAGAAAATGCTGTCTCCATGGATGTGCAGGCTGTCTCCGGATTCGAACAAGCTGTACAAGGGTTCTCCGCCCACGGCTGCCATCTCAGGGAATTCCTGGTAATCGCCCCGCTGCCCGGTGATCAGTGAATTCTCCACCGTATCGAGCAGGGAGACCTGACCAAAGGCCTTTCCCAGGCCCTGATTGCGGTCGTAAAAAAGGCTGTCTCCTTTGAGGCGCTGAGGGCCGTCCCAGAGTTCTGCATTCTGTTTGAACTGAGCAATGTCCGATCGGGTATCGTAGAAGCCGTTCTCGCAGTAGATCCGACTGCTGTCCGATAGGATGCGCGAAGGCCCGAGGAATCTGGCCACCTTAGTGGAGGAGTGGTACCGGAGGGTGTCCGAGAACATCTCGTAGCGCTGATTGGTCAGTTCCACATCCGTACTGAAGTGAAAGGTCCGGCTTCGGCTGAAGTAAATGCCTTTCAGACTGCGCAGGGTGTTTTCTTCGTCCACAATGACCCCGCCTGTACGGTAGTCCGCTGTCTGGGTATTTCGATCGAAGTCGAGATGATCCGTGGTCAGGGTCATGCTCGGATCGCGCAGGGTCACATTTCGGTCGGCCTCGGCCAGCCGGGTGTTGCCATTGTAGCGCAGATAATCGGAATACAGGTGAATGGTGTCGTCCTGGATCACGTGGACGTTCTCAAAGGCCTCCAGTAGATTCTGATCGGCATAAAGCCAGGCAGAATCGCAGTGAAGGAGCGCTCCCTCATGCTCAAAGATGACCGATCCGATCAATCGGTTGATCCGTTCACCTCCCTTTTTGTAATAGCCTTCATCGGCTTGCCGGATCCGGATGCGGTCGGCCTTTTCTTGTGCGGACAGGCCTGAGAAGAGGAGCAGGCCCAGTGCGAGCAGAGCGCTTCGGTTCCGAGCTGTGACCGCCTGGATCAAAGGCGAATGGTCTGGGTACGGTCAGGCCCGACAGAGACCATGGACACAGGAATGCCTACAAATTCTTCAATGAATTTGATGTAGTCGGTCAAGGCAGCTGGGAGGGCTTCTTTTTCGGTCATTCCTGTCAGTTCTGTCTTCCAGCCTGGCAACATTTCGTAGATCGGCTGAACCCAATCCTCTTCCACGCGGTAGGGCAGATGCGAAACCTTCTTCCCCTTGTAGGTGTAGGCGGTGCACACACCGATCTGATCGAGGGTGTCGAGCACATCGGCCTTCATCATGATCAGTTCGGTCACCCCATTGATCTTGATGGCGTAGCGCAGAGCCGGAAGATCGAGCCAGCCACAGCGTCTGGGTCTTCCAGTTGTTGAGCCGAACTCCCTGCCCGCTTCCCGGAGCATCTCTCCAGTTTCATCGAGCAGTTCGGAAGGGAAGGGTCCGCTGCCCACACGGGTGCAATAGGCCTTGAATATGCCGAATACCTTGCCGATCCGGTTGGGAGCGATACCGAGACCCGTGCAGGCTCCGGCTGCCGTGGTTGTGCTCGAGGTCACGAAGGGATAGGTTCCAAAATCAATATCGAGCAGGGCACCCTGGGCACCTTCGGCCAATATCTTCTGATCGTTCTCCAAGGCGGAATGAACGAATTCCTCGCTGTCCAACAGCTGCATTCCGCGCATTTGCTCAATGGCCTTCATCCATCCGGATTCCATTTCCTTAGAAACTTCATCTGCTCCAAAAGATGCGAGTATCCGTTGGTGTTTCTCTTTGAGCTGATTGTACCGATCATTGAAATCATCCATTTCAATGTCTCCCACGCGAAGACCGTTCCGTCCCGTCTTGTCCATATAGGTGGGTCCGATGCCCTTCAGTGTGGAGCCGATCTTGTTCTTTCCCTTGGCCTGTTCCGATGCAGCGTCCAAGAGCCGATGTGTGGGCAGGATCAGATGCGCCTTTCGGCTGATGACCAAACGGTCCACGCAGGCCGGTTCGATCTTCTTGAGTTCCTCGATCTCCCGGCAAAAGATCACCGGATCGATCACCACGCCATTGCCCACGACATTCATGGCCTCTGAATGGAAGATCCCTGAGGGAATGGTGTGCAGCACGTGCTTGTGCCCTTCAAATTCCAGAGTGTGCCCTGCATTCGGTCCGCCTTGGAAACGCGCAATGAGGTCGTACTGCCGGGTCAGCACATCGACGATCTTTCCCTTTCCCTCATCTCCCCACTGGAGTCCGAGGAGAATATCCACATTGTTCACTGCTTGTCTTCTTTAGATGTTCCGGTTGGGTCTTTCTCAGCGTAAATGTACAGGGAGTGGCCGGAGATGGTCAATCCAAAAATGTCCTCCAAACTGTCCTTGATCTGCTGAATTCTCGGGTCACAGAATTCGATCACTTCGCCTGAGTCGGTCAGGATGATGTGGTCGTGCTGTCGGTTGAAATATGATTTCTCATAGATCGCCTGGTTCGACCCGAACTGATGCTTTCTCACGAGTTTGCAATCCATCAGCAATTCAATGGTGTTGTAGAGCGTGGCGCGGCTCACCCGGTAGTTCTTGTTCTTCATGGTGAGGTAGAGCGATTCCACATCGAAGTGCTCTTCGTTCTCGTAGATCTCCTGCAGTATGGCGTAGCGTTCTGAAGTCTTGCGCTGACCATTCTCCTGAAGGTAGCGTGTGAACACCTCTTTGACCGTTTCGAATTCTTGCTGATTCACGCGTTGATGCAAAGGGTAAAATTACCCTATGGCTTGGACTTCTGAATGGACCGATCCACTTCTTCGATGCCTTCCACTTTTTGGAGTTTTTCCATGACGTGCTGCAGGTGCATTTTATTGCGCACCAAGAGGGTTACAGAGCCATCGAACATTTCGCCCTCACTGCTCAGTTCAAGCGATCGGATATTGACATTCAGGTCGTTGGAGATGATCTGGGTGATGCGGTTGATCAGCCCCTTGGTGTCCATTCCCTTCAGGCGAACCACGGCCACGAACTCCTGCACTTCCTTGGAGATCCAGCGGGCTTTCATCACCCGATGGGCAATGCGCGATTGGATGGCAATGGCATTGGGGCAATCCTTTCTGTGCACTTTGATCCCATCAGTGGAAGTGACCAGGCCAAAGACATGGTCTCCTTCGATCGGATGGCAACAGGGCGACAGCTTGTGGTCGAGTTCCTGTTCCTCCTCACCAAATACAAGCACTTTGGGCGAAGGCGCGGCTTTTGAAGATTCCGATGTCTTTTTCTCTGGCGTCTCCTTGCGGATCCGTCCCCTGCCAAAATATTGGTAGAGCACGCTGTTCCGTTCGCGGGCAAAATTTTTCAGTTCCTGATTATCGAGCAGGCCCAGTCCGGCCTGATAGTACATTTCCTGGCTGTCCCGCAGCTTCAGGAAGTGGTAGAGCTCTTGTTCCACCTGAGGGTTCACCTTGACTTTCAGTGCGCGCAATTTTCGGAGCACGATCTCTTTTCCCCGCTCGGCCACGATCATCCGTTCCTCGCGCAGATTCGAACGGATCTTGGAGCGGGCCTTACTCGTGGCCACATAGTTGAGCCATTCCTCCTTCGGCTTGAGTTTGGCCGAGGTCAATATTTCCACCTGATCTCCGCTCTTGATCTTGTAATTGAGTGGCACCAGTTTTCCATTCACTTTTGCGCCAAGAGTGCTCAGACCCACATCGGTGTGGATCTCAAAGGCAAAATCGATGGGGCAGGAGCCTTTGGGCAGGGTCTTCAATTCACCTGTTGGTGTAAAGACAAAGATCTCCTCGGCGAAGAGGTTGAGCTTGAAATCATCCACGAATTCCATGGCGTTGAGCTCCGGATTCTCCAGAACTTCCCGAACCTTGCTCAGCCAGCCGTCGATCTTGCTGCTGACCACTTCATCTTCCTTGTACTTCCAATGACTCGCCAGGCCTTTTTCGGCTTCTTCGTCCATGCGAAGGGTCCGTACCTGCACCTCCACCCAATGTCCATTGGGTCCCATGACTGTGATGTGCAGACTTTCATAGCCGTTGGATTTGGGCGATGAGATCCAGTCCCGCAATCGGTCCGGATTGGGTCGGTAGAAGTCGGTGACCGCCGCATAGGCCTTCCAGCAGCTGGCTTTTTCGTCCTCCTCAGATGGCACATCGATGATGATGCGAATGGCGAATTTGTCGAATACCTCATCGAAGCTCACACCCTGGTTGATCATCTTCTTTCGGATGCTGAAGATGCTCTTTGTCCGTTCTTTGATCGTGAAGTCCATGCCTTCCTTTTTGAGGCTGGCTTTGATGGGCGAGATGAAGTGTTTGAGCATCCGTATCTCGTCTTTTCGGATGGCCTTCATCTTCATGGCAATGTCGCGATAGACCTCCGGCTCCGTGTATTTCAAGGAGAGGTCTTCCATCTCGGATTTGAGATTGTACAGCCCCAGACGGTGCGCTATGGGCGCGTAGATGAACAGTGTTTCCGAAGCGATCTTCACCTGTTTGTGCGCCGGCATGCTCTCCAGTGTGCGCATATTGTGCAGACGGTCGGCCAGCTTGATGAAGATCACGCGCACATCCTCACCAAGGGTCAGGATCATTTTGCGAAAATTCTCTGCCTGCTGGGAAGAGTCGGGGTCGAATACATCGGAGATCTTGGTCAGACCGTCCACGATCCGTGCGATCTTTTCTCCGAAGAGCCGGTCCACATCTTCGAGGGTGTAGCTCGAATCTTCCACCACATCGTGCAAAAGCGCCGCAGTGGCCGAAAGCGCTCCCAGGCCGATCTCCTCGACGACGATCCGCGCCACTTCTATGGGATGTAGAATATAGGGCTCGCCAGACTTCCTGCGCATTTTATCGTGCGCATCCATGCTGACTTCCAAGGCCTTCCGCACAATGGATAGTTCCTCTTTGCTGCTCTTGGCGATGAGAACGCGCATCAGGGAGCGGTATCCGCTCAGGATCGCCTTGCTGTCCTTGTCCAGGATACGGGTTCCTGCTGTGCCTTGGGGCATTTTCAAAAGGGCTGTTGGATGGAGGGCACCTTGTCCTCGTTCAGGACTTCTTCATCTGGCTGTACAAGATCCTTGATCCGACCGGCAACACGATCGTTGTTCAATTCTGCACCTGCGACGATGGCTTCGATCAATTTTTGGCTGTCCCACGGCTTCTGCAAGTAGAGATCGATGATGCCTTTCTGTATGGCCTCCTGCACAGAATCGATCCTGGAGAAGCCTGTGAGCAGGATGCGGCAGGGATGCGGATCCATTGTTTTGATCTGTCTGAGCACATCCACACCCTCTAAACCCGGCATGCGCTGATCGCTGATGACCACCTCAGGACGGAACTTTTGGAACAATTCAAGGCCCTCCTCACCGGATGCGGCCAGTGTGATGTGAAAGTTCCTGCGGAAGCCCGCCTTGAAGGAATTTCGGTTATGGGGCTCATCATCGATGAAGAGCACAGAGATCTTATTTCTTTTTTTCTGTTCCAAATGCGTTTGCTCGTGTCCTGTCCGACGAATCGGACAAACAAATTAGCGCAAATATGTAGAACCGTGGCGCTCGGACTTCCCGACCATGAACCCTTCCATTCTTTTGGACGTTTTTTGTTCAATGGAGCGCAGCATACATTCCGGCATTGTCTTTTCCACTTTCAGCGAAAAAGAGAAGACTCCTTTTGAACGGCTGCTCGACCTCTTTCGTGAGCTTTTGCTCCATACCTCAGGCGATGTGGACGAGGCGCTGGATTGGCTGCGGCAGCTGGACAAGGAATATTCCCTGACCGACGAGAACTACGGCATTGACGACTTTGTACAGGAGCTGAAGGAAAAAGGCTTTTTGAGGGAAAGCGTGCAGCCCGGCGGTCCCGCGCTCGGTCTGTCTTCCAAAATGGAGCAGCTCATCCGCCACCGGGCCCTCGAACAGGTGTTCGGACAGCTCAGGAAAGCCGGTTCCGGCGACCACCGTTCCAAGCACGCAGGCAGAGGCGATGAGCCCAACGAACATACGCGGGCCTATCAGTTCGGCGATGATGTAAGCGATGTGGACATGACGGCGTCCATCAAGAATGCACAGATCAGGCAGGCCTTGCAGGGCGGAGGGCCATTGAAGGAGGAGGACCTCGAGGTGCGGGAACAGGTGCACAAAAGCCAGATGGCGACCGTGTTGATGATCGATCTGAGTCATTCCATGATCCTCTACGGCGAGGACCGGATCACACCGGCCAAGCGCGTCGCACTGGCCCTTGCAGAACTCATACGCACCCGATATCCGAAAGACAGCCTGGAGATCCTGGCGTTTGGCAATGATGCATGGCCCATCGAACTCAAGGACCTTCCGTATTTGCAGGTGGGGCCGTTTCACACCAACACCGTGGCCGGACTCGATCTGGCTTCTGAGATGCTGCGCAAGAAAAAGAGCGGCAACAAACAGATCTTCATGATCACCGACGGCAAACCGAGTTGTTTGAAGGAAGCAGATGGCTCTTATTATAAGAACAGTGCAGGTCTGGACGACTACATCGTTGGCAAGTGTCTGAACCGGGCGGCGGCCTTGAGAAAAGAAGGCATTCCGGTCACCACTTTCATGATCGCACGCGATCCCTGGCTGCAGGAATTCGTATCGGATTTCACTCGGGCAAATAATGGAAAGGCCTTCTACACAGGGCTCAAAGATCTGGGTGAGCTTGTTTTTGAGGACTACGAGAGAAACAGAAAGAAGAAATGGAAATAGAGCGCATGCAAACGATCAAGACTTTGGGCGAATTGGAAGCCAGCGGTTATCGCCCCCGGAGCATACAGCAGGAAATGCGGGAGAACCTTCTTTTGAGTTGGGAGAAAGGGGAAGCGGTGTTCAAAGGGATACACGGCTACGAACACTCGGTCATCCCCGACCTCGAGCGGGCCATTCTCTCTGGCCACCACATCAATCTGTTGGGACTTCGCGGTCAGGCGAAAACGAGGCTTGCCCGTCTGATGACCTCGCTGCTCGATGAATACACACCGGTCTTGTTGGATTCTGAACTGAACGAAGATCCCATGGCACCGATCTCCCGTCAGGCCCGTGAGCGGATCGAAGAACTCGGTCCGTCCACACCGGTGGGCTGGATGCATCGTTCAGAGCGGTTCATGGAAAAACTGGCCACTCCGGATGTGAGTGTGGCCGATCTGATCGGCGATGTGGATCCGCTGAAAGCCGCCAATCTGGGCCTGAGTTATGCCGACGAACGCTCCATTCACTTTGGCATGGTGCCCAGGGCCCATCGGTGCATTTTTGTGATCAATGAGCTGCCGGACCTGCAGCCCCGGATCCAGGTGGCCTTGTTCAACATCCTTGAGGAGGGCGATATCCAAATTCGGGGTTTCAAATTGCGGCTGCCGCTGGATCTGCAATTCGTCTTCACGGCCAACCCGGAAGATTACACCAACCGAGGTTCCATCGTCACGCCGCTCAAGGACCGTATCGGGAGTCAGATACTGACCCACTATCCGGAAGACCTGGAAACAGCCATGCAGATCACAGCACAGGAGGCCAGCCTGACAGACTTCCAAAAAGAGGCCATCCATTTACCCGAATGGGCGCGGGAGCTGGTGGAACAGATCGTCTTTCAGGCACGGGAGAGCGAATTCATTGATGCCAAGAGCGGAGTCAGTGCACGACTCAGTGTAACTGCTTTGGAAAACCTGATGAGTACGGCGGAACGGCGCGCCCGAAAGAACGGGGAAAGCAAAACCACGGTACGCCTGATGGATTTTATGGGGGTGGTGCCCAGCATCACAGGAAAGGTGGAGCTGGTCTATGAAGGCGAGCAGCAGGGGAGTATGGCGGTGGCCGAAAGGCTGATCGGAGAGGCGGTCAAGGCCATGCATCCGCGCTATTTCCCACCCTTGGACAAATTGAAGGCCTCAGACGAGGCCAGTCCCTATCAAGGCTTGCTCAATTGGTTTGGAGAAGGGAAGACCTTGGAACTGGAATACGATATGACCGATGCTGAGCACGCTACTGCCCTTGAAAGCTGTGCGCCGGCGCTGCGTTTTGTTCAGGGGCAGAAGGTGGAGCGATCCGATGAGCTTTTCGTTTTGGAAATGATCCTTTGGGCGCTTTCGGAACACGCCAAACTCAATCGGGACAAATTGGTGACGGGGCTCACCTTCAACGATCTGTTCAATTCATACTTCCAGGGCCTCTCCGATGAGGAGACCACTGCCTGAAGGTGTAAATAAAAAAGCCCGCACTACTGCGGGCTCAATGATCGGAGGCAGGCTTTTTAGAATCTGTATCCCACAATAAAGCCAAGGCGAATATCCGTTGGGAAGTCAAGTGCTCCATCTTCGACAGTAAGCGGGCCAGAGTTATCATAGTTTTCGGGTACTTCGCCACCAAAATTGACGAGATAACGCCCAATACCTGCATAACTTTCCAGTACGATGTGGTCGTTGAGGATCCATTTCCTTCCTGTGGTCACACCGAGTGCTATCCCTCCTGAGGTATAATCTTCCCGTACTAAATTGTTGTTGGCATCGTAAGTCGGCCAATATTCCGAAGCCAACAAGCTTCTGTACTTCAGATAAGCCGTCCCGAACCATCCGTCTCCACCTTCGTAGGCATCGAAATAGTAACGAAAATCCGCTGTGAAGGTCAATGTGTTATAGACAATGTTATTATCTGCGGAGAAGTAGGCGATCCGGGTGTTGATACCCATATCGTCATTGATTCCGTACTCATAAAGCGCACCGAAACTACCGATACCCGCTCCGCCGATATCGAGCTTGGCCTCGTGGTACTGCGCTTGAGCCATTGTGCCCACCATAAGGGCCGCTTTAAATAAAATTAAATTTTTCATTTGCATTTTTTTACTATTCGATCTTTTGCTTTTCGGTGACCGGATAC
>JAYOTP010000026.1:29001-32153 GCA_038150465.1 Flavobacteriia bacterium | reverse complement strand
TGATCCTGCCCTTGCATGCGCTCTTTGCCCGGCTTCTTCGAAAGCGTTTGCGTCGGCAGGACGTTTCTTCCTAACGAGAGATATCCTCCCCAGGGCTGAAAACATCAGAACACCGAATGGTGCTGCTCAGCTGAACGGATCGACCTAGATCTGCAGGAGGTTTCTGCTTATCAAATGGTTACGGATACGATCTCAGACAGTTTTTCGCCATCGAACAGTCTTTTGTCAGGCGCATGAAAAGGACTGAATGCGAAACGAGCAGCGCATAATTTTGAACCCATCAGAAATCAGGATCACACGTGGAAGCACTGACACTAACAACCCCCGCTCTTCTGTTTTCGGCCATTTCGCTGATCATGCTGGCCTATACCAATCGCTTTTTGGCTTATGCCGCAGTGGTAAGGAATCTGCACGACAAGTATTTGGATAAGCAGGATGATCTATTGATCGAGCAGATCAAGAATCTGAAAAAGAGGCTGGGTTTGACTCGGGCCATGCAGATACTCGGGATAACGAGCCTATTGCTCTGTGTATTTACCATGTTCCTGGTCTATGTTCATTATGTGGTTCTGGCTACATGGGTCTTTGGAATTGCCTTGCTGCTCTTGATCCTTTCACTGAGCCTTTTGATCTGGGAGATTCAGATCTCGACATATGCACTGAGTTTACACTTAAGGGATATTGAGGACCAATTGAAGAGATGAACCATTTGGTTCTGGGCATTAATGGCAGCAGGGGTACAGTCTTCCTGAAGCTGGGAGACTCGCATTAAGCATCATGAACGGCAACAGATCCTCCTTGCCGCTGTGATCATTGAGAGTCAAGCGAATGCCAAAAGGGTCAGCGAATCAGAAACCTGACTCTACGCGCCTTGCCCTGTTGCTGCTGAATCCATGCCGTATAGGAGCCCGGTTTCCAACCAAGTGTGTTCAGGGTCCATTCCTTGCCGTGGGTGAAGATGTCTTTGGCCACTTCTTTTCCCAGTGCATCAAAGACTTTGATAGCGCAAGCTTCCATTGGTTCGGAACTACGTACGGTCAAAATATGATCGTTCCACCAGCATTGTAAGGAGCCCTTATTCAGTTCACCTTGCGAAACGAAGCCCACAGCATTGGTATCGCCAGCGGTCAAGCTCAGAAATTCTCTTCCTAAGGCATGATCGTGCAGTACAAGTTCATCCTTGTCATTCAAGCTCATACGGACCCATCCATAATAAGGAATCCCGCCTTTCTTTATCTCGATACCGGCCATGAGCTCGTTGCCATTGAAGTACCCTTGGTTCCGATACGAGTATTGATTGAAAGCGTAGTCATAATAGAGATTCGCAGAAGGAGCGAACTCAGGCGCAGCAAAGGGCCCTATGGTCTCACCCGCATTAAAAGCTTCGGCATTGCCATCACTGAAGCGAGCCACCCGTGCTCCGCTGTGGAGTCCGATCAGGGTCCATTCGAATGTTTCTTTCTTGTAAACATGCGTTATGACAATGTAATTGGATGTAGAGCCGCCACACGAAGTAGATGTCCAGGTGGTGTAACCGAAAGAAGTCGTGTAGGACGATCTTAGTTCGTACCCTGAGATCTTGATGTCGGCCAAGCCATCTTGATCCATGTCCAATAAGGCTTCTGAACCAAATGCGGACCATGTATTGAGCACCAGATCAGGTTCGATATCGACATATGTCTGGGCATGTATGGATCCCGATGCCGCAATTCCAGCAGCCGTACTTAAATAGGATTTCAATTTGATCTTGGAGTCTGCCATTGAAAAGGTATTCCAGACGATGGATCAGTTTTTAATGACCCGCTTTGAGTATGTCCCGCTGGAGTTTTTCACATGCAGGATATACACTCCTGCTGCGTATACAGAAAGATCGATAAGGGCTTCATTCTTCAATGAAGAGTCCTGCCAGAGTACATTCCCTTGCAGATCGCAGAGGATCCATTCGCTGGCAGCAGGGGAATGCAGGTGAACAAGGTCGTTGGTCGGATTGGGATAGATGCGGATGCCCGAATGCCCATCTGCAGCATCGGAAGAAGTGCCATTCCCAGTTGAAGATTTAGACGTTGAAGCCGTATATCCCTTGACCACCTTGCAGCTGTAGCCAGAGTTTTGAGGTGTTCCGTTCGATAGGAAACGAGCGAAGACAGCAAATTCGTAGTTGCCCGACGGATTGCCGCTGCCGCTCCAATTTGCAGCGTATGTCGTGTCACTGATCAGTGGCGTCTTGCTCCACAGCTGGGTATTGCGCAGTCTGTAGGCCAAGCGATAGCCAATGAGGCTTTGTCCGCTGCTGAATACAGAGGGCGTCCACTGTGCCTGGATGACCCCAGCAGCTGTATTCACTTGCAAATTGCTCGGAGCGATTCCGCTGCCCAATGAAGGAACCGTGAAGGTATCTGTGACGGCGCATCCAGCGGCATCGGTCACAGTCACCCAGAGGGATTGGGTCTGCTGCGCATAGGTGCGTTTGGTCGTTGCCCCATTGCTCCAGAGGTAGCTCTTGTTCCCCAGCCCACCGGATATGCCTGCACGGAGCAGTGCAGAGTCCTCGGGGCAAAAGGGTGCTTTCTGTCGTACGATGGCCACCGTCATTCCCTTACAGGGACTTTGGATACTTTGAGAACAGCCTTCTTCCCAGACCCCATTGATCAGGCTGCTCATTCGCACCTCCAAAAGAGAATTGAACCAAGGGGTTATGTTGAATCGCTGGCTACCCGATCGAATGGCACCCTGACTCAAGTTCTTTGTTCGCCATGTGTTCGATCCTTCCAGTTTGTATTCGAGTTTATGAGCGAACTGATCGGATGCATCGAAATATGCGATGAGCAGACCTTTGTTTGCGTCATGTACGCCTACAGAATCGATTCCTGTTCCACGCAATACATCCAATCGAAGCGAGTCGGAACATTGGGTGCTTCCGCTGATCAAGGTGCAGTAGAAAGTGGTCGCCTGCTGTGGGCTGACCCAGATCGTTCGGGCGGTATCCCCAGTGGACCAAAGCAAGCTGCCGCTCGCAGAGCCTACATGTGCCCTCAATTGAATGGAATCGCCAATACACACAACGGAATTATCTGCAGATATTCCCAAGCAAGAAGCCTCCACACGCACCTCATCGATGGAGATGTCCCCACGGAAGCTGCTTCCCTTGAAGG
>JAYOTP010000026.1:0-28901 GCA_038150465.1 Flavobacteriia bacterium | reverse complement strand
AGAGGGATGCCTTCGAAGTTGGTATGGTAGGGTGCGGTCAGTGCCGCGCAGGAGGCGCTTCGGATATTGAAGGGTCCGGTCCAGGCACTTTTGCTGGAAGGTCCACAGCTGTCTCTCACCCAGAAGGAGTAGACGGTGTTGTAGTTGATCCCATAGATGCTGACCGTATCGTTCTGTGTGGTCTGAACGGTTCCATTGGCGGGCGTGGTTCCTGCAGGTCCGATCACATAGTTCTGATAGGCAGCGCCCTGTCCGGTCCATCTAAAGGATAGGAAGTTGGAACCAGCGTAGGCGAAGATGTTGAAGGGAGCGGGACAGTCATCCACACGCACCTCATCGATGGAGATGTCCCCACGGAAGCTGCTTCCCTTGAAGGCTTGGAAGATGAAGCGGTAGGTATTTCCACTGAGGCTTTGCAGGCTGGTGGTGCGCAGCAGGAAGCTGTCGGATCCGGCGGTCTGTTGCTGTCCCATCAGGCTGTCGAGTCGTGTTTGCAGGCCGGAGGAGGTTTCTTCAGCGATGATGACCAGTTTGTTGATGTTGGAGCCGTACATGTGGTATTTGAACCGAAGTTCTGCGGTGGCCAGAGGGCTGATGTCGATAGCGGGAGAGACGAGTTCTGCACTGGTGTTGGCGTCGCCATAGCCGCTTTCCAGGAACATATAGGTACCGCCAGCGGAGGTGGGATAGGTTCCATCGAAGAAGGGGCCTGTGTTCAGGCTGTTCTCATTGGCACCGGTGGAGTTTTCGGATTCCCATCGGGGCGGGTTGGCGGAGTTGGATCGGAAGGTCCAGCAGTTGTTCCATCCGCCGGCCAGGTTGAGGTTGCCCGGGCCCAGAGGGATGCCTTCGAAGTTGGTATGGTAGGGTGCGGTCAGTGCCGCGCAGGAGGAAGTTTGTACTTCTGCCTCATGACCAAATACCGCAGATGGATAGACAACAATCAATGCGAAAACAATGCAAAGAGATTTCATCAACTACTTTTTATGTTCTAAAAAGAATCCATTAAAAGTACAGGGATGCCAACAAACCCAAAGGATCACCTTCTGAACGGATCCGAGAACTTTTGGTCCGTAGTAAGCGTGGGATCGTCCAAGGTGAGCAGGAAGCTGAGCAGAACAAATTTTTCGCGGTCAGTGAGATTCAGTTGCAGGGGTTGATGGTTTGCCGGGTCCCGCAGCAGGGGATCAAGGGCAGGGCCGCCCTTTACCCCACTGTCGTAGTGCTCAATGACCGATAGAAGGTCAGGCAATTGACCTCCATGCATGAATGGTCCTGTCAGGCCGATATTCTTTAGTGAGGGCGCTTTGAATATGCGTGTTTCGCCGGGAATGAGCCCATTGCTGAGTACCGGACCATCCAAAGTGAATGCAGGCGCCTGATGGCAGTCGTTGCATCCGGCTCCGCCCAATCGGGCAGGCGTCATGAAGATGCGTTTGCCCTCGTTTTCATCTTCTGAGAAGTTGGGGAAATCTGCCAGAAGCCCGACACCGGGAATGCTCGGGTCGAAGGTTTGTGCATAGCCCTGGTCGAAACGGGAGTCGTAGGAGACCATGGAGCGGACGAACTGACCCAAGGCTTTTTGGATGCGATCCTCGGTGATTGCAGCGTCTCCAAAGACCCATTCAAACAACTCCCGGTAATAAAGCAATCCATCCAATCGCTGGATGAGGGCATCGATACCACCGTTTGCGCTGTCGAATCCCATTTCAATGTGGTCCTGAATGGGTTGCGTGCTTTGGTCCTCTAAAGAGATCGAGCGACGGTCCCAGAATTGAAGTCCGGGTGCATAGAACCGCCCATTCCCCAGACGCATGGAATGGAAAGCTGTTTTTCCGCCCAGATAGCCGGTCGAAAATTGCGCTGAATCTGTGAATCCCAAAGACTGCACATGACAGGATGCACAGGAGATGGTTCGGTTCTGACTGAGCTCGGTATCGTAAAAGAGTACCCGACCCAGGCTGGCCCCTTCGTTGGTGATCGGATTGTTGGCCGGCACATTGTCTGTGTTCTGTGCCTGTCCGTAATGCGAGGGATATGGAACGAGCTGGTATTCATCAGGATCGCTCATGTCGATCGTGGTGACTTGCGCCACGCTGGGCTGAGGAACCACGCAATTGCATAGTTCGTCTTCTTCGGAACACGACCACAACATGGCACATGAAAAGAGGAAAACCCAGCGGTATACGCTCATTGAGAGGGAACGATGATCAGCGCTCCCGCTCAATTGATAATTAAGCATTTTTGGCTTGTTCACAAATTCTAAATTCGGTAAGAATCCTTAATTATCATGAAACAAACTCTGTTCACCTTATGGATGCTTTCCGTCCTTACGGCTTGGTCGCAACAATCTATACGATTTTCGATAGACCATCAACTCGGCGGCACTGCTTTTGGTTCAAGCGTCACGGCGCAGAATGATCTGGGCAACGATTTTCGAACTGAACGCTTGCAATTCTACATATCGCAGATCGAATTGGTGCATGATGGTGGTCAGATCACACCGGTACCAAACACATGGTTCCTGGTGGATGCGAATGTTCCCTTTGACGAATCCCTCGGGTCTTTTTCCATTGGTACACTTGAGGCGATCCGATTTGGCATAGGGGTAGAACAAGCGGCGAATCACCTCGATCCTGCTTCTTACGCCATGACGCATCCGCTCGCACCCAAAAACCCGTCGATGCACTGGGGTTGGCAGGCCGGCTATCGTTTTGTGTGCATGGAAGGAAAAGCTGGGAGTGCTTTGGATCAGGTATATGAGGTCCACGCGCTTGGTGACAACAATTACAAGATCCAACAAATCACTACCACAGGTTTGTCGCAGGGGTCGGACCTGGTTGTTTCACTCACGGCAGACTATGCCAAGGCACTTGATGGCGTGGATGTCAACTCCGGTCTGATCCGTCACGGCACATCAGGAGAAGCTGTCGATCTGCTTGACAATTTTGCACTCAAGGTCTTCACTTCGCACGAGGGAAATGGTTCTGTTCTTTCGCAGTTTGAAACAGAAGAACCCATATCTGTAGAGGTTTTCCCCAATCCTACTAGTGGAAGGATCACGATCGCGACAGAAAAGCCGATGCATTGGAGGGTTTTGAATGCATTGGGTGATGTTGTTGCGCAGGGAGATCACCATGGAGGGTCGAAAGGGCTGAACTTGGAACTTCCTGGGAATGGGCTCTACATCCTCGGATGTTCGGATGCGAAAGGGCGTTCCCTGACGCGTAAACTCATTTGTCGATAGTGCGATCCAGCGGGTTTAGTATCGGAGTTCTGTTGGGGCTTATGCTCCTCAGCCTCTCTTGTGTAAAGGAGACCAACACCTCCTCTGCCCAGTGGGATCAGACCCCCTATTTGTTGGAAAAAGGATCCTTGCCGGATCCCAAGTTGCCTTCAGATAATCCATTGACCGTGCAAAAGGTGAGGCTGGGCCGCATGCTTTTCCACGAGAAAAAACTTAGCCTGGACAACAGCATGTCCTGTGCATCCTGCCACAGACAGGAACATGCGTTTTCAGACACGTCTCGATTCTCTGTGGGCATCCACGGTCTAGCTGGCCATCGCCAATCCATGGCCGTGTTCAATATGGCCTGGAACGACAATGGGTATTTCTGGGACGGTCGGGCAGAAAAACTTCGGGATCAGAGCCTTATGCCCATCCAAGACAGCTTGGAGTTGGCAGAAGATCTCGATAATGTCGTAGATAAGCTCTCCGCACTCACGACTTATACGGATCAATTCATTCGCGCCTTTGGAAGTGGTCAGATAACAGCAGAGCGTATGAGTCTGGCACTAGAGGCATTCATGCTTTCCATCGTATCGGTGAACAGCCGGTACGACGCGTATTTGAGAGGAGAAGAAATTCTTTCCGATTCAGAAGAAAGAGGCCGCGCACTTTTCTTTCAGGAGTACAACCCTTTTTTCCCTGATCAATCTGGAGCGGACTGTGCACATTGCCATTCTAATCTGAATTTTGAGAATGATCTTTATATGAACAACGGCCTGAATGCAACCGCTTCTTCTTCTGCGGACCCAGGTCGAGGCACGGTGACACAGGATCCACAAGACTTCGGAAAAATGAAGGTGCCCAGCCTGAGAAATGTGGCATTGACAGCACCCTATATGCACGATGGTCGGTTCGAGACATTGGATGAAGTGGTGGAGCACTACAATGATCAGGTGCAGAATAGCCCTACGCTGGACCCGGCATTGGCCATGACCCTTCCTGCCGGACTCTTACTTTCTCCACAAGACAAGCAGGACCTTGTAGCTTTTTTGAATACACTGACCGACCTCGACCTCCCTACTGAGCACACCTACAGCAATCCTTTTGAATAGAAGTCCTTTCCGCGGTTGGTCACTGATATTGGCAATAGCTGTAATGGCTTGCCAAAAGGAAGGCACTCATGTTCTTTTTGAAGCGAGTGCGCACAAGCATGTTCCGGTTCATTTCCCTTCGGTCCCTCATCCCGAAGACAATTTGCCCTCTGAGGCACGCAGGCAATTGGGTGAAAAACTCTTCTTCGAGCGCGCATTGTCCAAAGACGGCTCGGTCAGCTGCGCTTCCTGTCACCTTCCCGAACATGGGTTTGCCGATCAGCGGGCCAATAGCCCGGGCGCTTTTGGCCGGCCCGGAACAAGCAATGCACCCAGTCTGTGGAATGTGGCATATCATCCGTATTACCTGAGAGGCGCTTCCGTACCCACATTGGAAATGCAGGTGCTTGTACCGATTCAGGAGGAGAATGAATTTGCCCACAACATCGTGGCTTTGTCTGAAGAGCTGGGGAGCGACCCAGTCTACAGGCGGATGAGTCAGGAGGCCTACGCAAGAGACCTTGATCCATTTGTGATCACTCGGGCGATCGCCCAATTCGAGCGAAGCCTGATCGCAGGTCATTCGGACTACGACCGCTTCATCAACGGAGAGCCTACCGCCATGTCGGCAGCGGCAAGACGCGGCTTGGAATTGTTCAACAGTGAGCGTCTGGGTTGCGGCAGTTGTCATTCGGGCTTCAACTTCACCAATTATGCCCTGGAACGCAATGGAAGCGATACGAACGGCACAGCAGAAGGGCGCTATCGATCCACTGGCATTCCTTCTGACTACGGGCGATTCAAAGTCCCTTCGCTCCGGGATATAGCCCAGAGTGCGCCCTATTTCCACGACGGCCGCTATGCGGATCTTGAGGCCGTGATCGATCACTACGATCGCGGAGGAGACCCTGATGCGCCACATCATCCAAAGATCCGACCCCTCGGTCTGAGCCCTCAGGAGAAGCAATCGCTCATGCAGTTTTTGCATGCCTTGAGCCAGCCCTGACAGCCCGACTTTTCCCGCTCCAGGAGCGATATTCCGCTGATCCGCACATTTTAGCTTCCCCGAATTCTAAAGACTTCGACCGAATTCTTGAACGGACCTGCCCAATTCTCTAAGTGGGTTTTGAGCGGTAGGCGCTTCGTGCAGTTTTGCTCTGTAATCAAAAAACAACGAGCAGACAGATCATGGAAACGCAAGTCAAAATCAACTCACAGAATGGAAACGGCAGCACCGTTTCCTTTACGAGTAAAGATCCTCATCGCACGCCGTTGCAGAGGATTGCTCGGGTGAATGATTTGGACCCGGTCCTCTCCCACAAGGAAGGCATCAGCGATCCTGTCGAGGAGGCCATCAATAAGTTCTCCTTCAGTGTTCAGACCCTTGTTGTGGTCTTCTTGCTGACCATGCTGTTGATCATCGGTGTTTGGGTGATCTGGAATGTCAAGAACACTTTACACATCGATCTGATGTCGGGTCCGCACCACGGTCTGATCGACGAGATCAACAAATCGCTTGGACTCTGATCATCACTCACCTATAAAACCACTAAAAATCATCACCATGCACATTCATTCCGCCTTTCACGCAAGCAGCATCTCTCTTCTTTCGCCCAACAACAAGCGCTGGGCATCGGACAAGCCGATCAAGAACAAGGCACACAAAAGACCCGCTGGGAAGCCCTCAGCCCGACCTCCATCATCATTCTATCTCTGGTTGAAGAAAGTCAGCCGACTGCTTTAAGGTATGCGTGCGATCGGATAGCGCAGGAATTCCTTTTCCTGATAGGATGAACGGCTGTAGATGAACCCCAGGACCTCATAGGGATTTCCGGCTTTTTCAGGTTCTCTTTCTTTCCAGATCTCGAAGGCCTCTTTCAGATCAGGGTCATTTTCCAGCAGTTCCATGGCGGTGTCTTCGAACACATAAGTGGAGAAGTATTCCTTTTGCTGGAAGACGGAGTGAAAGAAGCCCCAGCGCAGGTAGGAATCCACAGAACGGGGTTCCAAAAGAGCAGAGAGCAACAGGGCGTTATTGCCCGAGGTGTTCACCAGCACATCGCCCTTTTGAAAGAGCCTTTTTCCCGTTCTTCTTTCTTCTTTGAAGTCCTGCACCATGAAACGTCCTTCGTAAGGTCTGTTGGCAAATACGACCTCTTTGAGATAACTGTTCTCCACCTCTATGAGGCTGTCCTTTTCCAATGAAGTCATTTGGATGCCCATCAGCTTCATGCGTTCCAAAACGCCGTACCAGGCCGATGGGATCAGATAAGTTTGCGCTGTTTTCACACTGTCGGTTGCACTGTAGCGACCATAAAAGGGGATCGTTCGGCTTTTTGGTCGGGGCTCATATTTCAGGCGATCATAGGAGCCCAAGGTGCTGGGCGAATACGCGTGGGCATAGCTGTCGAAGGCCATTGTGGAGCTCCTGCTGCTGTCCAGGGCCCAGCCAGTCGGGAAATAGGCCTGAGCTGCAGTCCATTTTCGCGAGGCTTCTCGTGCGTGTTTTATGGCTTCAGCATTCGTGCTGGCCAGTGGCAAAAGCACATCGAGAAAATCCATGGTGGCCGCAACGCGCGCTTCATAGGTCTTGAGCATATGCGCCTCTGTTATGTAACCGATGCAGTGGTGAAGCGCAGTGTACCCGCTTGCGTACCGAGGGGTTTCGAGGAAAGCTGCGTAGCCTTTGTCCGGCGTCCTTCCAAAGACGTTGACATAGGGAACCATGGGCTGACGACTGGCCATTCCTTCATAGAGCGCTGGTGTGAACTGTTCGGCCATGAATCGGCCCAGTGGACGGGCCAGCTTGTCCTGCTGGGTGGCGATCAGCGTCATGGTGTAGGGGTAATCCGCCCCATTGGTGGTGTGCGTATCGATAAAAATGTCGGGGTCGAGCATCTGAAAGATGCGGTAGAAGCTCCTGGTGTTCTGTGCATCTGCTTTCACAAAATCCCGATTCAGATCGAGGTTGCGTGAATTGCCCCTGAATCCCTGGAGGACCGGTCCGTCCTGATTTGCACGTGTGTTGGGCCGCCTTTGGAGCATCCCGCCGACGTTGTACACGGGGATCACGCCCAGGACGATTCCTTCGGGCAAGGAACCCTCTTCGAGTTGCTTGCGTACCCACTGCAATGAGGCATCCACTCCACAGCTTTCCCCGGGATGTATGCCGTTGTTCACCAGAAGCACCAATTGGTCTTCATGTGGGGCGTTTCCCGGTTCAGGCAGATCGCTTCCAACCAAAAAGAGATGAAGGGGCCGCCCTGCATCCGTCATTCCCATACTGTCCAGTCGGGCCTTTGGAAACTGTTTGTCCAGCCAGCGATAGGAGGAAAGGACCTCTTGGTATGATCGGCTGTTTCCTTCGGAGCGATCGGCCCACTGGCCCAAGGCGATGAGCGGGACACAAATCAAAAGCTGAAGCAAGGTGGATCTGTTCATGAGCTGTTCAAAGAGTTCCACTAAGTAACGGGCAATCCACCAATGGATGAAGACTGCGTTTGGGTCATCCTCGTCTGTGGCCAAGGAAGAACACCCTTGATTCGATCAGCTTTTGTTCCCTGCAAACAAGGGCTCTTTGATGCGCAGCGTGAGCAGGCCAGCGATCAGGAAGGTCAAGCCTCCAAAGGCCACGTAATAAATGGCGTAGTCCGAGAAGAAATCGTGCACGATCCATCCGCCAATGAGCGCATTCACGATCTGCGGCAATACGATGAAGAAGTTGAAAATCCCCATGTATATGCCCATTTTCTCAGCGGGCAATGCATCGACCAATAAGGCGTAGGGAACCGTGAGAATGCTTGCCCAGGCGATGCCCACCCCGACCATGCTCAGCACCAGCCATTCCTGAGGCAGCACATACATGCTCAGCAGCCCCAGGCCTCCGAGGATAAGCGAGGCGAAATGAACGAATTTTCGGCTCGTCATCCGTGCGATCGGCGTGATGAGAAAGGCAAAAATGAGGGCCACGAAATTGTAGGTGCCAAAGAGCACGCCTACAAGGTCTCCGGCATCGTTATAGCTCTTTCCCGAATGGACTTCTGGAGACAGACCAAAGTGATGGGTGGCCACTGCAGAGGTGGTGTAGACCCACATGGTGAACAGGCCGAACCAGGAGAAGATCTGCACCCATCCCAGACGCCTCATCCGTACAGGCATCGACCCGGCATCCTGAACGATGGATGCCAGCAGCCCTTTCTTGACTTCCTTATCGTCCGTCCCTTCACTTTTTCTGAATTGCTTGTACTCTTCCGGGCTGTATTCCCGGACCGTTGCGATGGTGTAGAGAATGGTGGCCATCAGCAAAAAGGCCCCTACATAGAAAGACCAGACCACATTGGGAGCGACCATGCCTTCAGCGGCTGTATTGGCCACACCAAACCAATTGGTCAGTATCCACGGAAGGAAGGAGCCCAAAATGGCCCCCATACCAATGAGGATCGTCTGCACGCTGAATCCAATGGTTCCCTGCTTTTGGGGCAGCACATCGCCCACCAAGGCACGAAAGGGTTCCATGCAGATATTGAAGGAGGCATCCATGAGCGCGAGAAATGCCACACCGATCCAAAGAATGGCAGAGATGCCCATGAATTCAGATGCTTGCAGGCCTTCACCCGCAATGACATTGGAGTTTGGAAGAAAGATCAGGCCAAGTGAGGCCAGAAGGGCACCGGCCAGAAAGTAAGGTTTCCTTCTCCCCAGACGCGTCCATGTATTGTCGCCCATATGTCCGATGATCGGCTGTACGATCAGACCGGTCAGCGGGGCGACGATCCAGAAATAGCTCAGCTCATGTACGTCTGCACCGAAGTTGGCCAGGATACGGCTTGCATTTCCGTTCTGAAGGCCAAATCCCATTTGGATGCCCATGAACCCCATGCTGAGGTTGATGATGCCGCCCATGGAGAGGCGGGGTTTTTCCAGATTTTTTTCCATAGACCAAAAGATCAGATGCCTAGTGTATCAATCACACTAATGACGCATAAAACTATTAAACCTGATCCTATGGTCGGGCGAACATTGAAAACGGGCGCATTAAAATAACTTTGCCGCCTTCGGAGTTATCCCATCGAGATGTGCAGCCGCCTTCATAGTAAGTACCTGATCCGGTCACTTTTGTTCCTGCTGCTTGTGGCTGCGTGGAGCGGTTGTAAACGAACAAAAGATACGTTCACAAGCAGGACCTATCACGAAATGACTTCCCGGTTCAACCCGCTCTTCAACGGGAATGAAGCCTTTCGGGCGGGCAAGCTCAAGATCGAAACCTCCTGGCCAGAGGCTTATGATCGGATCCTGCCTGTTTACAAATGGCCGGACGAGGAGATGTCTGCAGGGATCGCCACCGATATGGACCGCGCCATGGAAAAGGCCGTCAAGGTGATCACCGGCCACAGCATGGTGATCGGCGGTCGGCAGAAGAACGACTACATAGACGACAGCTACATGTTGATCGGCCTGGCGCGTTTCTACAAGGGAGAATACTTCTCGGCCCTGGAGACTTTCAACTACATCAAGACCAACTACGACAAAGGCGAACTGGCCCACGAGGCCAAGCTGTGGGGGGCTCGATGCAAGATCCGGATCGGCAACCCGGAAAGTGCCAAGACCGATCTGGAGTACCTCTACTATGATCCGAAGCTCCCGGCTGAACTCAAGCCCGAGGTTTTGGCGACCATGGGCCAAATGAACATTTTGCTCGAGGATTGGCCAGCTGTGGCGGCCAATATGGCCGAGGCTGCCGAGCTCGCAAAGAAAAAAGAGCAGCGGGTTCGCTACACCTACATACGCGGACAGGCACTGGAACGAGAGGGAGATGGTTATGAGGCATCAGAAGCCTTTTATCAAGTGGTGGACATGAACCCCAGCTACGAATTCTATTTCCAGAGTCAGCTGAGCAGGGCACGCAATTTCGATGTCTACGCCAAGGATCCGCTGCCCATGTACGAGGAGCTGGAGAAAATGGTGCGCGATGAAAAGAATACGGAGAACCGCGACCAGTTGTACTATGCCATGGCGGAGATGGCCATTAAAGAAGAGGAATACGGAAAAGCCGAGGATTTCCTCAGGAAAAGCATCCGGACCAGTGTGATCAATGAAACCCAGAAGGCACTGTCCCATTTGAAACTGGGCGAGATCAACTTCTCTTTTCGGGCCTACCCCATGGCACAGGCATACTACGATTCGTCGTCCATGAGCTTGCCGCAAGACCATCCGCGCTACGAAGAGGTGAAGGAAAAAGCAGAAGTACTGCGCCGAATGGTCGAAGACATTCAGATCATTGAAACCCAGGACAGCCTTCAGGACTTGTCCAAACGATCTGCAGCGGAACAAAGACAGGTGGCTGAGCTTATTGTGGAACAACTCATCGCCCAGGAAGAGAGGGAAAAACGGGAAAAGGAACTCGAGGAGCTCAACCGGGAGCTCGCAATGAATGCATCGGCCATGCCTTCGGGTCCCATTGCCGGAGGAGGTCCCAACGCAGGTAAATGGTATTTCTACAATCCATCCATCGTCTCCAGTGGACGGGGGAGTTTCAGAAGGGTATGGGGAGACCGTCCCAACACGGACAATTGGGCGCAAAAAAGCCGCGCGGTGAGTCGGTTGGGAGGTCTGGAGAACGGATTCTTCCCAGAGGACACCATGTCTGTTTCGTCCGAAGAGCAGGGAGAAGTCTCGACAGACCCTTACAAACCAGAGACCTATCTGGCACGCATCCCCAATTCCGAAGCAGATTTTGAAAAGAGCGATCGGTTGATCCGGGAGGCATTCATCGATCTGGGCCTGGTGTACAAGAATGGATTGAAAGATGCCGCCGAATCCATTGCCACCTACGAGCAATTGCTCAAGCGCTTCGATGCCTTCAAAGAACGAGCGCGGGTACTGTACACGCTCTTCCTACTCTACCGGGAAACAGGAGACGCTGCCCGTTCCGTTCAGTTCAAGAATGAACTCATCAGCGATTATGCTGGTACGGAGTTCGCCATTCTGGCCGCCAACGATGGGGTCCCGCCAAAGGTCGAGGAGGACAGACCATGCCTCACGCGCTACGAAAAAGCCTATCGGGCCTTCCGGGAGGAACGTTTCGACGAAGCCCTTTCTGCATTGGACAAGGGGCTTTCAGAATGTACAGAGGATGTGCTGGCGCCTCATTATTTGCTCGTTAAAGCCCTGTGCCTCGCAGGAAAGGGAAAGAGGCAGGAAATGATCGCCGGACTCAAGGTCTGCTATGAGCAATACCCGAATACTGAGGTGGGAGCTCAGGCCCAGTCGATCTTGCTTCAGCTGGGTGAGAGCACGGGCGATGAGGTGGATCTGGCCGCAGGAGGGGAGGAAGCGACCGAAGAGGAGCAAAGTCCATACAAGATGGAGCCGGGCGCTGAGCATCGTTTCCTTTGGCTGATCGAGGGGCAGGTGGACATCAGCAAAGTGCAGATCGCATTCACAGAGCACAACAAGGAATTTCATCGCTTTCAAAAACTGGGCGAACAGATAGTACCTTTGACCGAGCAGATCATGCTTTTGGTGGTCACGGGCCTGACCGATCAGGTCACCGCTCAAACCTACCAGAAGGCCTTGATGAAAGATCCGAGAATGCAGGCTGCATCTGCGGGGATCAGTTATAAGGAGCTTGTGATCAGCAAGAAGAACTTCACATACTTTTTCAAGAACAAGGATGTGGAGGGCTACGAGAAATTTTTTGAGAAGAACTATTAAGACCAGCCGATGGCCCGAACAGGAAACAGGAACGCAGCGCCGGATGCGCAGATCAGCAACCGCGTACTCAATGGAACAGAGATCACCGGAGACATTCGGTCAGAGGGAGACTTCCGTATCGACGGAGTGATCCGCGGAACTGTTGAGCTCAAAGGCAAATTGGTGGTCGGGGAAAAGGCCCTGGTCGAGGGCGATGTACTCTGTGCCCATGCCAACATTGCCGGAAAGGTGAAGGGCCGGGTGGTCGTTTCAGAACTTTTGACCCTCGCGGCCAGCAGCAAGGTAGAGGGCGATATTCAGACGAGCCGTTTGGCCGTGGAGCCGGGAGCCGAATTCACAGGCAACTGCAATATGGGCGTGGTGCGGGACATCCGAAATGGAGAACAAACCGAAGAAGCAAAAAAGCAGCGCTCAGCGGGCTAAACTCGTTCGCTTTTCAGGCATGGGCGTGCAGATGATCTGCGTGATCGGTCTGTTTGTCTGGGCCGGTACCGAGCTCGATCGACGCAGCCCGGATTTCGCGCCATGGTGGACAGTAGGCGGCAGTCTTTTTGGTGTGTTTGCAGCACTCTATCTGATCATCAAAGAAGTGCAAAAGATCAAGCCCTGATGCGATTCACTGCTCATCTCCTGATCTGGTCCATCGCGACCTTGCTCCTGCACATCGTCGTTCAGGAATTCATCCTGCCCGAGGAATGGGCATTCAGAGTGGCCTATCGCGCACATGTTCTGTTGTGGGCACTTACTGTTGTGGAGCACCGGATCCAACTGCGCCTGAAGAAGAGCAAACCGGATATGATCGGCATGTCCTACCTCGCCGGAGCCATTCTCAAATCGGTGGCGGGGGTCGTCTACCTTTTGCCCTTCCTGCTGCACGTGGACGAACGAACACGGCCCGTGGCGCTCTGGTTCTTTCTGCCGTATTTCAGCAGTTTTATTTTCCAGGCCATACAAGCCGTTCGCATCGTTCGTTCAGCAGCCTGAGAGCCGCGCTTGAAAGCCGAATTTCGGCTGCCAAACAGGGGCTTTGATAATGTCTTTTTCGCACTACATTTGCCGAAGTTTATCGGCATACAAAAAACCGACTTCGAATGCGCTTGACGGCATCGTTTTTCTGGGCTTTCTCTCTCCTTCTTACAGCGTATTCGCCCCTCTTCGCGCAGCACGATCATTCCCACGATGAGCATCATCAGCATGCAGAGCATTCGGCACACGAAGCGCATGCACCGGAAGCCGCGCACGAAGACGAGGAATTTGACGTGACCGGAACGGTCATGCACCACATTGCTGACGCACACGAATTCCATGCCTGGGGAGACCACGAAAATGGTTTCACTATGCCGCTTCCCGTCATCCTTTGGACGGACAATGGGTTGGTGAGTTTCCTTTCCAGTGAATTCCATCACACAGACGATGGCTCTGTCGTGGTCGAGCGCAATGGATCTCGCCTGGTGAAATATCACGAGAAGATCTATTACGCTTCAGAGGAGCCGAACGATCACCATGCTTACATCGAGTATGGAGAAGATCATGCAAGCGTGCTCAATGCCAAGCCTTTGGATTTCAGCATCACCAAGAATGTCTTCAGCATGCTGATGTCCGTGGTCTTCATCTTTCTGATCTTCGGAAGTACAGCGCGTTCATACAAAAAGAGTCTTGTGCCGAAAGGCATTGCTGGTTTCATAGAGCCTTTGGTGCTCTTTGTTCGGGACGATATCGTTCGGCCCAATCTCGGCGAGGACCGCTACAAGAAATACCTTCCCTATCTGCTGACGCTCTTCTTTTTCATTTGGGTGAACAACCTGATCGGACTGATCCCATTCTTCCCTTTCAGTGCGAACCTCACAGGCAACATTGCCGTCACCCTGGCGCTGGCCTTCATCACCTTCCTGGTCACCAATTTTTCAGCCAACGGCGGATATTGGAAACACATCTTCATGCCTCCGGTGCCCGTGTGGCTGTGGCCCATACTCGTGCCGGTGGAGATCGTGGGCGTACTGTCCAAGCCTTTCTCCCTGATGATCCGTCTTTTCGCGAACATCACTGCAGGACACATCATCATCCTCAGCCTGACTTCGCTCATCTTCCTGTTCGAAACACTGGCCGTAGCTCCGGTATCTGTGCTCTTCGTCCTCTTCATGAACTTCATCGAACTCCTGGTGGCCGCCTTGCAGGCCTACATATTCACCCTGCTCACGGCCCTTTTCATCGGCCTGGCCTCACCAGCAGAACATCATTAACAAGTGTGTCTAACCTAAAATCAACACAATGGTAGGTAGTATCGCAGCCATCGGAGCCGGTTTGGCGGCTATCGGAGCAGGAATCGGTATCGGTCGCATCGGAGGATCGGCCATCGAATCCATGGCCCGTCAGCCAGAAGCCACCAGCACGATCCAGACCAACATGATCATTGCAGCAGCCCTCGTAGAAGGGGTTGCACTTTTCGCAGTGGTTGTGGCTTTGTTGGGGAACAACCCCGCATAAGCAACGGAACAAGGTCAGGGGTGAACAGGGATGGCCTGCACCCCGCCTTTTTTACCGACTATTGATTTGAGAACGACAAGATTATGGATCTAGTTACCCCGGATATTGGATTGGTCTTTTGGACGACCCTCGTCTTTTTGATCGTCTTGGTGATCCTGCGCCGAATGGCGTGGAAGCCCATCCTCAACGCCGTCAATGAGCGGGAGGAAAGCATCGAGAATGCCCTGGCAGCTGCGGAAAAGGCCAAAGAAGAAGTGGCCAATCTCAAAGCCGACAATGAGCGCATCCTGCAGGAGGCGCGCGTAGAAAGGGACAGCATTCTCAAAGAAGCCCGAGAGATGAAAGACGCGATCGTGGCAGAAGCCAAGGACAAGGCCACCGCTGAAGGTGAAAAGATGATCGCCTCCGCACAGGAAGCCATTCACAATCAGAAGCAGGCAGCGCTTACTGAGCTGAAGAATCAGGTGGCGGATCTTTCCATCGAGATCGCCGAGCGCATACTGCGCCAGCAACTTCAGGACGGCGACAGCCAGAAGAAGATGGTGGATCAGCTGCTCAAGGAAATGGAGAAGAACTGATCCGAAATGCGCACCATTAGATCAGCCGAACGATACGCCAAGGCTTTGCTCACGCTTGCAGTGGAGCAAAAGCAAGAGGACGTCGTGCGCAAGGACATGGACATCTTGCTCGCCTATCTCTCTGAGAGCAGGGAGCTCAGGAATATGATGCTGAGTCCGGTCATCAAGCCGCATCAGAAGAAGGCCATCATCAAAGAAATTTTCTCCGGCAGTATCGGTGAGCTCACCATGAGCTTCCTTGTCCTTTTGATCGGAAAGCACCGTGAAATGTATCTCAAGGAGATGAGTGCTGCCTATCTGCAAGCGTGGCGGGCGCACAAGAACATCAAGAAGCTTTCCATCACCAGTGCGCATGCGCTGACGGAAGACCAACGGAAACAAATGATCGCCCAGGCAGAAAAATGGGCGAACAGTTCCATAGAAGTGGAAGAGCGGGTGGACCCCGATCTGATCGGTGGCTTTGTGCTCCGATTGGACGATCGGCAGATCGACGCTTCCATCCTGACCCAGATCAATGAGCTGAAGAGCTCATTCGACAAGAACTTGTACATACCAGAATTTTAAAGCCGGCAAAATGGCAGACATCAAACCAGCAGAAGTATCTGCGATCCTTCGTCAACAACTCACCCAGTTCAACACCGAAGCGGAGCTAGAAGAAGTGGGCACCGTCCTTCAGGTAGGAGACGGAATTGCACGCATCTACGGACTGAGCAATGCACAGGCCGGTGAACTCATCGAATTCGAGAACGGCCTGAACGGCATCGTCCTCAACCTGGAAGAAGACAACGTAGGGGTCGTATTGCTCGGCCCTAGCGGAGAGATCAAAGAAGGTTCCACCGCCAAGCGGACTCAGCGCATTGCATCCATTCGCGTGGGTGAAGGTGTGGTTGGCCGTGTGATCGACACCCTGGGAAATCCCATCGACGGAAACGGACCCATCGAAGGCGAGCTTTTGGAAATGCCTCTTGAGCGCAAGGCGCCAGGGGTGATCTATCGTCAGCCTGTGAATGAGCCGCTTCAAACGGGTATCAAGGCCATCGACTCCATGATCCCGATCGGACGCGGACAGCGTGAATTGATCATTGGTGACCGTCAGACAGGAAAGACTTCTGTTGCGATCGACACCATCATCAATCAGCGCGAATTCTACGAGCGCGGAGAGCCTGTATTCTGTGTGTATGTGGCCGTTGGTCAAAAAGGATCCACAGTAGCGGGCATCAAAAAGACGCTGGAAGAAAAGGGCGCCATGGACTACACCGTCATCGTTGCAGCCAATGCTTCCGATCCGGCACCTATGCAGTTCTTCGCACCTTTCGCCGGAGCGGCTGTAGGTGAGTACTTCCGCGATACAGGTCGTCCTGCACTGATCGTCTATGATGATCTGTCCAAGCAGGCCGTTGCCTACCGTGAAGTCTCGCTTCTTCTTCGTCGTCCTCCAGGACGTGAAGCCTATCCAGGTGACGTATTCTATCTCCACTCACGCCTTCTCGAGCGTGCAGCGAAGGTGAATGCGAGCGATGAGATCGCCCAGCAGATGAACGACCTGCCCCCTTCTCTGAAAGGAAAGGTCAAAGGCGGCGGATCACTCACTGCACTGCCGATCATCGAGACCCAGGCGGGTGACGTATCTGCCTACATTCCAACCAATGTGATCTCGATCACCGACGGTCAGATCTTCCTCGAAGCTGACCTGTTCAACTCCGGTGTTCGTCCGGCGATCAACGTAGGTATCTCTGTATCCCGTGTAGGTGGATCGGCTCAGATCAAGTCCATGAAGAAGGTGTCGGGCACTTTGAAGCTCGACCAGGCGCAGTACCGTGAACTGGAAGCCTTTGCAAAGTTCGGATCCGACCTGGACGCGGCGACCATGGCGGTCATTGGGAAGGGTCAGCGCAATGTGGAAGTTCTCAAGCAAGGGGTGAACTCACCGATGTCTGTGGAAGACCAGGTGGTCATCATCTACTGTGGAACGAAGAACCTCATGCGTAAAGTTCCCGTGGAGAAGGTCAAGGAATTCGAAACGGAGCTGATCTCGTACATGCGCAACAAGCACAGTGCAGAACTGGAAAGCCTTCGGACGGGTAAATTGACAGACGAAGCAACTCAGGCGATCGAAAAGGCCGCCGAGGAATTGTCCGCCAAGTACGCATAAGCACAAGACAGAACGCTCATGGCCAGTCTCAAGGAACTCAGGAACCGCATCAGTTCGATCTCATCTACCATGCAGATCACCTCTGCCATGAAGATGGTTTCTGCTGCGAAACTCAAAAAGGCGCAGGATGCCATTCAGGATCTGCGTCCTTATGCGGACAAGCTCCGCGAGATCCTGGGGAACATCAGCGGCTCCATCGAACAGACGGAAGGGAGTTTCACTGAGGTCCGGGAGGTGAAAAAGGTGCTTTTGGTGCTCATCACCTCGAACAGAGGTTTGTGCGGTGCATTCAACGCGAACATCATCAAACTCGGGAACCGGGCCATTTCAGAGCATCAGGCACAGGGCCGTGAGGTAGAGCTGATGGTCATCGGGAAGAAGGCCTACGATGGATTCAAGAAGAGCAAGCTGGAGATCGTGGGCAATCACTCAGAGGTGTTCAATGCACTGACTTTCGATGGCGTGGCAGAAGTGGCCAAAGAGATCATGGAAGGCTTCTCCACGGGTCGGTATGATCGGGTGGAATTGTTCTACAATCACTTCAAGAATGCCGGTCTGCAGCTGCCTACTCAGGAAGCATATCTTCCTGTCGAGATGGAAGCGGATGAAGAGGTGGGCGGCATGACCAAGGACTACATCTTTGAGCCCGGTAAGGAAGAGATCCTGGAAGACCTCATTCCAGACACGCTGAAGACCCAGCTGTTCAAGGCTGTGTTGGATTCCAATGCATCTGAGCACGGAGCGCGTATGACGGCCATGCACAAGGCAACCGACAATGCGAGCGAGTTGCAGCGTGAGCTCAAGCTCGATTACAACAAGGCCCGTCAGGCAGCCATCACCAATGAGATCCTCGAGATCGTTGGAGGAGCAGAAGCCCTGAACTCCTGATCATACATCATCTTCAACTCAGCTGATCAGCTGAGAATCTCGCCTGAAAAGAGTCGAGTTCCTCCTTTGGAACGGCGATGAAATTATTCACAAAGGCTTTGCTGTTCCTCTTGCTTGGGTCGATATAGGAAGCGTCGTATTCAGCGATGTCGTGCAGTGCATTTTCGCTCAGAAACAGAACGGCATACTCCATCTCCTGAAAGAAGGACCTCATTTTCGCCACTGCTCCTTTTTTGTGGTCGTCGATGCACTCCAGAATGACTTTGGGACGGCACCGTTGAATCAGGCGTTGGGCGCCTGAGAGAACGGCATTCTCGTGGCCTTCCACATCGATCTTGATGAAACCGATGTCGCTTTCCGGGAAGAGTTCATCCAGCGGACGTATGGGCACGGTGAAGCTCAGCAGCTTCTTGTGCCGGTCCAAATGATTTTCAGACTCCACGGTCGCATTGCCCGGCATAGAGCTTGGCACACGGATCTCGATCTCACCGGTTGAAGCGCCTGCGGCGGAAGAGATGATCCGTTCACTTTGATCGGGGAAGGCTCTTCTCAGGAAAGCCACCTGAAGCGGATTGGCTTCGATCATGAAAACCTGTTGGGAGTGATCCAACATCTCCCGCGCATAGCCCCCAAAGAGCACGCCGACATCAAGGCTGATCCGTTGGGGGTCACAGAGAATGGGAAGCAAGCTGAATTCTTCGTCCTTGTGGAATTGGATGCGTTGATGCATCCGTGAAAAGGCGACGGGAGCCAAACCGGATAACATCGGTTGTATCAGGGGCAAGTGGGCGAATTTCACCCACCATTTGAAAGCGGTCGTCTTCTTTTTCACGGGGCCAATGTAAAGGAAAAGTCCAGCCAGACGTACACAAAAAAAGCCCCGAGTGGGGCTTTGATATCATAGTTTGTTGTGAGCGGTCATTCAATGACCATCCGTGAGCGGGCAAAGTGCGTTGGGCTCGAAAAATGGAGCAGGTAGACACCGCTCGGAAGGTCGAAAGCAAATTCGTATTCGGTCAGGCCACCGCTGATATCTCCTTGGGCTACCGACTGCCCAGCGGCATTGTAGAGCCGAAGTGTGCCCTGCGCCCAGGAAGGCAATTGAACGCGGAACGTACCCTGGTTCGGATTGGGATATATCTCGAATTGTCGCGCCAGCACCTCTTGCAGCCCGATATTGGAGATGAATTGCAGGCTGTCCGAACGATTGCCACAGCCATTTGCGCTGCGCACCTCGACCTGGTAGTACCCGCTCTGGTTGGGCACATAGCTCGAGTCGCCGGCTCCGGTGATGCGCAGTCCATCCCGATACCAGCGATATGCATTGCCACTCAAACTGCTGAAGAGCGTGTCATTGGAGGAGATGACAGTTGGTTTGGCAGGTCCTGGAACCACGTCGAATGTGAAACTGTAGGTGGAGTCGCATGAGCCGTTCTGATAATAGTAGTCGGCAGCGTAATTGCCCGGACTCAGTTTGGTCCCGTCGATCACTGAAACGGTGTCGCCCTGGAAAATGTAGTCGCCACCGGTGGGCTGCACCCAGTTGGGCGAATAAGCAGGGTCTGTGGTGCACACAGTCCGGGCAGTGAAGGCAAATACCGGCCGACTCGAGATCTTTACGCTCTTGTTCACACTCGCCGAGCAGCCGTTGGCATCGGTGTAGGTGTACTTCATGATCTTGGTCCCCGACCCGGCCAGGCTTGGATACAGCGTATCGTTGACCACGCCTGGACCGCTGTACGTACCACCAGCGGGGGAGCCAAAACTCAGCAGCTGGGGCCCGTCTTTTTGGCATACTGCAGGGATGGAAACCGCGGTGACCACAGGAGCCGGATTCAGGTTGATCACAATGGTATCGGAGGAAGCGATCTGCGGCCAGGCACAGTATTCGGAAGAAATCACTGTTGCGTAGACCATATCTCCATTCACCAGATTGTTGAGCGTAACGGCGCTGTCGTTCAGTCCGAGGGCGGCGCCATTCAGGTACCATTCATACTGCGGTGTACTGCCCACGCCATTCTCCAGCACAAAAAGATCGACCGGTGCACCACTGCAAACCCCTCCCAGCTGCTGAAGGCTGATCTGGACTGCTGTGTTCGGCTGGATCTGAATGTAGTTGTTGCGGAGTTTGTTGTCGCTGCCCAGTCCATTGTAGGCTTTCAGCTCCACATTGTACGTTCCGGGAGTCGTATAGCGAACCACAGGATTGGGTGAGGTGGAAGTGGCTGGCGTACCTCCAGGGAAGATCCATCGGACGCTGTCCTGTACACCCGTAGTCAGGTTCAGGTATTGTACGTCATAATTCGCGCAGGAACTGCGTGTGGATGTAAAGTCCGCTATGGGAGCGGTGCGGGCCGTACCGTTGATGTTGATGTTATCGATAAAAAGGCGATTTCCTCTGTTGCTCACTGTAGTGAAGCGTATGCGAACACCGGCCTGTCCGTCGTAGGCACTCAGGTCCACTACGGAACATCCACTGGCAGATCCGCCCCCGCACCAATCAGAGGACGTGGACGGATTGAAAGGTCCTGATACATTGCCTCGTGTGGCCAGGCCAGCACCCTGACCGTGCACTCTTCGGCTGACTTCACTCCAGCTTTGACCGCAATCCGTGCTCACTGAAACAATGAGTGTATCGTATGAATTGCCGTTCCTGCGCGCATAGGCATGGTCGAAGCTGAGGCTGATGTTCTGATGGGTGAAAAAGTCGATGGCCGGGCTGATCAGGTGGTCCTTTCTTTTTGTAAGTCCACCAACTGCATACTGGTATAGGTCCATGCGTGCCGCCTTGGTGGGTGTGCCCCCCGGACCGACGATCGATACCTGTTGCCAGCCGAGCCCAGGGATCTGATCAGGATTGTCAACCGTCCAGTTCCCTAAGCTGTCGGTGCCGTCGAAACCTTCCAGATAGGGAAGGGGCAGTCCGCCGCTTCTGAAGGCAGCAAACTCGGTAATGGAGTCTGTTCCATTCGCATTGCTGACGATGAGCTGGACATCGTGCCATGCATTCTGTGAGAGCAGGATCTGTGGACTTGCTGAGGTGTCCGATGTTCCGTTGACGTAGGTGACGCTGGGCCGTACCTTCCATTTGTAGCGGTCCACCTGATACTGGCTTTGGCTTCTGAGACGGACCGTATTCTGCGCACTGCAGGGAGATGCGATCGGAGCGATGGCCGCGATCGGCGGAAGAAGATCTCCGTTGTAAGCAGGACTTTCCCATACGCCCCGGCCATAGGTGCCCGCCCGGATCTTGTCGCTCAATGGCTGGTACTCGAGGTCGTTCACGATGACATTGGGCAGGCCTTGCATATAGGGCATCCAGTCTGCCAGATCGTTGTTCCTGTAATACACCCCGGCATCTGTTCCTACGTATACTCCGTCGTTGGCGGTATCTGTATAGAGGATGCAGTTCACAGGAAGGTTGGGCAGGTTGCCACTGATATTGGTCCAACTTCCGCCTCCATTGAACGATTCATAGACTTTTTGCCCAGCGGAGTAACCCGAACGGGTGACCCAGATATGCTGTTCATCTGCATCATCCACCGCAACTCCTGTGATGGTTCCGCTTCCGGGTATACTCGCGATCAACGAAAAGTTCTGCGCACCGTTGGTCGAGCGGTACAAGAACTGACTGTTGCTGACCCGCGCGTACACATGGTCCGTATTTGCTCGTGGCACATAGAGCATTTGAATGTCGTCTCCTGTGAGCACACTGGATACTGCAGAGAAGTTCACTCCGGCATCAGTGGAGCGGTATACACGAGTGTAGCCGATGTAGACCGTCGTGGAGGTCAAAGGATCGAGTTCGATAGGGGTGACCCAAGCACCGTTGCCCATGGGAAGCACATTGCCGACGTCAAATGCCGCATTGAAGTTGTTTCCCCCGTTGGTGGACTTGCTGAAGTTGCCGTACTGAGAAGAGCCGTACATGGTGTTCGGATTCTGAAGATCGATGGCGTTGTCCATGCCATCACCACCGAGCACCCGGTCAAAAGAATTTCCGTTGATGCGCATATGGGTTCCGTTGTCCTGCGCTCCGGCCAGATACTTCACACTGTCGGCATCTGAGGTGGAGATCTTGTAGTACTGCGTGATGTTCATACCGTTCTGCAGCTCCTGCCAGCTCGACCCTCCGTTGGAAGTGCGGTAAAGACCGCCATCCGAACAGGCGAACAGGTTGGATGTTCCAGGCTGAAAGTGCAGGCCGTGAATGTCTGCATGAACAAATGGACGACCTCCGCCTCCGAACCAGTGTGCGTTGAGGTTCCAGCTGCTTCCTCCGTTGGCAGACTTCCAAATGTTGACGCCACCGGTGTACACTTCATTTCGGTTGTCGTGCGCTACTGCTATGGCCAGATCGTACCAGCCCTGACCGCCGCTGTCACTTCCGGATGTCGACCAGCCCAGAAGATTCGGAGAAGAGGATCGTTGGGACCATGTGGCTCCACCGTCCGTAGACCGCCACAAGCCTAAAAATGAGTTGTTCGAGGCCGCAGCCAAACAATAGATGTAATTGGTGTCGGCAGGGGTGGTGGCCAGTTCCATTCGCCGGGCGCCAGTGGGCAGGCCCACCGTATTCGGGTCCAACATATTCCAACTGTCTCCCCCGTCATCGGATCGCCAGATCCGTGCACTTGGGTAAGTGGTTGCAAAGAGGATCTCTGGATTCCCTGACTTTTGGTGAAGAGATTGGAAGGAACCGCCTGCCACATTTGTCCAGTTGACTCCTCCGTCGAGTGTCTTGTATATACCGCTTCGCGTGGTGAGAACCAACTCCAAAGGGTTGTTCGTATTCAGCAGCAGGCCCGTTGCACGGACCGTACTCTGAATGGTGTGGACCAAGCCGGTATTCTGCCAGCTGAGGCCTGCATCAAAGGATTCCATAACGCCGTGGCTGTAGGTATCGGCGCCGTCCCGATCGCCGGTGGCGATATAGATGTGGTCGCTGTTGGTCGGATCGATCGCAATGGCCGAAACGCCGAGGCTGGTGAGATCATCCGTGGTGGTGATCCAGGTCTGCCCTCCATCATCGGTCTTCCAAAGCCCGCCGGCCGGAGCGCCGACATAGAATACATTGTTGTCCGTAGGATCGAAGGCAATGCAGTTGAGCCGCCCGATGCCGTTGATCACATTGCCATTGAAGGGCCCGAGTGGTCTCCAATCGCCCAGTGGACCATTCGATGAGGTGGCCTGCTTCATGGCCTGCACCCCCTGAAACCAAACCGATGGATGGGGTCGTTCACCGGCGGGCTGTACCCGCTCCTCGGTAAAGGCTTCCCATCTTTTGAACTGCTTGAAGCCATTTCCTCTTTCTACGGTCTTTCCTTTCCAGAAGTCTTCAAAATCCTGTTGGACCTGATAAAAATTGATGCGGTGATCCTGCATTCCTTCCACCCAGTCTTGGGCATCGAGGGATCCAAAGGAGCATACCAAAAGGAGAATGAACAGGCGGTTGACGATTTTCAGCATGAGTGGTGCAATGGTCTGTTGTGAGGTAAACGCCGTAAAGAACTTAAGCGTTAGCTTTAAGCGGGTTTAGCTGTATTGCGTTCACACAAAAATAAACCATGATCGAGGTCAAGGGTTCGTCTGGAGCCGCATTTTCACTGGAAGTACTTCCAGATGGCCAGGTGCAATTTTCCGACATGGACATCGACTGCGATGTGCGACAGATCGGGCCACACAGTTGGCAGGTTTTGATGGGCGACAGATCGCATGTGATTTACCTGAATCGCTACGAGGAAGAAGAACGCAAACTTTGGCTGCGTGTGGACGGTATCGATCAGTGCTTTGAAGTGAAGGATCAGCATCAGCAGCTGCTCGAAAAACTGGGCCTGTCCTCCTTGTCCAAGAAAAAGCTCAAGGAGTTGAAAGCCCCAATGCCCGGACTGGTCGTCCGTATACTGGCCAATGAGGGCGATGAAATTCCCAAGGGTGGTTCGCTGTTGGTGCTGGAAGCCATGAAGATGGAAAACATCATCAAGTCCCCTGAAGAAGTGACCATTGCGTCCATAGAAGTATCGGCTGGAGATGCCGTCGAAAAGAACCAATCACTGATCAAGTTCAAATGAATACATCCACCAAAAAGCACCCCATGAAAAAGAATCCCATTGCCCTTTTGGCCCTGACCCTTCTTTTTTCCTGTCAGGGACCGCAGCCTTCCCAGTCAGAAGATGCTGCTTCTCAGCCTGAGGCAGAGGAAGCGCATGTACATGATCACGCAACTGGGGCCTCAATGGATCCGAGCAGTGAATACATTCAGGTGCCGGATTCAGCTTATGTCGAGTTTCTCAACCTTGCGGATGGCGACAGCGTGGACAGTCCGTTCCGTGTGGAGATGGGCGCAGTGGGCATGGAAGTTCGCCCAGCGGGGGAAATGGTCGTTGGGACCGGGCACCATCATTTGCTCGTGGATATGGATGCCATGGAGGCAGGTGCATTGATCCCGAACGATGAAACCCATTTGCATTTTGGCCTGGGCCAGACTGAAACCGACGTTGAGCTTTCTTCGGGAACACACCGCCTGACCATGCAATTCGCCAATGGCGGCCACTTCTCCTACGGAGCGGGCATGAGCAGCAGCATCACACTGCACGTACGCTGAATTTTTAGTTGAGCTCTGCTACGGCGAGTACGCCCTGCAGTTGATCCACTTGAATGGTGGACCCATTCTTGGCGCGCAATTCTCCTGAATAGGACAATCCGATCGCACGTGTGTTTCGTCCCCATGCATCCACATGGTAGGGAAGGCTGCTGGTCACATTGATGTCACCAGGAGTGAGGGCATAGTAGGTGGAATAGGCCACGCCCTGAGCATCGAAGTAAATGAGTTCCGCCGTTCCCGCCTGAATGCTGTCGGGTACTTGATGCGGCTGAACATCGAAGACAAAATCTTTTTGGCATTGTGCGTTGAGCACTTGTCCCATAGCATCCAATTCGATATCGCGGCAAACCGAATGGCGGCAACCGTCCACAAAGTGAAGGGTCGCACAGATCGTGTGGCTACCAGCTCCCAGATTGCCCAGATGCATCTGTGTGCCTCCCGGATAAAGGTTCACCCCATCCGACCATTCGACATAGGTGATCTGTGCCGTCGGGTCGACAGAACATTCAATGCTGTGTGCACTGTTCTGGGTGTAGGTGAATCGGGATTGGCAATTGTCGGGTTCAGAGAGGTCGACGTAGTGGGTCACTTTTGCCATGCATCCGCTGGAGGTCGTTGTCTGCAGGCTGATGGGCCACTCAAGCAGATCTCGCTCATCCAGGACGGTGGAAAGAGAAGACCGGGAAGAATAACCGTTGAGTACCAGGTTCCACTCTTGCTGTTGCACGTCGGTCGAGTCCAGCATGGAGAGGTGAACTTCGTATCTGTTTTCATCGATCACCTCCTGGCTGAAGTGATGATGGGCATGTGCCCCCACCTGTAACATACTGTCCACAGAAGTATTCCCTCCCGTTCCGAGTGCGTTGGCATCGCGGAATTTCAGGTAGAATCCGGAACGCAGATCAGAAGTGTCCTGTACCAGCAGTCCGCCCATTTCCTTCACCCCGTTGCTGTCTGCTTTGAGGCGGGTGAACATGAAGTAGTCCTCGTTTCCGGCTTCCATCAGGAGGTTTTGTCCGTCCACGCGGGCACTGAGGTAGAACACCGGTTGGTCAGAGGGAAGGTTCATTTGCTCCTCTTTGCTGCAAGAGAGCGCGGCACAGGCGGCCACAAGAAGCCACCCAAAGGCATTATGCGTGTGAAGCAACTTCATCAACGGAACTGATAGCTGATCTTGAATCTGGCCTGGCGGTTGAAGTGTCGGGTCTTTGCTCCGTACACATCGTCCCTGCTCAGGTCCTGCAGGCCGTGTAAATAGTCAACTCCCAGGGTAAAGGGTCCGGCGAAAGCCCATTCGTATCCGAGGGTCAGGCCGTGATCGAACACCCTGAATCCGTCCTCATGACCGCTGGCAGTTCGTTCTTCGATCGCCCAGTCGCCCGTGAACATATCCTGACGATGCTCCTCGACCCGGTTGATCGCACGCATCATGTAGGCTCCATAGTAGCCCATCTTCAGTTGATGAGCAGCGCCCAGGCGCACATTCAAACTGATGGGCAGATCGAGGATGTCTGCCTGCTCGGCGACCACATGTGCAATGTGTTGTTCAGAGCCGAAGCCATAGGCTGTTCCCTCAAAGGTTTGCAGCATGGAGAGATCTTTTCTCCGCGTGAAGTTCAGAGAAGTCTCCAAACCGAGGCGAGGCGTCAATGCCCAGCGTAATCCAGCCCCCAGGCCAAAAGCAGAAAGCTCACTTTCTGAAGAACCTCCGTTGGAAAGCGCCTGTCCCAAGGCCAGCAGACCATGGATGTCCCAGCTTAGCCCATCGCTGATCGGAGCGGGTGACGGACCTGCGATCGGTTCGATGAAGAGTCCTTCCTGCGGAGCCTGCATCTGCACGGTCAAATCATTCTTCTCCTCCAAAAGCAGGTAACGCTCCAGATCAAAAGGCATAGGCGCCATCTGCACAGAGGTGTAGAGCGTTTCAGCATTGGATGCTGTCGCAACATCAGATCTGTTTTCCGCCCGGCTGCTTCTTTCAGGAATGAGGTTGCTGCCAGTATCTGATGAGGATGAAGAAGCCATGGTTGGCTGCTCACTTGCTGCTTCGGTTGATCCTTCTTGCCTGCTGCGCTCAGCATCCAGCTCAAAAGTTCTTGCCTCTGGCACCGGAGTCGCTTGAATGGTCGGTGCTTCTGATGGCTCGAAAGTATCCGCCTTGTTTTCAGTCAGCGGACTGAAGAGGTAGACAGACGTTGCCACCGCAAGGGTGGAGGTCAGCACAAGGCCCCTTTGCACGATCTCCGGACGTCGGTACCAAGCCACGGGCGTCGCCTTGTCGAGCATTTGCTCCACGGCGCTCCAAGAGCCGGGCTCGTAAGAAACTTCGCGTTCTCCGAACTTCTTCTGAAAGAGCTTTTTGAGATCCTTCTCGGTCATAGCGTTACAGAGGCTACGCGGTTGGTGATCTGAAGGATCGTTTCCTTCAGTGTTTTTCGTGCAGTGAAAAGATGCCACTTGGAGGTTCCCTCAGAGATGTGCAGCATCTCTCCGATCTCCTTGTGGTTGTATCCATCAACGATATAAAGGTTGAACACCTTCTGACTCATTTCGGGAAGATCCCGGATCATGCGTTCAAGGTCTTCCGCATCAAATCGCTGGTCTGCCTCATTGAAGTCCATGAAGGAAAGCGGCAGGCTGTGGTCAAAGGATTCGACGAACTGATGCTGGTCCTTGTTCTTTTTTCTGAATTCGTCAATGAGTGTGTTGATCGTCACGCGCTTGGCCCAGGCCTCAAAGGGCACATTGTCCTTGTACTGATCCAAGCGGGTCAGGATCTTGAAAAAGGCCAGATTCAGCAGCGCGGCTGCGTCGTCCTTGTTCTTCTCGTAGCGCAAGCAGATGCCCATCAAAAAACCATAGCAGAGACGATGCAGCTCGTTTTGAGCCTTTCGTTCCTCCCGCCGACAGGCGGCGATCAGTTCTTTGTCGATCACTTTAGGCATAGGTATAGCGACCCTTAAAGTACGCAAGACCGGCCTATTTGTTTGTTCTGCTGCCATCTGAGCTCATGCATCGTCCGGTGTTCGCAGTTCCCAAAAGACAAGAAAAGCCCTCCGCAGAGGGCTTGACCGTGTTTTAGTTTTTCCGGGCCTGCCCGAACACTTCTATAACGAGCGAGGGATGGAATCCGTTGGGTTTGTAAGAAAATTCTTTCTAAAGATCGAAACGAGTGAGCTCCGTAAAGCGGGCAAGTCGTTGGTTCACATCAGCTTCGGTCAATCCGACCAAACGCTCGGTACCGAATTTTTCGACGCAGAATGAGGCCATGGCCGATCCATAGATCAGCGCTCTTTTCATATTCTCAAAGCTGATGTCTCCGCTGCGTGCGATGTGGCCCAAAAAGCCTCCAGCGAAGGAGTCTCCCGCCCCTGTGGGATCCACCACTTCATCCAGTGGCAGGGCAGGTGCATAGAACACCCGGCCCTCGCCGAAGAGCAGGGCGCCGTGCTCACCTTTTTTGATCACCAGATAGCGCGGGCCCATTTCAAGGATCTTCTTGGCAGCCGCCGGCAAGGCATATTCACCACTCAGCATCCGCGCCTCCTCGTCGTTGATGGTCAGTACATCCGTTAGCCGAAGCCCTTCTTTCAGATCGTCGAGGAAGCCATCGATCCAAAAGTTCATGGTATCCATCACCACCAGTTTTGGACGGGCATGCAGTTGCTCCAATACCCGCATCTGAACAGATGGCAATAGATTGCCGAGCATCAGGTACTCGGCATCGCGCATGTGCTCGGGAACCACTGGGCTGAAATCCGCCAGTACATTGAGTTGGGTGTCGAGGGTGTCTCGTGTGTTGAGGTCGTCTCGGTACTTCCCTGCCCAGAAAAAGGTCTTGCCTCCTTTGACGATCTCGATGCCGGAAACATCGATGTCGTGCGATGTCATTCGGTCGAAGTGTTCCTGTGGAAAATCCTCGCCCACCACACTCACAAGGTGGATCGGGCGGGTATGGTATGAAGCAGACAGGCCTATGTAGGTACCTGCGCCTCCGAGAATGTGTTCGGCTTTGCCGAAAGGAGATTCCACACTGTCGAAAGCGACCGTTCCAACTACGAGTACACTCATGTTCTTGATTTTCGCCAAAGATATTGCGCCGATGGCATCATAAGCGTATTTTTGCCCGCTCGGAAAAACTGTGTTGCACAATTTTTACGAA
>JAYOTP010000025.1:11703-33417 GCA_038150465.1 Flavobacteriia bacterium | reverse complement strand
TTGCGCAAACAGGACCGCTGGACTTTCTCATTTCCTCTGAATCCTTCGATCAGGGACCGTTCAAGGACGACGCCAAACTCATTGAATTGCGCTTGTCCGCCGGCCTGGAGCTGATCGCCGATACGGAGACACCGAGCGTTAGCGTCTATCCCAACCCGGTGAAGGATCTGCTCTTTATCGATGGTGGATCGCCGGCGCGTGTGGAACTCCTCGATCTGCGCTCCGTTCGGATCTACCAGGGTGGATCGGAACGAATGATCGATCTCTCGCATCTGCGAAAAGGGGTCTACCTACTGCGCATCACTGACTCGGATGGCACTTTTACTCAGGAACTCCTGATCAAAGACTGAAGGCAACTGAACACCCATCCGTCCGGCGCAAAATGCCCGTCTTTTTATAAGGTGAACCACTGCCCGGAGAACCCTATTTTTGAACCATGGCACGATGGTTCTATCTAGCGTTCAGCCTTGCCCTCTCTTTGCTGGCCGAAGCCCAAATGGGGCGCTCATTTCCGCGTGTGCAGATGCATTATGTACAACTTCAACAGAACAATGATAAAAGCCTGATCCACACGGTTTTTGCCGTTGAAGGAAGTTCGCTTGTTGCCAGTGCCCAAGAGGACGGAACCTACACTGGAGCGGTACGCATCGAATTGCTCTTCACCCAAGAGGACAGCCTGGTCTTTGGAGATGCTTTTGAGATGTATTCCCCAGCGGTGAAAGACAGCTCGGCCCTGCAAATGACCTTCCTCCATCAAAACCGCTACCTGCTCGAAGACGGTCAATATCAGCTACAGATGCGCGTCAATGATCTGGCCAACAAAGGAGCGGTTCAGGAAATTCAGACCGAGATCGAAATTCGCACCGAACGGGAGCAGATCACACTTTCAGATCCGCTGCTCTTCGTCGCTGAAGATCCCAAAAAACAGCCCGATCCACTCTTGCCCTCCGGAGACTATTTCATCGCGCAGAACATAAGTGGTCTTCATTTCAATTGCGAGGTCTACAACCTGGAAGGCAGTGCTGAAGGATCTGTTCTCCTGCGCTACTACCTGAGCGATCAGAAGGAGGAAGTTTTGTCAGAATACGGTTCCTTCAAGCGTTTGGCCGCTGCTGCAGACCTGAAGCTCAATGGCGGATTGAATATTTCGGAATTGCCGCGTGGGCTCTACTACCTGCACCTCGACCTGCTCAGCAGAAAGGGCGATACACTGGACAGCCACAAGATCCTCTTCTATCGTCAGTCGGACATTGAATCAGAAGACTATGCGGAACATGCCCAATTACTGGATGGTACGGACTGGTTGCCCCCATTGAGCGAGAAGGACAGCCTCCGCAGCCTCGTGGATATGCTCCATCCCATTGCCAATGCCCTGGAGAGAAGACAGATCGACCAGCTGCTTGAAAACGGATCGGATCTCCAGCGACGCCGATTCATTGCGGGATTCTGGAGCCAGCGATATGGTGCTCAGTCTGCAGATCGATTCAAAAACTATCTCAGCGCCGTGCGTTCGGTCAATGCCCGTTTTGATGCCCGGACAACGCCAGGCTACAAGACCGACCGCGGGCGGGTCGAACTTCAATACGGCCGACCCGACCTGATCGAAGACCGGAAATACGAGCCCTCCACCTACCCTTATGAGATCTGGCAATACAACAGATTGCGCTCAGAATCCACACAGAACCAAGTGAATAAGGTGTTCATCTTCGCCAACCTGAGCAGCGCTGGAGATCAGTATGAACTCATTCATAGCAATGCCTTCGGTGAGGTCTTCAACCCGCGATGGAGTCTGGTACTGAACAAGCGGATCCTGCCCGGCATGGACATCGATGAAACGGGAAGCGACATCATTCAGCACGGGGGACGCTCCAACAGCAATCTGATCATCAACGGCGGGAGCTTGGATCGAGTGAATCGTCGATGAAGTTCTGTGCTCCCCTCTTTCTCCCGCTCAAACTGATCTCCCTCCTGCCCTTGTCGATGCTTCACGGGCTTGCGGATATTCTGGCCTGGCTGAGTTATCGCCTTCTGAGCTACAGAAAAAAGGTTGTATTCGAGAATCTTCGTCTGGCCTTCCCGAAGTGGGATCAAGCACAGATCAGAAAAACAGCCCGAGCCTTTTATGGTCATCTGGCCGATGTTCTTGTCGAATCGGTGAAAAGCCTTTCACTCTCCGAAAGGGAAATGCGCAAGAGGATGCAGCTGGAAAATCCCGAACTCTTCGATCAGCTGAAAGCAGACGGAAAAGGCATCATGCTGGTCTGGGGACATCAGACCAATTTCGAATGGATGGCCACTGGCCTGCCTTTGCTGATCCCACAGAAGGTATTTGCCGTATTCCAGCCCCTTCGCAATATCTGCATGGGTCAAAAGATCGTGGAGATACGGGAGCGCTTCGGTCTGAAGCTCTTTCCCATGGATGAGACCTATCCCTTCATGCTGAACAATCCTGTGCAGGATGCCGCCTATATATTCATGGCCGATCAGAGCCCACAAAAGAAGCGCATCAAATACCGCACACGCTTTTTCGGTATGGATACACCGGTGCATTTGGGCGTGGAGAACCTGTCAAAAAAGATGGACCTGAGCGTGGTATTCATCTATGCAAAGCGTGTATCGCGCGGTCACTACAGCCTCAAAGCCCGATTGTTGACCGATCGCCCTGCGGAACTTCCCGATCACCAGATCACCGACACCCATGTGCGCTGGCTGGAGGAGGAGATCCGGGAAGAACCGGCACATTGGCTGTGGTCGCACAGACGCTGGAAACACCGAACCATCGAAAATGGATAAGGAAAAGGTTGCGGTCGCCATATTGAACTACAACGGGAAGCACTGGCTGGAAAAGTTCTTACCCAACGTATTGGAGCACAGCCGTTCCCATGCACAGGTGTACGTGATCGACAATGCCTCCACGGATGATTCGGTGGATCTGCTCAACCGTTCCTTTCCCGATGTGCGTCAGATCCTGAACACCGAAAATGAAGGCTATACGGGCGGATACAATGCGGGGATGGCGCAGTTGGATGAGGAGATCGTCGTCTTGCTGAATTCGGATGTGGAGGTGAGTGAAAACTGGCTGCAGCCCATCGTGGATGCTTTTGAAGGCGATGAGCAGCTGGCCGCCGTCCAGCCCAAGATCCTGGACCATAAAAAGCGTGACCGCTTCGAATATGCGGGCGGTGCCGGTGGATTCATCGATGTTCTGGGCTATCCCTTTTGTCGCGGCCGGATCTTTCAGGAACTCGAAGAAGATCATGGACAATACGACGACACCCAGCCGATCTTTTGGGCCAGTGGCGCCTGCCTGGCCGTGCGCAGGTCGTTCTTTGTAGCGGCCGGACAACTGGATCCGATCTTCTTTGCCCATTTCGAGGAGATCGATCTCTGCTGGCGCTTTCACCGAATGGGGCATCGTGTCGGTTATGTGAGCTCTTCTGTGGTCTACCACGTGGGCGGCGGCACCTTGAGCAATCTCGATCCGAGGAAGACCTATCTGAACTTCCGAAACAATCTCTTTGTACTCTTCAAGAATCTGCCGGGCGCTCAGCTCTTTCCTGTCATTCTCAAAAGGATGCTGTTGGATGGAGCAGCAGGTGTCCTTTTTCTGTTGCAGGGAAAACCCCGTCACACCTGGGCGGTGGTGCAGGCACATGGCAGCTTTTACCGCCGATGGAGCGAACTCAGGGAACGGCGCAAAGCCATGGAGCATCTCCCGGCCGAATGGCCCCTTGGACAAGTCTATAAGGGATCGGTTTCGGCGGATTTCTTCATCCGTGGCCGGCGGCGTTTTTCCGAATTACCCGCTACAGATTTTCATTCCCGTCCATAAGAAGACAGGCTTCTGCTGCCAGCCGGTAGCTGTGCATTCCAAATCCGGTGATGCTTCCCACACAATGCGGGCCGATCAGTGACCTGTGCCGCACCTCTTCACGCGCCCAAATATTGCTGATGTGCACTTCGATCGTCTTGGCTGGAACTGCGCGCACAGCATCTGCCAGACTCACGGAAGTATGGGTGTATCCGCCTGCATTGAGCAGGATATAATCCATTGTGAATCCAGCGCGTTGGATCTCGTTGATCAGCTCTCCCTCCACATTGCTCTGAAACCAGCTCCATTCCGCCGACGGAAAGGCCGAGCGCAGCTCTTCAAAAACCTCCTCGAAGGTGGCCGATCCGTAGATCTCGGTCTCTCGTTTTCCCAACAAATTCAAATTGGGTCCGTTGATGATGTGTAGGTGCATAAAACTGTTGGATAAAGGCTTGAAGATTGCTCTGCTGAAGGCCTGATCGATTCACTATTTTTGCGCTGCCCCCGAAAGTACACCCTATGGAATTGACAAATGCGCTGAAAGACGATCCAAAACACACGGAGTTCAAGCGCATCGTGCTGGAAGACTACCGGATCGCGACAGAGAGCCGTGAGGCCAGCTTGCTTGGACGAAGAGAAGTACTGACCGGTAAAGCCAAGTTTGGCATTTTTGGCGACGGTAAAGAAGTGGCACAGATCGCCTGGGCCAAAGTCTTTCGCGATGGCGACTTTCGGTCGGGCTACTACAGGGATCAGACCTTCATGATGGCCATCGGTCAGTTGAGCGTACAGGAATTCTTTGCCAGTCTGTATGCGGATACCGATCACCGCAACGAACCGGCCAGTGCAGGTCGGCAAATGAATGGACACTTTGCCACGCAGAGCCTGGATGAAAAAGGCGATTGGAAAAACCTGAGTGCCCAAAAGAATTCCTCAGCCGACCTCTCCCCCACGGCAGCACAGATGCCCAGACTGCTGGGCCTGGCGCAGGCCTCCAAGGTCTACCGCGAGCACCCGGCTGCCGATACAGATGGGCAATTCTCCAGGCAGGGACAAGAGATCGCCTGGGGAACCATTGGCAATGCCTCCACTTCAGAAGGTCTCTTTTTTGAGACGATCAATGCTGCTGGCGTGCTTCAGGTCCCAATGGTGATCTCCGTATGGGACGACGACTACGGAATATCGGTGCATGCCCGTTACCAAACGACCAAGGAGAACATCAGCAAGCTTCTGAAAGGACTACAGAGAGATGAAGAAGATCCGGGCTACGAGCTTTTGCAGGCCAAGGGCTGGGACTATGCGGGGCTGATCAGCACCTATGAACAGGCTGAAAAGATCGCCCGGGAGAAACACATTCCCGTACTCATTCACGTACGAGAGATGACCCAGCCTCAGGGACATTCCACATCGGGATCGCATGAGCGTTACAAGGACGCCAACCGACTGAATTGGGAATCGGAATTCGATTGTTTGCGCAAAATGCGTGAGTGGATCGAAGGCAACGCCCTGGCCACAGCTGAGGAACTCAACGCGCTGGAGAAAGAAGCCAAGTCTTCCGTGCGAAAGGCCAAGTCGGCTGCATGGTCCGCCTACCTGCAGCCCATACTTGATGAAAAGGATTCGGCTTTGGCTCTGCTCGAACAAATGGACCTTGACGCCACCTTCCAGAGCGAACTACAGGAATTGAAGGCTTCGAATGAACCCATGAGGCGCGACATACTGAGCCTGTGCAGGCGGGCATTGCATGCCACAAATGGACAGGAAGATGCCCATCGCAGAGCACTCAGGGAATGGGTGGAACAGCAGATGGGCCTGAACCACGAACGCTACTCCAGCCATTTGCACAGCGAAGGAAGCCTGAGTGCCCTACAGATCGCCAGCGTCGAACCGGAATATTCAGAAAGCTCTGCCTCTGTTGATGCGCGGATCATTCTTCGGGAGAACTTTGACCGACTGCTTACCAAGCACCCAGAAGTGCTCATCTTCGGTGAAGATTCCGGGAAGATCGGCGATGTGAACCAGGGTCTGGAAGGACTGCAGGAAAAACACGGAGAACTCCGCGTCTGCGACACCGGCATCCGGGAGGCGAGCATCATCGGTCAGGGCATTGGCATGTCCATGCGCGGTCTTCGACCGATCGCAGAGATCCAGTACCTCGATTACCTGCTTTATGCGCTGCAGATCATCAGCGACGATCTGGCCACAGTGCAGTATCGGACAAAGGGAAGGCAGAAGGCGCCAATGATCATTCGCACACGCGGGCACCGGCTTGAAGGTATCTGGCACAGCGGCTCACCAATGGGCGGAGTGATCCATTTGCTGCGCGGCGTGCATGTGCTCGTACCACGCGATATGACAAGGGCTGCCGGATTTTACAACACCTTGATGGACAGCGATGAACCCGGACTGATCGTCGAATGCCTCAACGGCTACCGACTCAAGGAACGAATGCCGGACAACCTAGCTGAAATTCGGACGGCCATTGGCCAGGTGGAATGCATTCGAGAGGGAAGTGATGTGACCGTGGTCACCTATGGATCCAACTGCCGCATCGCCATGGAAGCAGCAGAAACGCTGAGCCAAATGAATATCGAAGTTGAATTGATCGATGTACAGAGCCTCTTGCCCTTCGACACCGCAGGAGAGATCAGCGAGCGGCTCAAAAAGACCAACCGGGTGGTCTTCATGGACGAGGACGTTCCCGGCGGCGCTTCGGCCTATATGATGCAGCAAGTCCTGGAAGTCCAATCTGGCTACCTCCATCTGGACAGCGCTCCGAGAACGCTTTGTTCCAAGGCACACCGGCCGGCATACGGATCGGATGGCGATTACTTCTCCAAGCCTTCGGCCGAAGACCTCGTGGAACTTTGCATGGGCATGATGCACGAGGCCGACCCGGCAACTTATCCGCTCTAGAGGTGATGCACCGAAATCTGGTGGCCGGACTGCTCGAGGCACTTGAATGGAGCTTCGGGAAGGATGTCTACATCGACAAGGTGCTCGAACAGCTCTTCCGCAGGAACCGACGCTGGGGAAAGAGGGACAGGGCGTTCATTTCTGAGCACGCCTACACCATTGTGCGGAACTGGCGTTTGCTTTGGCACTTCACAGAAATGGCGCCAAGCCTCAAACGCAAAGACCTCTGGAAACTGTTCGTACGCTATGTTCAATGGAAGGGTCTTCCCCTCCCCGATTGGAAGGAATTCGAAGGTCAGGAGGCCTGGAGCCCACCGAATACGAAAGATCAGCCGGTGGAACTCCGGGAGAGCTATCCGGACTGGCTGGCCGAGCGGGCACAAGAGGAGCTCGGAAAGGATTGGAAGGTATTGGCCAAAGCCCTCAATGAGCCCGCCCAAATGGTGGGACGAACCAATACCCTCAAAATAGAGCGGACCGAACTCCTACAAAGGCTCAAGGAAGAAGGCGCAGATGTGCTTGCGTGGAAGGAGAATGAAACCGGTTTGCTCTTCAAGGAGCGTATTTCAGTTGCTCGGCTGAATTCATTTGCAGAAGGGCTTTTTGAGATCCAGGATGGCGGCTCCCAACAGATCGCCCCATTGCTTCAGGTGGAAGCTGGTATGCGCGTTATCGATGCCTGTGCAGGTGCCGGAGGAAAATCACTTCATCTGGCGGCTCTGATGAAAAACAAGGGCCAGATCCAGGCCATGGACGTGGAGGAACGAAAGCTTCAAGAGCTGCAAAAAAGAGCGACCCAGCAGGGAGTGGACATCATCGATGGCCAGGTGATCAGCGGCACTGCCCTGCGGTCCCTTGAAGGATGGGCGGATCGGCTGCTTCTCGATGTGCCATGCAGCGGAACAGGTGTCATCAAGCGAAAGCCAGATACCAAATGGAAGCTCAAACCCGAGTACCTGGACAACATTCTGTCGACCCAATCCGAGATCCTTGATACCTACAGCAGAATGCTTCGCCCGGGCGGGCTGATGGTCTATGCCACCTGCAGCATCCTCCCATCGGAGAACGAAGAACAGGTCGCGTCATTTCTTCAGAATCGTCCCGAATTCGAATCGATCCAGCAGGAACGCATTCTTCCAAGACAGGGATCTGACGGTTATTTTGCATCACTGATCCGAAGATCATGAAACACACAGCCGGTACAGAAGATCCATCCCTGCACGATGAACTCGAGCAGCGCAGTTCGATCGACCTGTTGCAACGGATCAATCAGGAAGATCAGAAGATCGCTCAATTGGTGGCAGATGCCCTTCCGGCCATTGAGGCTGTCGTGGACGCTGCACACCTCGCACTCTCTCAAGGCGGTCGGCTTTTCTATATGGGCGCAGGAACCTCAGGCAGACTGGGCATCCTGGACGCCAGTGAGTGTCCGCCCACATTCGGTGTTCCGCCCGACTGGGTGACCGGACTGATCGCAGGAGGCGACGCAGCCATTCGCCATGCAGTGGAAGGAGCTGAAGACGATACAGATCAAGGCTTTATGGATCTGTTGGATGCAGGCGCATCCACAGGTGATGTCGTTGTGGGCATCTCCTCATCGGGCACCACCCCTTATGTGCTCGGTGCCCTGCGCAAAGCCAGACAAAACGGATTGATCACAGCGGGCATAGCGTGCAACGAAGGCGCTCCGCTCTCTGATGAGGTCGATCATCCGATCGAAATATGTACAGGGCCTGAATTCGTTACCGGCAGCACGCGAATGAAGGCCGGCACAGCGACCAAAATGGTCTTGAATATGATCAGTACTTCCTGTATGATCAAACTGGGCCGCGTCAAGGGAAACAAGATGGTGGACATGCAATTGTCCAATGCCAAGCTCGTTCGCAGGGGAACACGGATGATCTGTCAGCTGCTGGGCTGGGACGAACAAAGTGCCCGCGAAGCCCTTTTATCTCATGGAAGCGTACGAAGCGTATTGGATGCACACAGGGACAAATAAAGAGTTGTTGGTCAAAGGCTTGTACCAACTCGCCTTCTCCCTGCCTTTCATTTTTGCCGGGCCGAGTTTGTACTTCTCGCTCGGTGTTCGGGACTGGAACGACGGGCGCTATCTGTGGACATTCGTTTCCATTGTGCTGATGCTCCTCGCCGGCTTTCTCTTCGTTCGTGGCATTCGAATGTCCATGCGTGCATTCTTTGGCAGGAAGCCCTAAATTCATCGGGCGCAATTCAAGCCCATGGCGTTTCGGATCAAATTCTTGCATCGGGACAATCGCTATCTGATCCTGCTGCTTTCCCTGATGGCGACGGTCACGCTGCCTGCTTTCTCTTTGCTGATCGCCGTGGATGATATTTCCGACTTCATTTTTGCCACCTGCTTCACGGGTATCGTACTGGCCGGATTCATTTGGACGGCCTCCGAGAGCAAACTTCAACGCATCATCGGTACGCCCCTCGGACTTTTGGCGCTCGTCGGACTCTGGATCAAGACCATACTGACCGACGACACCACCTTGGAGATCGCAGACACCGTCCTCTCGCTTTGCTTCTTCAACTTTCTGGCTTTCACCCTTCTGAGGAACATATTCCGTTCGAAAGAAGTGAACCTGGGCATCATCTTTGGCTCCGTAGCCGGTTATGTGACCATCGGCATTCTTGGCGGGCTATGGATGAATCTGGTGGACCTGTTGCAGCCGTATTCCTTTCATCCCGAAATGGCCAAGCTGAACAGCTACGACTATTTCTATTTCAGTTTCGTGACCATGACCACTGTCGGCTTCGGCGATATTTTGCCTCAAAGTCCTCCAGCCAAATCGGTGATCATTTTCCTGAGCCTGATCGGACAGCTGTACCTGACCATACTTGTCGCCGTGCTGGTCGGTCAGTTCCTGGCCAAGCGACAGGATCAGTCAGAATGAAGCCGAAGGGTCAGTCGATGATCAATCGATGGCTGCTCATTCGTTCACCGCCTTTGTATACTTCCAGCAAATAGATCCCTCTGGCACCATCAAAACGGAAGGAGCGACGGCCCCTGCCATCGGGCTTGAGGATGATCTCCGAATGCAACCGACCCTGAGCATCCAGTACCCGAAGGCGATCTTCCGCACCGGTGAGGCCATCTAAGACCAATTGTCCATCCACAGAGGGCACGGGATACAATTCAGTCTGTGGAGAATTGCCTTCAGATACCTGAAAGTCTGGCGGATACATCAAGATCGTATCGTTCTCCACCCAACCCGCATTGAGATTCACACTGACAAAGGAAGTGTCGTAGCCCTGCAAATAGGCCACAGCATTCAGATTGGTGGGCAGACTGCCCCATTTCACTTTTCCGCTCAGATCCGATGTGAACTGAAGACCGGCCGGGGCATCGAAAACAGATACACCCGCAAGGGCTGCGCCCGTGACTGCATCCAAAAAGATCGCTCGCCAATAACCGGCTCTCGGATAGTCCGTATCCAAAAGGAAGAGCCCCTCCTCCCGATCGGTCACAGCAATGCGGCCCGAAGGAAAGTAGGGATACGCCCCCCAGGCCCCGTCGAAATTGCCTGTTCCACTGAACGGTGATGTGTCGTAGTAGCCTGTTTCCACCAGGATGTCGGGCTGGTGTGCATCCACAATCTGAACACCAGATGTATAGAAGCTATTCACCAAGAAACCGCCATAGACATGCGCATTGTGCGGTGGTGCAATGGAGTCAATGCCCGATCGGATGCGGTCGAGTTCTCTGATGTTCCCCAGATCGGAAACATCATAGGCCGTCACGTAGGCACCCGCCACTTCATCTGTGGTGAACAGGGTCTGGTTGTCGTCCGATATCCAGGAATTATGAGTGAATTGACTGCTTGTCGGGGCACTCGCCTGGGTCAATGGAGCTGTTTTGTCAGATACATCGATGACATAGAACTGTCCGTCATACACGGCACTGCCCCACAAAGTATCTCCACGGGCCATCCCATCGTGCAGATAGTGTTCGCTCCAGGTGCTCAGGTATTGCGGGTTTTCTGGATCACTGGCCACATCGTACAGGATGCATACCCCCGATTGCGGATTGTTGCTGCCAAAGAGGTACATGACGCCCTGCTCGTCTATGTAGAGGTTGTGGGCCGTCTGCATGGAATCCATACATCCGCTGCCGTTTCCAAGGGTCACATTCACAGCGCCGCTGGCCAGTGCATTCTTGATCAGCTGTCCGTCTGCCTGACTGATCATGACCGAAGGAATGCTTATAGAACCCGTTGCCCCACCCATTGCAAATATTTGCCCTGGTTGGTTGTTCACGATCACGGCTGCCACAGCGCCCGCATTCTGTGCCTCTTGAACCTTGGTGACAAAGGGGCAGGTCCCGCGATCGATGAGTGCGATCCTGCCATTGATCGCTCCGGCATTGGTGAATGGTTCGCATCCGTCATTCACCGGGGCTGTGTTGTCCACCGCAAGAACGAGGTCCGATGTAATGGATACCGATGTCAGCGCCGGTCCAAATGAAGCCGGGACAGCCGAATACGCGCCAGAGATCCCGGAAGGTGCGATCACCTGTAGAGAGGCACCGCCGCCGCAATTCGGATCGAAGAAAGCCGGAAACTGATAGCTGTATTCAGGGGTCTTTCCATGCTCTATACTGTCCAGATCGATGATCAGCAGTCCATTGTTGGGCAATGTGGGCAGAATTGGATTGTCGTGGGTCACATAAGCATAGTGGCCCCAGGTCTTCAGGTCACGCCAGGTCGAATTCACTCCAGGGATACGAATGATCTCATTCAAAGCAGGGGCCTGGCTGATGTCGACAATGCTCACCCCATTGGTCAGTCCGACCAATGCGTATTCAGATCCATCTGGGGCGGTGTAGCCCCACACATCATTGGTGCTGGAGCCCGGGTAGGTGAACTGGCCGAGTTTCTGCATATTGAGGCTGTCCTGGGCCCAAAGTCCAAAAGACCAAAAAACAGCAAACAGGAGGAAATTCGTTTGTTTCATCATATGCACTTAAGACGCTAAAAGAACAGCCGTCGTTGGCCTATAGTTCCATACTGATCTGCGCATCTCCATCGGATGGATCAGCAGAAACTTCCGCCTCTGCTGAAGCTTCGTCAGATGCAGCCAACTCTTGGGCCAACTCATGTAGAATGACCTCTTTGACAGGGTATGTGCTCATTTGCTTGCCCTTGGCCTTGATGCCCTTCACAGAAATGAAGGAATCGTCCGAGAGGATGCGTTCATTGGGCCGTGCATCCTTGCCCCGCTCTTTTCGAAAGACGAGTTCCACTTCAACAGGCTTGTGCGTCACGGCGACAAGCTGCATCTCAGCTTCCTCAGGGACAAGGGCTTCCGCCTTCTTGATGGCCTCTGCCCGGAATCGCTTCAGATAGTGTCGGTTCTTCTTATTGTCCAGATAGACAAGTGAATACACATCTTCTTCTGAACGCTTGTTGAGCAAAAGCACACCCTCTTCCAGGCGATTGGAAAGATCGAAACTGATCAGCCGGTATTGCCCATTTTGAGCGATCTCAACGATCTGATCTTCGCCTTTGAAACTGCCCACGAATGCACCCCGTTCTTCGTCGTTGAGGCGGTTGACTGCAGGATCGTACCAGATCTTACGAGCGCCCAAGGTGCTCACGCCTTCCTGTTTGAGCTCGATCTTTTTGATCGGATAGCGGGACACGATGTTGCCCTTGGCAGAGCGCCCTTTGATGGCGATCTCCGCAAAATCCGCATCGTACTTCAGTTTTTTGAGCTTCTGCAGGGCCCTCAAATGAATGGTGACCACCTCCGCTTCCCCGTTGGGATTGGAGGTGAAATAGAGCACTTTGGACTTTGCATGGTCCGAGGCCACTGGGTATTCCTTTCCCCGAGTGACACCGCCCGGCTGAAACCTCTTGATGAATGCCCTTGAACTTCCGCCGTCCCAATAGATCATATTGTAGACCGTGCGGTCGTTCCCCTTGACGAATACTTCGGCATGCAGGATGTCCTTTCCCACGAAGGTCTTCTGCTCGACCTTGGTGACGAGCATCTTGCCGTCCTTTCGAAAGACGACCACATCGTCCATATCTGAACACTCAAAGAGGAATTCATCCTTTTTCATGCCCGTACCAATGAATCCCTCCTCTCGGTTCATATAGAGCTTTACATTCGCCAGGGCCACACGGGTCGCCTGAATGTCGTCAAAAGCCCTGAGCTCGGTTTTCCGCTCCCGACCCACTCCGTATTTCTTCTTGAGCGCTTTGAACCACTGAACGGCATAATCCACCAGATGCGCCAGATGGTTCTTCACCTCTTCCATATCTCCTTCAAGGCGCAGGATGTGCTGCTCTGCCTTGTCGGAATCGAATTTGGTGATGCGTTTGATCCGGATCTCCGTCAGGCGTACGATGTCTTCGTCCGTGACTTCCCGCAACAGGTCGCCGATGAAGGGCTCGAGTCCCTTTCTGATGGTCGCGATCACCTCTTCCCAGGATTCACATTCTTCAATGTCCCGATAGATGCGTTCGCGGATGAAGATGCGCTCCAAGCTGGCAAAATGCCATTGTTCCTGGAGTTCACCCAGATTGTATTCAAGTTCCTGCCGCAATACTTCGAGGGTGTGCTCTGTATTCTGTTTGAGCAGATCGCTCACTCCAAGGAATACGGGGGTGTCTTCATGGACCACACAGGCCAAAGGCGAAATGGACACCTCGCAATCAGTGAAGGCGTAGAGCGCGTCGATGCTCTTGTCCACCGATACTCCGGAGGGCAGATGGATGAGGATCTCGACCTGTTGTGCCGTATTGTCTTCGATCTTCTTGATCTTGATCTTCCCCTTGTCATTGGCCTTGAGCACAGAATCGATCAGACTTCCAGTGGTCGTGCTGAAAGGGATCTCGGTAATGCGCAGCATGCGGTTACCAGCGTCCTCGATCCGGGCGCGTACCCGGACCTTGCCTCCTTTCATTCCATCGTTGTACTGCGAAACGTCCGCCATTCCACCCGTGGGGAAATCTGGAAACAACTGGAACCGCTTGCCCTTGAGAATGGCAATGGATGCGTCGATCAGCTCATTGAAATTGTGTGGCAGGATGCGTGTGGACAGGCCAACGGCGATCCCTTCCACTCCCTGTGCGAGCAAGAGGGGAAATCGAACTGGAAACTGAACCGGCTCTTTGCTTCGACCGTCGTAAGAAGACTGCCATTCCGTGATCTTCGGCTGATAGATGACCTCCCGTGCAAATGGGGTCAGGCGTGCCTCAATGTAACGTGGGGCTGCAGCTGAATCACCTGTGAGAATATTCCCCCAATTCCCCTGACAATCCACCAAAAGATCTTTTTGTCCGATCTGAACCAGTGCATCTCCGATGGAGGCATCGCCATGCGGGTGGAACTTCATCGTATGACCGATCAGATTGGCCACCTTGTGGTAGCGTCCGTCGTGCAGATCGTCCATTGAATGCAACAAGCGCCGCTGAACAGGCTTGAGCCCGTCGAGCAGTGCAGGTACGGCACGCTCGAGGATCACATAGGAGGCATAGTCCAGGAAATAGTCCTGATACATGCCAGAGACACGCGTGATGCGGGATGTACTTAGCCCACTTTCTTCCAAAGGACAGATCGTTTGGACATGGTCTCCTCAGAGACTTCAGGGCTTTTCGGATCGCGTTCTTTCGCACTGGATTCATGGACGTGCAATACTGCACGAAGCTTGCCCATTGTTTTCTTTCGTTGTTCGGAATTCAGGCGGGAAACATTGAACTTCAGACTGCGCTCCTCACCCTCACAGAGGTAATCAAGGCAGAGAAAACGAAGAAAGAGCCATTTCTTCATATAGACATAGCGAAGCTCATAAGACGGTATCATTTGCTGCATCTCAAACCAGCCTGGACGATCACGCCGAAGGAACTTGAACCAGCGATTCTCCAGCAACACCACTTCGTCATTGATCTCCAGTGCAACATAGAAGGGTCCTTTCATCAAGTGAAAGAGTGCGAGCGCTCCAAGCACGAGCAACAAATAAGTGTCCCACACCCCCCAGGCAGCTATGAACTGTGGCCACAGGGTCTCAGAAACAAATTGAATCATTGAGATGAATTGGGCTTTCAAACCAGCCAGGATCTTTAGCGTCCAACTGCTCTCCCGAAGGCTCCCTTCGAATGTGGCCTTGATCAGGTCATAGGCCAAAACCAATGAAAAGACAGAAAGGCCGATTCGAATGCTCTTTCCGTAGGTACGATCGTTACTGATCCTCATTGTCCGCTCCTTCTTTTTCTCTCTTCAGCACTCTTCTCAGGGAACGCTCAATGTCACGCACCTCTCCCTTGCGCATATATGAAATGGGGAACTTGGTTTTCTTAGGCGTCCCTTCCTTGCTGTCGATGCTCACGATCAAGATCTTACGAAAAGGATAGGACTTGATCCGAAAGCTGCGCAGCTTTCGTTTTGGAAATTCCGAGTGCTTCGAGAAGGATTTACTGAATCCTGCAAGAAAGGGCTCTTTTGCGCTGATGATGAGCACCTCGCCATCCGAGTCGAATTCAAATACCGGAAGACCTCTGTACCAAAGGACCAATCCCAGGATCATGACGAATGGGCTCACCAATGGCAGGTCTCCGAAGGAGCCATCGAGACCCGCGCGAACCAGGTCGAACAACATCGTCAGGATGAGCAGTAAGTAATAGAACTTGAAAAAAGAATATCTCTGTTTATTGTGTAATCTCATGTCGCGGCCTCTTCAATAGGGTCCTTTTCCACCCTTAGGTTCTGGATGATGAATTGCTGTCGATCCGGAGTATTCTTACCCATATAGAATGAAAGCAATGCATCGATCGTCTGATCCTTTCCCAAAAGTACGGGTTCCAATCGCATTTCAGACCCGATGAAATGCCCGAATTCCTCCGGTGATATTTCGCCCAATCCTTTGAATCTTGTGATCTCGGCCTTGTGCCCCAACTCAAGGATCGAAGCGCGTTTTTCCTCATCGGAATAACAATAGTTCGTTTTCGACTTGTTCCTCACCCTGAAGAGCGGCGTCTGCAGAATGTAGAGATGCCCTTCTTTGACCAGCTCCGGGAAGAACTGCAAAAAGAAGGTGATCAGCAGAAGGCGAATATGCATCCCGTCCACATCGGCATCAGTGGCGATCACCACTTTGTTGTACCGCAGATTTTCCAGTCCTTCTTCGATGTTCAGGGCAGCCTGAAGCAGATTGAACTCCTCATTCTCGTAGACGATCTTCTTGCTCAATCCAAAGCTGTTGAGCGGCTTTCCCTTCAAACTGAAAACAGCCTGTGTATTGACATCCCTCGATTTGGTGATGGATCCTGAGGCCGAATCTCCCTCTGTTATGAAGATGGTGGTCTCCAATCGGCTGTCTGCCTTCTGGTCGTTGTAATGCTGACGGCAATCGCGCAACTTCTTGTTGTGCAGACTCGCCTTCTTTGCACGCTCACGGGCCAGTTTCTGTATGCCCGCCAATTCCTTCCGCTCCTTCTCTGCACGGAGGATCTTCTTTTGGATGATCTCCGCTACTTCGGCATTCCTGTGGAGGTAGTTGTCCAGCTTGGTCTTCAGAAAGTCAAGGATATAGGAACGCACCGTACCCAGGTCTGGACCCATATCATGAGAACCCAGCTTGGTCTTTGTCTGCGATTCAAAGACCGGTTCGATCACTTTGATGCTGATGGCGCCAATGATGCTTTGCCGGATATCCGCAACATCGAAGTTCTTCTGGTAAAAATCCCTGAATGTCTTGACGATGGCTTCCCGGAAGGCCGTCTGGTGCGTCCCTCCCTGGGTGGTGTGCTGTCCGTTCACAAAGCTGTAGTACTGATCGCTTTGGGATTTTTCAGCATGCGTCAAGGCGATCTCAATGTCCTCTCCGCGCAAATGAATGGCCTCGTGCATGGTGGGCTGATCGATCTCATTGGCCAGAAGGTCCTTCAATCCATTCTCAGAGTAGAACTTTTGTCCGTTGAACAGGATGGTGAGTCCAGGATTGAGGTACACATAGTTCCAGAGCATGCGCTCGACATACTCATCCACAAATTCATAATTGCGGAAGATCTCCCGGTCCGGGATAAATGAGATCTGCGTCCCTTTGCGCTTACTGCTCGCTTCAACGGGCGCATCATTGGTCAGCTCACCGCGTTCGAATTCCGCTTTCTTCACTTCGCCTTCACGGACCGACTGGACCACGAAATGATCGCTCAGGGCATTTACAGCCTTTGTCCCCACCCCATTCAAACCGACCGATTTCTTGAAGGCCTTGCTGTCGTATTTGGCGCCGGTATTGATACGCGAAACACAATCCACCACCTTTCCCAGTGGAATGCCCCTGCCATAATCGCGCACATTGACCTTGCCCTGCTGGATACTCACTTCTATGGTCTTCCCAACACCCATGACGAATTCATCGATGCTGTTATCGATGACTTCCTTCAGCAATATGTAAATGCCGTCGTCCGGAGCTGAACCATCGCCCAGCTTCCCGATGTACATACCGGGTCGCAGCCGAATGTGCTCCTTCCAGTCTAGGGACCGAATATTGCTTTCATCGTACGAGGCAGCGCTTGTTTTGGCCATGAAGACGCAAATTATATCGATTCCGAATGATTTTATTCAGAATGCACGTACATTTTTTCACAGTTTTTCCTCGCCATAACTGATACGCTCCGCACTATCGGATGACCGAATGCCCAAAGCCTAAATCCATTCATTGAGCTCGGTTCAAAACGCTCCTCAAGAAGATGCACGCAAGCACATTCGATCTTACGCAATGAACCCATGGATCGCAAAGAAAAAAGCCCCACCAGAGAGCGGGGCCTTTGTGAAGCTATTCGGGTGACTGATGGGGTTCGAACCCACGACCTCTGGAACCACAATCCAGCGCTCTAACCAACTGAGCTACAATCACCGTAAAAAGTGGGCGCAAATATACAATAAGGCCCCTCACATTTTTAGGTTGGAGATCGGAAGAAAATGCCCGGAAGTGGTGGCTTAATTTTACTGCGTGTTCAAAATGCTTCCCGGTTTGGTGGTCGTTGCCCTGCTCGCGCTGGCAGCAGAATGGTTGGATCGCTGGACCGGCATCCTTGGAACCGCCAGCTGGTGCATCATCCTGGGGGCTTCCCTGAGTATTTGGCCCAGGCCGATGCATGTGTTCAGGATCGGAAGCAAATGGGCCGAGAAGTATTTCTTACAAGCGGCCATTGCACTCATGGGTCTTCAGATCTCACTGGGTCAGATAAGGGAAATGTGGCTCCCAGCCCTACTCTTCTCAGCGGTTGCTCTGTGTTTGATGCTGCTTGCTTCTGTTCCATTGCCCAAAGTGTTCGACGGTGTCGACCGAAAGACCAGATGGTTGCTGGCGGCCGGAGAATCGATTTGCGGGTCGGCTGCCATTGCCGCTCTTTCTGGTCCGACGCGTGCAGCCTCCAAAGACACTGCAGCGAGCATTTTGGTGGTGAACCTCCTATCCACTCTTGGCCTGATACTGATTCCCTTGCTGCTTTCCTCTGTCGATTCATCTTCAATAGACTCAGCTTGGTGGACTGGCGGCTACCTGCAATCTGCAGGACATGCCCTGGCTGCAGGCTTTAGCATGGGAGAAGAAAGCGGACTTTGGGCCACTGCATTCAAAATGGAACGCATCCTCTTACTCGTTCCGCTTCTTTGGATGAGTCGAATTGTATTTTCAAACGAAAGGGTACAGAGTCAAGGACCTAACGCACTTCCTGCTTTCATTTGGATATTTCTGGCCGTATTGATTTTGAATCATTTTTGGCCAATGCCCAGGCCATGGAAGGCCAACTTTCACTTTGCGGACCAGAAACTCATCCACATGGCGCTTTGTGCCATTGGCCTGAACATCGATCTGCGCTCCCTATTCCGATCCATGCCGCCTTTGCTTGGATTTGGGCTTCTGCTGACCGCAGTTCATCTGATCTTGCTCTTCTTCGGAAGACTTATTTGGACCGTCCATTGAAATGAAGATCCTGCTGCTGACACCTTGGTTCCCAAACCCAGAAAATCCCAATCTGGGGAATTTCATTCTGCGTCAGTTCGAATTGATCGCAAAGCAGCATGATGTTTTTCTTCTGGCGTTCAGTGCGAACGGGACTGCGAGGAAGAATGTGTCCTGTGAATCCACTGAGAAATACGGATTCAAAGGCTGGCACATCACCCACCGAAGCGGGCAGGGCCCCTTAAGCTGGCGTTATGCGCGAAAAGGCCGGTCCCTTGGACTTTCCCTGATGAAAAAAGAACAGTTCGTTCCCGAGCTGGTGCATGCACAGATCGCTCATCAGATCGGAGACCTGCTCTACCGCATCAAGAAAAACCACTCGATCCCTATTCTGTGTTCAGAACATTGGTCCGGCTATTTACAAGAGCGCAATGAAAAAATGCGGCCCGCCGAACGCATGCGAAAGCAACTGGCCATCCGATCGGTGGATATATTGCTTCCGGTCACGACCCAACTGGGACAAGCCATGAAACGCTCGGGCTTTGGCACCCAAAAGATCCACGTTTGGCGCAATCCAGTGAACGATCGCCTCTTTACGCCCAGTTCCAAAAAGACCTTTGACTTCATGCATCTCTCCGGTCTGGACGCCAACAAAAGACCACTCCATATCCTGCGTGCTTTCCATCAGATCCTGGCCGACCATCCAAGGGCGCGATTGAGCATAGGCGGGGACGGACCTACCGATGCCCTGACCGAGCTGCAGCACCAATTGGACATACCACCAGAAAATCTGGAGATCCATGGGCCGATGAATTACGAAGAGGTCGCGGAGCGGATGAGATCGACCCGCTGCCTGGTGCAGTTCAGCCGCTATGAGAATCTACCGTGCACCATAGGAGAGGCCCTGACAGCAGGCCTTGCGGTCATCTCCAGCGACGTTGGCGGGATCAGTGAATTGGTAAATAAAGAGAATGGCATCCTCGTCCAAAGAGACGGGGATTCAGAATTGATCCAAGCCATGAAGAGCTACATGAAAACACCGTTCACTCCAAAGCCATCGGACCTCCTGACACCCAAAAAACTCATTGAACAGCTCGATGCCATCTACCAGGAGACGGGTTGAAAAAAAGTTCATTGACTTCAATGAGGAAATTTCATCATTCAATGAGTAAGAATTCTCTTTCAACACATCTGTGGTCAGCGGAAAAACGAGTTAATTTGCCTACTACCTAAGACAATGAACCATGAAAGGAGTTGTATTCACCGAATTCTTTGAGCTTATAGAGGAGCTGCACGACTATGAAATGGTCGATCGGGTCATTCAGGAATCCAATGTGGAATCCGGAGGGAACTACACCTCGATCGGAAGTTATGACTTTCAGGAGCTGGTCAAACTTCTGATCACCTACAGCAACATCAGCGGGAATTCGATCGATGAGGCCCTTCGCCTGTTCGGTCACAAATTGCTCAAGACCTTTCGCAGTGGCTACGCCGCCTTCTTTAAGCCCTATGACAATGCGCGCGATTTCTTGAAAACCGTGGACAATTACATCCATGTGGAAGTCTACAAGCTTTATCCGGACGCCGAATTACCGAGCATTAAAGTGGAAGATGCGGACGAGGATTCGTTCCGGTTGATCTATTCCTCATCGAGGGCACTGGGACATCTGGCATTGGGACTGATCGAAGCGACCTTCGAGCTGTACCAAGAAGAGTACAGTATAGAGACTGAAAGCACTTCTGAGAAGGGAGACGAAGTCACTTTCCTCTGCAAACGGATCTGATTGAGCCAACTCGACCTACTCAACCGAAGGATCGAACGGGAGATCCTGGCCCGCAAGACTGCCGAACGCATTCTTGAGGAAAAGGCCTTGGAGCTGCATCACAACAATGTGAAGCTTCAGGACCTGAATAGCGAGTTGGAAGAAAAGGTCAGGCAGCGAACTGAGGAGCTTGAAATAAGCCGTCAGGCATACAAGGGACTTGTTGAGAATGCGGGCGATGTCATTTACAATTTGGACAAAAATGGGTGTTTCACTTATGTGAATCCAGCGGGCGAAAAGATATTGGGCATTCCTGCCCACACGCTGCTTGGAAAGCATTTCAGCGAGGTGCTGCACCCCGACAACCGAGAAGAGATCGTTCGCCTGCACCACCTGACCCTTCGCGCAAAGAAAGAGTTGATCAATCTCGAATTCCCTGTGACAACGCTGGATGGGAGAACCACCTGGCTGGGCCAAAAGCTCAATGTCCATTACGATGAGGCCGGCAAACTGGAGCACATTACCGGTGTGGCCCGGGACATCACAGAGATCAGGAACATTCAGGAGCGGATCCGAAAAAGCGAGGAGAAGTATCGGGGCCTGATCGAAAACATGGAGCTCGGTCTATTGGAAGTGGATACGAATGACAAGATCGCCCGCGCCTATGACGGTTTCTGTCGAATGATGGGCTACGACCAGGAGGAATTGATCGGAAAAGACCCCAAAAGCCTGTTTCTCGACGAAGCGGATATCAGCTTCATGAAACAACAGGAGACCGATCGCAAAAAGGGGGTGCACAATGTTTATGAAGTGCAGATGAAGCACAAGCAGGGCCACAAGGTCTGGATGCTCATCAGTGGTGCGCCTGTCATGAACGACTCGGGAGTGGTGACGGGAAGTATGGGCATCCACTACGATATTTCCCCACAGAAGAAACTAGAAGCCGATCTGATCCGCGCCAAAGAAGAAGCAGATGATGCGCGGCAGGCCGAAAAGGAATTTCTGGCTCAAATGAGTCATGAGATCAGAACGCCACTAAATGCTGTGATCGGAATGGCCAATCTGCTCAGCGACACCCACCTGAATCCGGAGCAGGAAACCTATGTTCAGGATGTGAAGCACGCTGCTGATGTGCTGCACGGTCTGATCAGCGACATCCTCGACCTGTCCAAGATCGAAGCGGGGCAAATGGAACTCGCCCCGAGTCTGGTCAACATCCATCAAACGGTGGTCATGATGTGCCGTACAATGAAGGTGAAAGCGGAGGAAAACGGCAATCAACTGGATTA
>JAYOTP010000025.1:0-11603 GCA_038150465.1 Flavobacteriia bacterium | reverse complement strand
GATAGAGATTCCAGTGGACAACTGAGTGCGGCGGACGGAACATCTGGGGCTACCGTGGATTTCACCAAGCTCAAATTCCTGATCGTGGAGGACACCTTCATGAATCAGCGCTACATCCAGAGCATCCTCAAGCGCTGGTCTTCTGATTCTGAACTCGCCAACAACGGCAAGGAGGCAGTAGAACTCAGTGAGAATGAGCGATTCGATCTGATCCTCATGGACATGCAGATGCCTGTGATGGATGGATATGAGGCCACTCGGGTCATTCGATCCGATAAGACCAACCCCAATCACCGGGTCCCCATCATCGCTTTAACGGCTTCTGCCCTTTTGGATGACAGGCGAAAAGCACTTGCTGCCGGAATGGATGAACATCTGACCAAACCATTCACACCGGATCAACTCAAAGCAGCGATACAAACACAACTCTCAAGACCCGGTGCATCAAATCCTATAGAAAGGGTACATTTGCCGCTCGCATTTAGAGTGACCAAAGTGAAGCAGGAGCACATCGATCTGTACTTCGGAGGAGACATGGACTACGCGAAGGAGATGGTCCTTGAATTTCTCAGAAGTCTCCCGTCTGAAAGGGAAAACATAGGCCGACTCATCCAATCCAAAGACCCAGCTGCTTTGAGTAACTGGCTGCACAGCATGTATCCGGTCGTCGCTATGCTCGGCGCACCCGAACTGTCCAAAGAGATCAAGACCAAGCAACTTGTGGTCAATGAATCTGGTTGGACGGATGAGCTTGTTCGCTGGTCGGAACAGTTGGATACCGCGCTGTCAGATATGGGCGACGCACTCGAGAAGTGGGTCGAAGGTCAGGTGGCCTGAGCAGGTCCTTACTCATTACCACATCAAGATCGATCTCAGCCTCAGTAAAATGCTCCTGAGGTCACATCCCTGCGTACATTTGATCCAAAGTTTTACGCATGGAATTTTTCATTGACACAGCCAATCTCGATCAGATCAAAGAAGCTCAGGAGCTGGGTATTCTCGATGGGGTCACCACAAACCCTTCACTGATGGCCAAAGAAGGCATCACCGGCAAGGACCGCATCCGACAACACTATCTGGATATTTGTGAGGCAGTCGATGGCCCGGTCAGTGCTGAAGTCATCTCTACTGATTTCGACGGCATTGTGAAAGAGGGAGAAACGCTGGCCGATCTGCACCCTCAGATCGTTGTTAAGGTGCCCATGATCAAGGATGGTGTCAAGGCGCTGCGGTATTTCAGCGACCAGGGCATACCAACGAATTGCACCCTGGTGTTCAGCGCAGGCCAGGCATTACTGGCCGCCAAAGCAGGCGCCACTTATGTCTCTCCTTTCATCGGTCGTTTGGACGATATTTCCACAGCAGGAATGGCCCTTATCGAACAGATCCGCCTGATCTACGACAATTACGGTTTTGAAACCAAGATCCTGGCCGCGAGTGTCCGGCATACCATGCACGTGATCGAATGTGCAGAGGCCGGTGCAGATGTCATGACCGGCCCACTGAGCAGCATCACTGGCCTTTTGAAGCATCCACTGACAGATATCGGTCTGGAAAAATTCCTCGCCGACCACAGCAAGGGAAATGGCTGAGCAGATCCGGATATATCCGGAGAACCCCTCGATAAAGACCATAGAGCAGGCTGTTGCTGTACTCAGATCGGATGGCATTGTTGTGGTCCCTACGGATACCGTCTACTCTTTTGCCTGTGACCTTCGGAGTGTGAAGGCCATGAGGCGCCTGGCGCGGATCAAAGGATTGAAGCCAAAAGAGGCTGAATTTTCCATTGTCTTCGACGAGCTGAGCAGACTTTCCCAATTTACCCGTCCCATTCCCTCTTCAGTATTCAAGACACTCAAACGATGCCTTCCAGGACCCTTCACCTTCATTCTCCCTGCCAGCCGATCGGTGCCCAAACTCTTTGAGGCGAACAGGAAATCCATAGGGATTCGGATACCTGATCACAGTATTCCGCGGGCCTTGGCAGCGCAGCTTGACGGACCCTTGGTCGTGAGCTCCGTGCATGATCCGGACGAAGTGATCGAATACACCACCGATCCCGAACTCATTGCAGAGAAGTACGCACAACAGATCGAGCTTGTATTGGATGCTGGATACGGAGACAATTCAGCCAGCACGGTGGTGGATCTGACCGAAGGCCATCCCGAACTCATTCGATCCGGCAAAGGAGATACCCGTCTTTTGGATTAAGGCCTGTCCTTTTCCACATATTGCCTGCAGGCCCTTCTGTCGATCTTTCCATTCTCGGTCCATGGCATTTTTTTGATGCCGAAAATGCGTTGTGGCCGGTCTTTCGATTCCAATTTGGCAAGGGCTCGTTCGATCATTTCATTCTGATCCATCTCCAGCATGCGCTCGTAGAGCAAGACCGGTACTTCACCCCAGCGATCATCCTTGTATCCGCAAACGACAATGAGGAAAGGGAACAATGGCTGAAGTAAGCGCTCCACTTGTTCGGGTTGCACTTTTCGACCACCTGCATTGATGACCTGATCGGATCGTCCCAGCCAACGAAAGCGCTTTTCATCCATCAGTTCCACTCGGTCTGTGGTACGCAGATCAAGATCGAGGCGATTGTCTTGAATGCAGAGTTCATCGAGATCGTTCACAGAGCAGCGAACACCCTCCATGGCCACAAAGACCTCTTCTTTATTTGAAGTCAGCCTTTGGAGTGCGACATGGCTACAGGTCTCGGTCATTCCATAGCCCAGCCAGATCTCAGAGTGTCGGGTCTCGGTGAACATCTTTGATTGAGCTGCTGTAGGGGCCACCCCACCGAGGAGAACCTTTTCCACCTTATCCAAATGAGCCATACCCATTTCCAATTGGGCCGGAATGAGCGCAGCAAATGAGACAGCACGATCGAGTATGCTCAGCGGATCTGAAGAAGGCACTTGCACGATCGCATACCCCTCTGCTTCCATGGCACGAACGATCTGCATCTTGCCAGCGATGTAGTCCATGCCCAATGCAACGAGAAAGACACTTTTGTCATCAAGAGAAAAAAAAGCATTCGTCCTTCTGGCCGATGCCTGCATCTGACGCTTTTCGATCCGTATCTCCTTGGGCGCACCTGTCGAGCCCGAAGTACTCTGACGGATCGGATCATCCGAGCCATACCAATTCTCCAGGAATTTGATGAGCGCCAAGCTCTGGGCATCTGCAGAGGCCATTGTCCGCAATGCATCCAACTGCTCTGGGATAACGAATACGGTCCCTGCCCATTCTATGCTAAAAGAAGGATGCTCCCTTTTCATGACAGATCGCGTATGGTTTGAAAAGGAGCTGTCATGGATGTGATTGATCGGTGAAAGCCTGAACCTGATCCATCGCCACAAAGGATTTGGTTGCAGAACGCCAAAGCCTTTGATCTCTGATGTGCAGATCGGAATTCAGATTGTTCCGATAGAGGCTGCCCGTACCCAGACCCTGGGCCATGGGCACAGGGTGCACGGCCGCGAAACGAGCGATCCACTGCAGACCCAACTGGCTCTCCAATGCGCTGGTCGTCCAGTAACCGATGTTCTGCTCCTCTGCCCGTCGGATCCAATCCGCACAGACCTTCCAACCACCGAGCAGTGAAGGTTTTAAAATGATATAACTGGGCCGGATCCGTTGGAGCAGTTCATCCTCCATTCCCTGGGCACAAAAGATCAATTCCTCATCCAATGCGATCGGAACCGGACTGTTTCTGCACAAGTCGGCCAAATGCTCTGGCTGACCCACGGCCACAGGCTGCTCCATACTGTGCACACCGATCCGATCCAGATCTTCCAGAACCTCCATGGCCTCAGACGGGGAAAATGCGCCATTCGCATCAGTTCGTATCTCCAGGTCGGGCTGCAGTCTGCGCGCCTCGATCAAGAGATCGCGTCCTCCTTCCCAATAGTCCTTTCCGATCTTGAACTTGATGCAACCGAATCCTGCTGTGATCAGCGCTGTAAGCTGTTCCCTTTGAAATGCATGCGACCCCATCCAGATCAGGCCATTGATGGGGATGCCCGCCACGGCCTGCTCGAAGGGGGACTGTGCCCAGTTGCCCAGATCGATCAGCCCCAAAGAACCAAACGCCATCTCGACTCCAAAACGAATGCTCGGCCAATCGGCAAGGGTCATCAAAATGTCTTCCGCATCCCCGCCCGATCGAATAAGCGCACAGACCCGATCGAGTTCTTGCTCGTAATTCGGCCGATCGTCCCGACTGAGTCCAGGAAGCAAACCGCATTCCCCCCAGGCGACCTGATCGTCTTGCTCCAAACGGAGGAAGTAACTGGGTTTGGCCTTCATCTCGCCGCGTGAAGTCCGTGCCGGACGCTTGAAGATCAGTTCATATCGAGACCAGGAAGCCTTCATTGGACCGACAAAAGGATCCCGCAGCCCAAACTCAAACTAAAGAGTAAGGTGGTCAATGCCAAGCGTTTCAGCAACGGATCGAATTCTTCAGCTTGCCAGGACTTCGATACCGACCACAGATTCCAAAGGATCAGGGGAACACTGAGCCAATAGAGATTCCGCCAGGCATTTCCTCCGTGGCCCAGCACATAGAGGAAGGATAGATTGAAGGCAAAAAGCAATAGACCCATGTGGTAGATCTTGGCATAAGGCAATCCGATCCGCACGGGAATACTTTTCTTGCCAGCGGCGCGATCGGTCTCTATGTCCCTCATATTGTTCAGGTTCAGTACACCGACAGACAAGAGGCCCACGGATGAAGCAGGCAAAAAAACCGACCAATCCAGCACGGCCGTCTGAAGGAAATAACTCCCAACGACACCCACCCAACCAAAGAACAAGAGCACAAAAAGATCTCCAAGGCCCCGATAACCGTAGGCAGCATCACCCACAGTATAGAAAACGGCACTCAAAATGGCCAATGCCCCCAAGGCGATGAACAAGGCCACCCAGATCCATCCCTTCTCCGCGAGTGCCCGATGGCTCAGAAGACAGGCGGAGACAAATGAAAGCAGCACAAAGAGATAGACCGCTCTTTTCATCTTCTCCATGGGGATCAAGCCGCTGCCCACCATGCGCTGTTCGCCCTTTCTGTGCTCATCGGTTCCCTTTACACCATCACCCAGGTCGTTGGCATAATTGCTCAGCACCTGAAAAAAGAGTGTGGTCAGCAAACTGAGCACAAGGATCCATGGATCGAACGAACCCGCCGCCGCCGCAAGGAAACTGCCCAAAAGGATGCATGAAAAAGCAAGGGGCAGCGTACGCAGCCGGGCCGCCTTGATCCAGTAGGCTATCGGGATCCCGCTCAAGGGAATTGAGGATACTGATCGAAGTCCGGATCTCTCTTCTCCAGGAATGCATTCTTGCCTTCCTGTGCCTCATCGGTCAGGTAGTACAGAAGAGTGGCATCTCCAGCGAGTTCCATCAAACCTGCCTGACCGTCCAGCTCGGCATTCAGTCCGCGCTTGATCATCCGAACAGCCAATGGACTGCGGAGCATGATGGTCCTGCACCAATCCACATATTCATCTTCCAATCGCTCATGCGGAACGACCGTATTGACCAGTCCCATGTCCAGGGCCTCATTGGCTGAATATTGGCGGCACAAGAACCAGATCTCACGGGCTTTTTTCTGTCCGACATGTCGGGCGAGATACGATGAGCCGAATCCGGCATCGAAGCTTCCCACCTTCGGCCCGGTCTGTCCGAAAATGGCATTTTCACTAGCAATGCTCAGATCACAGACCACGTGGAGCACATGGCCACCGCCTATCGCATAGCCGTTCACCGCGGCGATCACAGGTTTGGGCAGGGAGCGTATGCGCTTGTGCAGATCGAGGACATTGAGCCGGGGCACACCGTCTGTACCCACATAGCCACCCACTCCCTTCACATTCTGATCGCCTCCGGAACAAAAGGCCTTATCGCCGGCGCCGGTGAGCACCACGACCCGAATATCCTGACGCTCCCGGGCCACGTCCATGGCCTCGATCATCTCGATGTTCGTCTCGGGGCGAAAGGCATTGTAGACTTCTGGTCGGTTGATGGTGATCCGGGCGATCCCTTCGAAAAAGTCGAATCGGATGTCCTGGAATTCCTGAATGGGGGTCCACTTACGATCTGCCATATCTGAGATAATTGAAATAGTTGTCCAATACGATGTCGTTCTGCTCTCGGGGGGTATGCACTTCCAGAACAGCCAAGGTTTTTGAAGAAAGCCAGTCCTGCAGGCAATTGTTCAGATCCTCCTCTGTTGCGGCGCAAAAGTATTGCAGGCCATACATATTGGCGAGGTCTTTGGCGCTGCGCTGATGGGTCTGCTCGAAATGGGGCCCGAACCATCCACTGGCATCCGGACCTTCTATGATGCGGAAAATGCCTCCACCCCCATTGTTGACGACAAGGATCTTCAGATTGTCTGGAAGATCTTGCTGCCAAAAGGCGTTGCTGTCGTAGAAGAAGGCCAGGTCGCCGGTGACCAGGAAAACGTTCTCACTGGACCTCTTGGCATACCCAATGGCTGTTGATGTGACACCATCGATGCCGCTCACCCCGCGGTTCGCCAAATGAAAAAGCTCAGAAGACCAGCGAAACAATTGGGTGTAACGCACCACGCTGCTGTTTCCATTGAAAAGGACAGCCTTTTTGGGAAGCTGCGCATTCAAAACAGCAAACAGCCGAAGGTCCGACCAAGCCGAGTTCTGGATGTACTGCTGGTGTCGCTCAGATCGCAGTTCAGCCAATTCACCTATGTCCGCTGCGTACGAACGCACTCCTATGCATGGAGTCAATTGCTCGAGGCCTTCCTGCAGAAAATGAAGAGGGTCTGCATGGATCTCCCGAAAGGAGCGGCAAAGCAGATCGGGATGTCGGTACCGGTCGATGTGCCAATGATCCACCTCTGGAAAACTTCGCAGCCATTTCTTGACCTTTCGACTGACCCATTCTCCGCCCATGGAAAGAAGCAGATCCGGACGAAAGCCTTCCTTTTCCTTTGCAGACATTGGGATGATGAAGCGGTCGATACAGGACATGCCCGCTTCGAATTCTGTATTGGAGATCGTCTCGTACCACACACTCAGCTGAGGAAACCGCTCTGCCCACTGCTGCAGCAACGTCCGCCTTTCTCCTGCCGCTTCCCGATCGGCGACCTGACCACAGATAAGCAGTACGCGCTCAGCACCCGACCAGGATTCTTTGAGCTCCATCCAGGGAATGGAGGGATCATTTGGTTTTGAAGGACTGATCTCCACTCCCACATCTTCCTGCTCAGAGGTTCCGTACAGGGGCTCGCTAAGGGGCATATTCCAATGAACCGGTCCACCGATGGATCCGGTCTGAACTATTGAAGCGGAAAGACCTGCCAAGGCCTCTTCCGACAGCTCCTTCTCATCGATCGAACACATAGAAAGCACATGCTCAGAGAAGAGGTCTTTTTGGCGAATGCTCTGCCCTTCCTGCTGATCGATCCGGTCCTCCGGGCGATCGGCGGTGAGCACAACAAGGGGCACCCGCTGATAGTAGGCTTCCACGATCGCTGGATAATAGTTCACCACGGCACTGCCAGAAGTGCAACAGAGCACACAGGCTTGACCGCTGCTGATCGCTTTTCCAAGGGCCGTGAATGCCGCAACACGCTCGTCGACGATCACTTCCACCTCCAGGCCTGGATGGGAACGGATGGCCAAGACCAAAGGCGCATTGCGCGAGCCGGGAGAACAGATCACCTGCCGGATGCCGTGCCGCACAAGGATGGCGACCGCCTGATCGACCCCCTTTTTATCCGTGCTCTGTCTCATGGAGAAAACTCTTGGTCGCCTTCATCTTTTCTTCGGTCTCCTTCCATTCCTTTTCAGGATCGGAACGCCTGTTCAAGCCGCCGCCCGCATAGAACATCAGCTCCTTTTCATGAATGGACAAGCAGCGCAGATTCACAAAGTACTGACTCTGCTCTGCCTCGATCCCCCAGTAGCCCGTATAGAATTTTCGCTCATAGGTCTCGTACTTGAGCAATCGATGCAGTGCTTCTTCCCTCGGGTGGCCACAGACCGCAGGTGTGGGATGAAGCAGATCCAGGAAATGATTCGCTTTCAGCGGGGATTCGAAGAGGTAGCGTGTCTTCAAATGGCGAACAGGTCCGGCCTTTATCTCTCTGGGTCCGTCGCTTTCAACATCCACTCCGGCTCTTTTCAATTCGCCTTCAATAAAATGCGCCACACTCGCCTGTTCCTGCTGTTCCTTCACGCCCCATTCCTCCTGATCGGAGTGCAAGGTGCCGGCCAGGGCAACGGTTTCAAACCGATCGTCCACTTTTTTAAGAAGAAGCTCCGGACTGGAGCCGATCCACTCGCCCACTCCTTTCCATCGGATCCAATGAACTGCCTGCTCTGGAAATTCAGCACACAGCGCCTCAAAGTGATCATGTGGCCGATAGCTGGGCGAACGTTCCTCCCTATGGACCCTGGAAAAGACCACCTTCTCCAGAGATCCAGAATACTTCAATGAATCTACCAGCGATGAAACCGTCATCAGGTATTCCTCCCGACCCATGCATCGCCCTACAGGCGCCACAGAAAGCGAATGCTGCTCTGAAATCTCTTGGATGGACTCAGCGGTCTGTCGAACGGGCAACTCGATCCCTCTCTGCTGAAATCCTCTGTAGACCAGACGGGCATCGGCCGCATCTTCTGATGTGACTACTCTGTAGACCCTGACCATTGACTCGCCCGGTAAGCGACAAACAAAATGGGCCTCTTCAATGGGAGAAGTTCGGGACATCTGCTCAGGAGGACTCATTCATTCTCAGCTGCGTGAGCGGCTTCTCGAGCTTGTGATAAGTGACCGATGCCAGCGCGTAGATCAACAGCCACGCCAGTGGCAGGGACATCAGAACCCCAAAGGCCGATTCGATCTGTAGCTTGTCCAAAATGAGCCATCGCCAAATGGCCAAAAAAGGAAGATTGATCAGGTATATCGAATAGGAGTACACGCTAATACGATTAACCACATTTGAAAGCCGGATGTTCGGATGCGGCAATGAGTAGGCAGCAGCGATGAAAAGAGCGGCCAAAAGACTCTTGAATTCCAACTTCCATATGGTCTTGGTGACCGGATCGATCTGATGGAAAGCCCACTCGCCCAGCACCCAGACCAAGACCGCCGAAATAAACCACGGCCAGCCCCTATCGAACCACATTCTCTTGTACATGAAAACAATGCTGAGCAACACCCCCCAGAGGATGGAGCTGAATCGAAAGACCACGGGCAAGCGAACATAGATCTCCAGATAATTCCTGCAATTGGTACAGGCAGAACCCTCTGGTATGCTGTGGCTGGCGAAGAACCAGGCCTTGTACGCCCAAGCGAGCAAGAGCATGCCCAGGGTGTAAGTCAGATAGGTTCGCAATTTGGGCTTTACCTCTTTTTTGTGGAGCAACCACCAAATGAAGGGAAAGACCAGATAGAACCACTCCTCCACTGCCAGGCTCCACGATTCCCTGAAGAAGCCCTCAGGCGGACTGTTGATGTTCTGCAGAAAGAGAAGCCCGCGCCAGTCGATATTTTCCTGGATGCTAAAAACGTAGTAGAACACAATGTGCAGAGCAAAGAAGAAGTAGTAATTCGGCAAAGTGCGCCACCAACGCCGATTGTAGAATCGGACCAGCGATCTGAAATTCCTTCCTTCGATCGTCCGAAAGATGATGCGTCCGATCAAAAAGCCGCTCAAAACAAAAAAGAGGGTGACCCCATCCACTTTTGTGTAGGGCCGAAAGTCAGGAAAAACGACTTGGATCTGCCTCTGACTATGCGCGACCACCACGAAGAGGATCGCCAGGGCCCGCATGAGATCTAGTCCGAATATCCTACTGCCCGCCTTCATCAGGTCCCTTTCTTCTCGGCACGATCAGTGTGGTCAGCTTGCTGTGGCAGACCCGATCGCCATTTTCATTCCGAATGTCGATCTCCCATAAATGGATGCTCCGCCCTTTGTGCAGCAGTGTGCCCCTTGCGATGACCTTTCCTTGCCTCATGCTCTTCAGGTGCGTGGCCTGAAGATCGATGCCCAAAGCCGCCTGCTTCTCTCGGTTGATGAACAATGCCGAACCAGCGCTGGCCACACTTTCAGCCAAAGCCGCTGTGGCTCCGCCATGGAGCAGACCCAGGGGCTGGTGCACCCGTCCATTGACCGGCATTTCCGCCTCCACCCAATCCTCTCCAAAATCGGTGTATTCGATGCCCAAGGTGCGCATCAGGGTATCGGCTCCCCAGCTGTTCAACATTTTCAACACTTCATTTTTTTCCATACGCTCGGTCTTTCTAGATCCCGATCGATCTTACACGTTGAATCTGAAGTGCATCACATCGCCGTCCTGAACACGGTATTCCTTTCCCTCCACACGAAGCTTACCAGCCTCCCGAACGGCGGACTCCGATCCGTAGGTCTTGTATTCCTCGAAGGAGATCACTTCTGCCCGGATGAATCCTTTCTCAAAATCGCTGTGGATCACTCCAGCTGCTTGTGGGGCCAAACTGCCCACTGGGAAGGTCCAGGCACGAACTTCTTTTTCTCCCGCAGTGAAATAGGTTTGAAGATCGAGCAGGTCGTAGGCGGCCCGTATCAGGCGATTGACCCCTGGCTCTTCCAGGCCGATCTCATCGAGGAAAAGCTGTTTCTCCTCATAGTCCTCCAGTTCGGCGATGTCCGATTCTGTGGCCACGGCCAGCATGATCAGACCTGCATCCTCAGACTGCACAGCCTCACGAACACGCTGGACGTGTTCGTTGCCACTCACCGCATCCGACTCACTGACATTGCAGACATAGAGCACTGGTTTGGCCGTCAAGAGTTGCATCTCCTCAATGATCGTTGCCTCGGCTGATGAAGCCTGAAAAGACCGGATGCTCGCTCCTTTTTCCACATGCCCGATGCAGCGCTCCAATAGGTCCTGCTCCTTGAGGGCCTCTTTATTGCCCGATTTGGCCGTCTTACGGACTTTTTCCAGGCGCTTCTCTATGGTTTCCAGATCCTTTATCTGAAGCTCAAAGTCGATGGTCTCGCGGTCCCGAATGGGGTCCACGGATCCGTCGACATGGGTTACATTGTCGTTCTCGAAGCAACGCAAGACATGGATGATGGCATGGGTTTCCCGAATATTTCCGAGGAACTGATTGCCCAGACCTTCGCCCTTGCTCGCTCCTTTCACCAATCCAGCAATGTCCACGATCTCCACTGTCGCGGGGATCACTTTCTCGGGATGGACCAGATCTTCAAGCACCTGCAGTCTTTGGTCGGGGACATTGACCGTTCCAAGATTGGGTTCGATGGTACAGAAGGGAAAGTTCGCCGCTTGCGCCTTTGCACTGGACAAACAATTGAAAAGTGTGGACTTGCCCACATTGGGGAGCCCGACGATGCCGCATTTCATGCAGCGAAAATAAGCTGAACTGCCCGTTTGAGCGGAGGACGATGCGGGCTCAGTTCCTGTGCATCTCAAAGCGACGGCCCTGCTCCAGGACCATCACATCCTTCTCCGGATGGAAAGTGAGCTTCAACTGTGCCTCGGAATACTCAAATACATTTTGAACACTGCTTTCAGGACGGAAGGACGACTGCCCTGTGGCCTGAA
>JAYOTP010000024.1:17984-35613 GCA_038150465.1 Flavobacteriia bacterium | reverse complement strand
ACACCTCGGATCTTTGGGTAAATACCTGCATCTTTTTCTGAACAGAGGATCTTTTCAAATGTACGGAATGGAGAGACACCTCAATTCCATGCCCGAATTGAGAAAGGATTAAATCGTCACTACTTTATTTCGCTGGAACAGCAATTTATTTTCGACCAACTATTAACATGTAGTTCCCTTACTACATCTTTTTTTAAAACCCTTTGTCCTCATAATCTACTTGATGCCAAAATAGGCTGGAAATGAGCTTTTAATGTCAGTTTATGATGTCGGAAAGCACAAGGAAATTAGGATTTATCTATTTTATTGTAATCTGATTCTTTCATTTTATTTATTTACTCTTAGGCACATTCTTACTTTTTTCATTGTATTTCACATACATAATTCAAAAACAACATTTTACGTAAAAAAAAAAATCATCGTGTAGGATAATTTTTATACTTTCACCAAAATTCATGAATTATGAACAAGTTTTTTAACTCTCTGAAAATTTTTACACTGCTGTTCTTAGGAATCATTTTCCGTCTGGACGGTCAAATTTCAGTTTACTCTGAAGATTTTCTCAATCAAAATGATGCGGGCATCGGCTCTGGAAGTACTGGCCTTGGAGGAGTCACATGGAGCATTGACCAAAACGGGGCAAATCTGGGCGCCTCAGGTTACGTCAAAGTCGTTGCTTCAGGAAACTCTGAATCACTTGAGTGGTCTGATGTGTCTGGAGATGTTATCTGGTCAAGCCCGAAAATATACATTAGCGGTAGCTCCGCCTCTCTGCGCGTTGATGCAAGCAACAATGCCAAGGCGTCGGGAACGGATGGGATTACCGCTTATTACCGAGTCAATTCGGGTGCACTGATATCGTTCGGCACCAATTTTGGCAAGAATTCAAGCGCTTCCTTAACTGTCTCAGGGATAAGTGGCGACACGCTATCTATTCTAGTGTATGGCCAAGCTACCGCAAACAATGGCTCAGTGCAGATCAGTGAAGTAGCCATATCTGTAACTACGCGATTTTCCGTCCAAGATGGCCCTTGGACTAACACTTCTACATGGTTCGGAGGCATTGTTCCAAGCAGCAAAGCATTTGTAAATAATGCGGTTTCCGTCTCGTCCAATACCACATTGGATTCGCTCTCTGTTGGTCAAAATGGTTCCGTCGGTGTTGGTGTAGGATCATACGTCTTATTGAATGACTATTGTTCCAACAACGGATCCATCACCATGAATTCGGACGCTACAGGCTACGCTCAGTTGAAGGTTGACGGAACGGTCACCGGGTCAGGAACGTACACTTTGGAGCAATACGTCAATAATGCCGGTTGGTATAACCTATCGATGCCAATGGATGGAACATTGGATGCATTCGGTACGGTGAATACGCAGGTGGGGGCGAGCACCAGAAACATATTTTCTTGGGATGAGAGTACGGAGAGTTGGGTGGATGTAGTGGGGGCGAGCGATGGATCCACCACAGTAAATTCAGCCGGACAGGGCTATTGTGTCTATGTCGGCACCAATGGTGTTACCGGCAGCCAAAGTGTGATCTCATTGAGCGGAACTTCCATTTACACGAGCACAGCGGTAAGCATTACCCGCCAGCCTGGATCCGGCGGACCAAATCAAGGTTGGAACTTGATAGCCAATCCATTTACCTGTGGGCTTGACTTCAGTTCTCTGAGTAAAGCCAATGTCAACAATGCCTTTTCTGTCTATGACAAAACCAGCGGCACCTATCTCACTTACGCCCAATCAGGTGGGGATCTTACTTCACCAGTTGTAGCGCCCATGCAGGCTTTTTGGGTTCGGGCCATTGGAGCCTCGCCGAATATTGGCAGTATGAGTATGTCAGCCAATGGCGATGTAGCTGAGACTCCAGCCTTATTAAAAAATCAGAATGTCATCGCGGATAAATTCTCACTAAGAGCGTACAAGGAAGATGTTCCTCAAATAAAAGATCATGCGCATTTTGCCATGATCGCCAACACGAGCGATGGCAACGATGCACAATGGGATGCATTCAAGAGGCTCAACCAGCTTCCTGCGCCGAGTTTAATGAGTGTCAGCGGGTCGGATGAACTTGCGGTAAATGCATTCGACTTTTCACCGCTTTCAACAATATCCAAACAACTCCAGCTCAGATTCGTTGGAACCCATAACAAAACCTATTTCATAGAATTAAATGATGCATTGCTCACAAATGAATACGAGTTCATTTTAGAGGATCGACTGGAGAAAAAAATGCACCGCCTGAATAGTAGGGCCTACAAATTCGTTCATCAAAGCAGTGGTGAATACCGTTTCACGCTTCATATAAGACAAGCCATCCAAAGAATTGAAAGCCAGCAAAATCCCATTATCGTGGGCTCAGGAACCAATGGCGGCCTCATTTACCTCAAGTCTGAAGGTTCGATTCCGACCACGGATTGCGAGATATATGACCTGAATGGAAGACGCATCTTTTTCACGGTATTGAACGAGTCAGAGGAACTCTATAAAGAGATCGATCTCTCGCAGTTCAGTTCAGGGATCTACTCTGTTGTTCTGAGCTCTCCCGAAGGCCAATTCCGATCTAAAATATTCGTACCATGAGATCAGTCATTCTTGTATCTCTTTTCCTTGTCTCGTCTTTGTGCTTGAGGGCGCAACCAGACAATCCGAACAACCCAACTCCCTTGCCTGGGATTGCACTCCTTGTTGCAGCTGGAGCGGCTTTCGGAGCCAAGAGAATCTATGACACCAAAAAGGGATGAGAACGATAATTGGCCGTTGCCAACCACAATAGGGGTGAACGGCGGTTTGCAGCCACATTAATTCTTGTCTCTCGGCAGGTCAATACATCTAACCACCTAGAAATCGGGACCTCATTTATCTGTTTCTGAAGATTTTTCAGAGAACTGCAGCGAAAGAGAGTTCACGCAATAGCGTTCTCCAGTGGACGTGGGCCCGTCGTTGAACACATGACCCAGGTGTCCGCCGCAGTTGGCACAGAGGATCTCGGTGCGCATCATCCCATGCGACTTGTCCAGTTTGCGTTCGACCTTACCGCCCTCGATCTCACGATCGAAACTGGGCCAGCCGCAATGCGACTGGAATTTCATATCCGAGGTGAAGAGTTCCGATCCGCATCCGGCACAACTGTAGGTACCCTCAGCGGTGTGCAGATAGTACTGCCCTGTACCCGGACGCTCGGTACCCTTCTCGCGGAGAATGTAGTACTGCTCATCGCTCAGACTGTCTTGCCACTGAGCTGGGGTCAAACGGACGGGGTAAGTCTTCTCTTCCATGGAGTTTGATTCGTTTTGGGCATCCTGAGCGTTGCACGAAGCCATCAGGCCAAGCGAAACGCCAAGGATCTGGGCAAAATATCTCATGCTTTCTTAACCCTGGCCTCCCCACTTCGGTTCGCAAAAAAATCCAAACAGAGTTGGATGACCTCAGGATCGCGCAGCAGTTTCCGGTGACCAAGGCCTTCTGTGGTGACCAATTGGCCATTTTTCCATGCGCACTCCATCTGCAGCGCATGAGCGAGCGGCACTTCATCGTCCTGGGCGTCGTGAATGAGCAGCCCACCGACATCCGGATGAAGCCCTGCGATGCGGACCGGATCGAAGAGATCTTCCGCCACCTGATAATCCGCGCTGAGTTTGCCCATGAGGATCTCAGCCACAGCGGGCCGTGCATTCAAAACCGCGGCAAAATCCTCCAACACACCCGAAAGGGAGGATGGACTGCCTATTTCCACAAGCCGCTTGATGGCTGCTCCTTCCCGAATCGCATTCCACAACGCCATTCCGCCGATGGAATGACCGATGGCTCCGGCAAAGGGTCCGAACTTGTTTTCCATCCAGTGAATCCCCCCTATGAATGACAACATATCGATCCGCGGCAGCCATTCATCTCCATGGCCAGGAGCATCAAAGGTGTAAACTTCAAAACCCGCCTCCACAAAAGCATCCATCATTTTCGTGAACTGACTTCCCCTCCCGCTCCACCCGTGCATGAATAGGATCTTGGGTCCTGAACCGCCCTTTTTGAACCAGTGGATACGGCCCGATGAAAGTTCGCCCTTTCCGCTTTCGGAAGTTGAGCGGAATTCTTTTTCCCGTTCCGGTATGGGAAATTTCACAGGACGAAAAAAAAGCGGCTCAGCCACACGGGCGGCCAGGGAAGGAGTGATGTACGAAAAGATCTTGAAAAAGATCCGGACAGCGAAGGGCAACTTCATTCTTGGTACATCTACAAACAGCTGATCGGAATTCTTGGTGCCCAGGACAGGACTTGAACCTGCACGACTATAAAGTCACCACCCCCTCAAGATGGCGTGTCTACCAATTTCACCACCTGGGCTCAGAAACACCTCTCTTGCAGAGAGGCTTTTGCGATTTGGAAAAGGAAGGCTCAGGCGATCGCCTTTTTCACTGCTCTTCCCTTTCACTCTTCAAGAACGCGAGCCGCTTGGGCTTTTTGTGATCCGGCTGGGGCTCGAACCCAGGACCCCAACATTAAAAGTGTCGTGCTCTACCAACTGAGCTACCGGATCGGTTTTAGGGGTGCAAATATACGCTCATTTGGCCTTCTCTGAACGGATTTAGAATTAAATTGACCACCATGGGAAACAAGCTGATCCTAGTCGGATATATGGGCGCCGGGAAGTCTTCTGTTGGGAAGAAACTCGCAAAGGCAATGAAGCTGAAATTCATCGACCTCGACGAGGCGATCGAAAGCGCCTCGGGAAAGAGCCCGGCTGAATGGATCGAGCAGCATGGGGAACTGGCCTTTCGCAAAGAAGAACGCACTGTGTTGCTGAACGTTCTCCATACAGGATCCTTTGTTCTGGCCACGGGTGGGGGCACGCCCTGCTATTACGACAATATGGAACTGATGTGTGCCCACGGTCTGTGCATCTATCTCGATGCCGCTCCGGGCTTTCTTCAAAGCCGCTTGCTGCAGTCCAAACAAAACAGACCGCTGATCGCCCATATTCAAGAAGAAGACCTGGCAGAATTCATTGGGAAGCACCTCTTCGAACGCCGTGCTTTTTACCAAAAGGCCCAGCTGACCATTTCAGCCGCGTCCGTGTCGATCGATGAACTAGTAGATAGAGTAGATTCCTTCTTGCCCTAGGAGAGGTAGACCGACCAGGCCTTGCCGTCCCACTGCACATCGATATGCTCCTGCAGCGTCGTTGCCAGGGAAAGCCCCTGTATATCTGCCCGAACCGGATAGCGATGGTGTTCCCGGTCGACCAGAACGGCCATGCTGATGCCGCGGGTGGGTTGCTGAAGAAAGGGGGTGAGCGCATGCGCCAGGGTGACGCCGGTATTGGTCACATCATCCACCAGGACCACCCACTTGTTGGCCACCGTTTCCAGTGGCTGGCTCAAAGTGAATGGATCGCCCGCCTTTTCCGGTCTGCCCAATTCGATGCGCGTCAGCGAGCAGGCTGTTGTACCTGAGCGTTCGATCCGATCGGCCAGCTGCTCAGCCAGCACATGGCCCATGCCCTGGATACCAGCCACGACCAGATCGCATGGATCGCCTGCCAATTCCAGAATCTCCCAAGCCATTCGCTGGAGCCTGAGGTTCACCTGATGATCGTCGAGGATCAGTGATCGTTCCTGCATGCAGCGAAATTAAGGCTTTGACCCATCCAAGCGATCAAGACAAAGGACATTCTCGACGTGGGCGGTCTGAGGGAACATATCCACCGCCTGACTTTTGCTGACCTGATAAGCCTCCTTCAACAGGGCGACATCGCGCGCTTGGGTGGCTGAATTACAGCTGATGTAAACGATCCTCTTCGGTGCTGCGCTGAGCAACTGAGCCACCACATCGGGATGCATTCCCTCCCGGGGTGGGTCGGTCATCACCACATCGGGCACGCCTTCGCGCGCAAAGAAATCCTCATTGAGCACCTTGCGCATATCTCCAGCGAAGAAGTGGGCATTCTCGATCCCATTCAAGGCTGCATTCTTCTGCGCATCCTGGACGGCCTCCTCTACTCCTTCCACACCAATGACCTTTGCCGCACGCTGCGCCATATACAGAGCGATGGTTCCCGTTCCGCTGTACAGATCGTAGACGATCGACCCCTCTTCGATACCCGACATATCCAAAGCGATCCGATAAAGCTCGGAGGCCTGTTCAGGATTGGTCTGATAGAAGGATTTCGGTCCGATGCGAAACTGCATGTCCGGCCCTCCATTCCACCCTTTCATCTTCTCGATGATCGCCTCCTGCCCGCTGACCAGTTCCATGTCCAGATCATACCAGGCATCATTCGTCTTTTCATTCACGGCGAACCAAAGCGATGATATCTGGGGAAATGACTCCAGTAATTTTTCGGCAAGGATCTTTCGTGCCGCCTCCTCCCGATAACCCGTCTGGACCATGACCATGAAATCGCCTTCCCGATTGTTTCGGATCATCAGGTTGCGCAACCAACCCGTTCGTTCCCGAGGATGATAGAAACTCCAGTCGTGTTCTCTGGCCCACTTCCCCACCTGATTGCGTATGGCATTGGAAGGATCGGGCTGCAGCAAACAATTCTCTACTTCGAAGATGCGGTCCCACCGACCGGGAATGTGGAATCCCAAAGCGCGGCGATCGGCTATATCCCTGCCAGAGTCGATCTCTTCTGCCGACAGCCAGCGTTCAGATGTAAAGCTGAATTCCATTTTGTTCCGATAGCCGAACGGCATGGGAGCAGGCAGTATGCCCGACCGCTCGAGCGGCTCCACTCCGCCGATGCGCCTGAGGTTTTGGACCACTTCATCGTCTTTCCAACGCAGTTGATCCTCGTAGACCATGTTCTGCCAGACGCAGCCGCCGCAAAGCTCGAAATGCGCACAGGCTGGATCTGTCCTCGAGGGAGAGGGCTCGATCAGCCGATGGACTTCGCCCATCAGGTGACTTTTCTTTTTCTTGACCACGCGTACATCGGCCAGGTCACCGGGCACGGCTCCCTTGACCATGACGGCCTTCCCTTCTTCCGTTCTTCCGATCGCGACCCCCTTGGCCCCTGCACTGTTCAAGGCAATGCTGGGAAGGATCAGACGCTTGTGTTTTGGCATGGTCCAAAGATACTTAGGTGTAGGGTGGGCTCATTACCTTTGATCCGCCGAATAACAGAGGGCCCAAATGAACATTTCCCATAGCTGGCTGAAGAGGTATTTGAAATTCGACCTGAATGCGGTCGAGACGGGCGAACTGCTGACCGAGATCGGCCTGGAAACAGAGAAGATCCACTCGATCGGCGGCCTCCCAGGTGGCCTCGAGGGAGTGGTTGTCGGAAAAGTGCTGAGTTGTGCGCCCCATCCCAATGCCGATCGCCTGAAACTGACCCAGGTGGATGTTGGGGAGGAATCAGCCCTTTCCATTGTCTGCGGAGCACCCAATGTTGCGGCGGATCAGACCGTATTGGTTGCGACCGTCGGATGCACGCTGTATCCGAATAATGGAGATCCGTTCAAGATCAAGAAGAGTAAGATCCGAGGAGAGGTTTCTGAGGGAATGATCTGTGCAGAAGATGAATTGGGGATCGGAGACAGCCATGAGGGCATCTGCGTGCTCGACGACCATCATGCAGCGGGAACACCTGCGGCCGCACTCTTTTCAGGCGATCAGGACCATTGCCTGGAGATCGGCCTGACACCCAACCGGGCAGATGCAATGGGGCACTATGGCGTGGCCCGGGACCTGCATGCCGCCCTTCAGTACAGAGGAAAAAACTCCGCCCTGCAATTACCTTCCGTGGAAGGATTTTCGGAGCAGCCCTCGGAACTGCCCATCGAACTGACCATTGAAGACCCAGAGGGTTGTCCGCACTACTGCGGTTTGCTGATCAGCGGATTGAAGGTGGAAGAATCTCCTGAATGGTTAAAAAAAGCCTTGGAATCGGTTCAGATCAAACCGATCAACAATGTCGTGGATGTGACCAATTTCGTTCTTCACGAAACAGGGCATCCGCTCCACGCTTTTGATTACGAGCGCATCAAGGGGCACAAAGTCGTGGTCCGCACCGCCCGAGAGGGTGAAAAGCTGACCACTCTGGACGAAAAGGAGCGCAGCCTGCATCCGAATGATCTTCTCATCTGCAACGAGGAAGAGGCCATGTGCATTGGCGGGGTCTTCGGCGGACAGGACAGCGGCGTTCGTTCCAGTACGACCACCATCTTCCTGGAATCGGCCTATTTCGATCCGGTGCGTATCCGGAAAACAGCCAAGAGACAGGGTCTGAACACCGATGCATCCTATCGCTACGAACGCGGGATCGACCCCAATATGAGCGGCTATGCCCTCAAACGTGCGGCTCTGCTGCTCGAGGAAGTTGCTGGTGGAAAAGTGGCCTCAGATGTGATCGACAGCGGACAGCAGCATTTCCCAGACTTCGAGGTCCGCATCCAGCCCGAACGGATTCAGAAACTGGCCGGCCACCAGATCCCATCGGAGGACATGAAAAGGATCCTGCAGCTTCTGGAGATACAGATCGAGGAGGAAACACCCGAAAGCTGGAAACTTCAGGTCCCTCCCTATCGGGTGGATGTGCGCGAAGAAGCCGACATCGTGGAGGAAGTTCTGCGCATCTACGGACTTGACCGCATTCCGATCCCAGAACAGGTGTTGCTTCGGGCAGACACAGACCCCTTGCAGCCCGTCCATGAACTGAAGAACAAGGTGGCCGATGCCTTGGTCGCTTTTGGCTTTCAGGAGACCCTGCACAACTCCCTTCACAAGAGCATACACTACACGGAAGATCAACGCGTGGGTCTTCTGAATCCGTTGAGCAGCGACCTGGACGTGCTCAGGAACGACCCACTTCCTGCGGGACTGGAGACGATCTCCAGAAACCAAAGTCATCGGGTGACCGACCTGAAGCTCTTTGAATTTGGAAAGACCTATCACAGAAAGGAGGAGCGGTATTGGGAAAACAGCTTCCTGGCCTTTTGGGTCTGTGGCAACGACCAACCTGAAAACTGGAACCGGGCGACCCAGGCGTCCGATCTCTTCACCCTGAAAGAAGGCATCCATCGTTGCGCAGCGACCTTGGGCCTTCAGCTGAAGGAAAAACAGAAAGACAACAGGCTTGTGTTCTCCGTCGGCAAACAAAAGGTGGGCTACGCAGAGCGCATCAGCAAGGTGAAGAAGAAAGCCTTTGGACTGGAAGGCAGGGTCTACTTCGCCGCACTCGACTGGGAGCGACTGAGCACCCTGGCACTGGATGCGCCAAAATCGCTGAAAGACCTGCCGAAATTTCCAGGGACACGAAGAGATATTGCCCTTTTGGTGGATCGTTCCACTTCATTTTCCGAACTGCAACAGCTTATTGGATCCATGCCCAAAAGTCCCATTCAGAGCGTTGGCCTCTTTGATGTGTACGAAGGCAAAGGGCTGCCTGAAGGAAAGATCTCCTATGCCCTGAATCTCTGGCTGCAAAGTGAAGAGAAAACCCTCACCGATCAGGAGATCGAATCGTGGATCGAAAAGGTGATCCAGCTCGTGAAAAAACAGCTCGGAGCCGAATTGAGGCAATGAGCCACCCGCCTTATCTTCACCCGATTAGAACAACAAAAAACCAAACCCCATGAAGGAAGTGGTCATCGTGTCTGCCGTTCGCACCCCCATCGGCAGTTTCCTTGGAAGTCTCTCCGGTATCTCAGCTCCGAAACTTGGCGCCACAGCCATTCGGGGAGCGCTTGAAAAAGCGGGCATCGGCCCTGAACTCATCGAGGAAGTGTATATGGGTCATGTGCTGCAGGCTGGAACAGGCCAGGCACCTGCACGTCAGGCGGCCATGGGTGCGGGGATCGGAGAAGATGTCCCTTGTACGACGATCAACAAGGTCTGTGCAAGTGGAATGAAAGCTGTGAGCATGGCGGCCCAGGCGATCCGTTCTGGTGATGCAGAGGTGGTGATCGCAGGAGGAATGGAAAACATGAGTCAGGTTCCGCACTATGTGAGTGCCCGAAACGGACAGAAACTCGGCGATGTGAAGATGAGGGACGGAATGGTACTGGACGGTTTAACAGACGTCTACAACCAGACCCATATGGGCAATTGCTCAGAGCTTTGCGCCAAAGAACACAACTTCAGCAGGGAGGAACAGGATGCCTTTGCCATCGAATCATACAAGCGAAGTGCGGCAGCCTGGGAGAATGGAAAGTTCGCCGATGAGGTGGTGCCGGTGGAGATCCCTCAACGAAAAGGCGATCCGGTCGTCTTCGATCACGATGAAGAATACAGCAATGTGCGTTTCGACAAGATCCCAGCCTTGCGCCCTGTGTTCCAAAAAGATGGAACCATCACCGCGGCCAATGCATCCACACTGAACGACGGAGCAGCGGCACTGATCCTGATGAGCAGAGAAAAAGCCGAATCGCTGGAACTTGAAGTCTTGGCTTCCGTCCGTTCCTATGCAGATGCCGCACAGGCGCCTGAATGGTTCACCACTGCCCCGGCCAAGGCGCTGCCCATAGCCGTCCAAAAGGCCGGACTCTCGATGGAGGATATCGAATACTTTGAGTTGAATGAAGCCTTCTCGGTCGTCGGACTGGCGAACATCAAACTGCTGGGCATCGATGGCGCGCGGACCAACATCAATGGCGGCGCTGTTTCCCTTGGACATCCTCTGGGTTGCTCTGGCGCCCGCATACTGGTGAGTTTGATCCATGTACTCCGTCAACAGAATGCGCGTCTGGGAGCCGCAGGGATCTGCAACGGAGGCGGTGGCGCAAGTGCCATGGTCCTGGAGCGAAGCTGATCTGAATGGCCTTCGGGATCGTTTCACTCTCTGTTGTACCTGTCCGGGCTGAACCTTCGGACGCCTCTGAAATGGTCAGCCAGCTCTTGTTTGGCGAATCGTTCGAGATCTTGCAGCAGAGGGAGAAATGGATACAGATCCGCAGTGCACACGACGGTTATCAGGGCTGGCTGTGCTCGAAGCAGTGGATGTCCGTTGATGAATCCGTCTTTCAGAATGCATCCAAAAAGAGCCGTATTTGCTCGGATCTCGTGGAGGTGCTGAAATTCGAAGATCCGGAGGAGCAATCCTTGATCTGCTTTGGCGCCCTCTTGCCCGGGTTCGATATCGATACGGGAAAAGGCCGGATCGGAGACCGAAGCTATAGGTATTCAGGAGCTGTCCAATCGTCCTCTGACCAGCGGGAACAGATCATATCTGCGGCATTCACCTATCTGAATGCCCCCTACCTCTGGGGCGGCAGATCACCCTTTGGTATCGATTGCTCCGGCCTGACCCAAATGGCCTACCGCTTTGGAGGCGTGGATCTCCCACGGGATGCTAAAGATCAGGCCGAGCTCGGTCAGGCACTGAGTTTCATCGAAGAATCCGTGGCAGGCGACCTTGCCTTCTTTGCTAACGAAGAAGGCCGCATCATCCATGTGGGCATTCTCCTGGAGAACGATCGCATCCTGCACGCCAGCGGAAAGGTGCGCATCGATTCCATCGATCAAACCGGCATCTACAACAAGGCGGAAAACAAACACACCCATGACCTACGGGTGATCAAGCGCATCCTTTGAAGCCATTTTTTCTTTACGGATCGTATTCTCAGCATCTTTCATCTGATTCAGCCCACAGGCAGTGAGTAGCGGGCTCATACACAGCGCCCAGAATCCGGTGGTGCGGCTATATGCAGAGCTGCATGAGCGCAAGCGAAGCCGGCAGCGGGAGGGACTTTTCGCCGTGGAAGGCATACAGGAGATCCGCTATGCATTGATGGGCGGTTATTTGCCCAAACACCTGCTGCTTCGCGGAGACCGTTCGGTTGAAGAATTCTTTCCCGAATTCCCTTCCAGTAGCGAAATCCGGAGACTGAAAGAGGAGCTGTTCGATCCACTGGCCGTTCGGGCATCTGCAAGTCCGGCACTGGCCATCATGGTTCAAAAACCAAAGCCTGCCCTGTCCGAAGGGGCCTATGATAAAGTTCTGGTTCTTGAGCAGATCGAAAAACCCGGAAATCTGGGTGCACTGTTCCGCACAGCTTTGGCCACTGGATGCGACCTCGTGCTCACCGTTGGCTCATCTACAGATTTCTATAACCCAAATTGCATCAGAAGTTCGGTTGGCACCGTCTTTCGCGTGCCACATGCACATCTTGAAACCGAGCAGGCCAAGGATTTCCTGAGGGCACAGGACCTGGCGATCTGGACCAGTCGACTGGATGGAAGCAGTTCCTTGTTCGAAACCAAACTCACAGAACGTGCAGCCTTTGTATTTGGATCAGAGCATTCCGGCTTGAGCACTGCCTGGGAGGATGCGGGAATGAACGCACTGAAGATCCCCATGGCGAGTGAAATGGATTCCCTGAATCTATCCGCCTCCGCAGCTGTCGTTCTTTACGAACACCTCAGACAGCGATCCAAATGATCATCCCAGGGGCCATTCAACGATCACGGATGTTCAGACGCTCCATGATCTCTGGATTGATGAAGAGATAGGATACCACACGAAGCTGCCGTGGATCGAACATGCGTATTCCGTCCATTTCCATGGGCACATGCATGTCCCTTTCCAAAAAACGCAAACTGAATCGCTCTTTTTCCTCGTCCCAAAGCACAGCCGCCTTTTCCGACGGACCATCGGGATCGAGCTTACAGATGACGATATCGTATTCGAAGATGTGCTTCTGATTCAGGTCCTTCCATCCCGTCCACTCATCGATCTGTTCGTAAGGCAGAGGTGTACCCGTCCACCAGAAACCATCACGAGAGAAAAAGTCCCCGCCCGCGGGCATCCTCCGGACAAAACCCGTCACTTTTTCACCACTGCGTAGGCGGAACCTGAGCTCGTTGGTCATATATGAAAAAGAGCATAAGCGCGTCAAATGTTCATCAGCCGTTCAGATCTTGCTTCCGGCCTGAAACTTCGCAACGCCTTCATCGAGCCAATCCACGAACTTCTGGATATCGGGGTCGTAGGCAGTGGGCGCGTTCAATGGGATCAGATCCTCGTGGCCGATCAGGACGTAATAGGGCTGAGAATTGGTCTGATAGTTCTCTGCCTGAAATGCACTCCACTTGTTTCCAATGGTCTTGACCTGAGACTTGAGCACCTCAGAATAATATTGCTCTTCAATGGGCAGCTTCACCCGCTCGTCCACGTACAAGGAGACCAGAACAACCTCTTCCCTCAGACGCTGGAGCACGCTCGGGTCGCTCCACACCTGCTCTTCCATCTTGCGGCAGTTGACACAACCCCATCCGGTGAAATCGAGCATGACCGGCTTTTCTACACTCCTGGCATAAGCCAGTCCTTCCTCCAGATCGTGAAAACAATTCAGCGCATGCGGACAATGATCCGGCTCTGCCCCCTCGGGTACTTCCAAAACGACCCCAGTTGACAGGGAACCGACCCCCTGATTGGGCTGCTCGCTGTAAAACTGCGGGGGAGGAAAACCACTGATCAAATGAAGAGGCGCTCCCCAAAGGCCGGGCAGCATGTACAAGGTGAAGGAACCAAAGAATATGGCAAACATCAGTCGGGAAACAGAGAGCTTCTCGGTCTTGCTGTCCAGGGGCATTCGGAAGGCTCCCAAAAGATAAAGGGTGAGCAAAAGGAAGATGCCGATCCACAAAGCCAAGAACAGCTCGCGTTTCAGGATGCCCGCCTGCCAGGCCATGTCCGCAGTGGAAAGGAACTTCAGGGCAAAGGCCAGCTCAATGAATCCCAGGCTGACTTTCACTGTATTGAGCCAACCTCCAGACTGCGGAAGGCTGTTCATCCAACCAGGGAAGGCTGCAAACAGAGCAAAGGGGACGGCAAGGGCTGTAGAGAAACCCAACATTCCGATGGCCGGGCCGAAGTAGTCTCCGTTGGAAGCAGCATCCACCAATAGCGATCCGATGATCGGACCCGTGCAGGAAAAACTCACAAGTGAAAGCGTGAACGCCATAAAAAAGATGCCCGCCAAGCCTCCCTTGTTGGATGCATCATCCGCTTTGTTCACCCAATTGCTGGGCAGCGTGATCTCAAAGGCGCCAAAGAAGGAAAGGGCAAAAACAACGAACAGGAGAAAGAAAACGATGTTGAACCACGGGTTTGTGGACAATTGATTCAGGGCCGAGCTGTTGCCGGTGGCCAAGGTGACGACCATTCCCAATGCCACATAGATCAGGATGATGCTGACGCCATATAGAATGGCCTTTCGCACGCCTTCTGAACGGTTCTTGCTTTGTTTGGTGAAAAAGCTCACCGTCAGCGGGATCATGGGAAAGATGCACGGCATCAATAAGGCGAGCAGACCGCCGCCAAAGCCCTTGGCAAAAATGAACCAGAAGGACATCGAATCGGAGGATCCTTCTTCCACACCCTGAGCTACAAATGAAAACTCCACATACTTGGGCGGAAGGCACTGTGTTTCATCACAGACCATGAACTCCAGCTCCCCCTTGATCTCCACCTCCCCGGGCTTCAGGATCTTGACCTTTTGAGAGAAAACCGCTTCCTCACTGAAATACAGGAGTTCCATTTCAAAATTGGGGTCGTACTCCAGAACCGGCGGAGTGATCTCCTCGGTGGGCCCGGTGCGCTCGTAGTTCGCGCTGTCCTTGAAATAAAATTGAGTGGGAATGGGACCATCGTCCCCAAGGAATTGCGAATACAGGTGCCAGCCTTCATCGATGCGGGCCGTGAAGACCAATTCCGCTTCATTGCTTCCCTCCTCTTGAACGAGTTCGAAGCTCCAATCCACCGGATCGTACATCTGGGCATCCAGCGCCAAGGTGCAGATCGACACCATTAAGGCCGTACTCCAATTTCTGATCATCATTCTATTCTTGCACTGGTTCAATGACATATACTTCTTCAGACCGGGCATCCGCAGCAAAACGGGCATCCACCCGTTCGCCAATGAGCCAGGCGATCTGTCCACCGATGGTCACAACGCGCATGTCTTCTTTCTGACGCTGCGTGAATTTCCGGTCGATGAAATAATTGCTCAGCAATTTACTGCCCTTCATCCCAATGGGACAGAAACGATCGCCTTTTCTCCATGACCGGATCGTCCAGGGGAATGGCGCCTGCCCTGCGTCCAATATCGCTTTTTGCTTTCCTCTGCTCTGCCAGGCCTCGGATTTAGTGGATCGATAGACCGACCATTGCTGATCCGCACAGATGAATTTGCCTTCGTTTTCGATCTGAAAAAGTTCCTCTTGCGCCTCACCCGTATCGGAAACACATAAGAGATGGTCGCGTTCCACCTGCAAGCGGTGCGAACCGAACTCCAACTGCTGGCCGCTGCCAGACAACGGGATCTGCGGCGCCTTGAGCGTATGCGATCCTGTGTATTCACGGATCCATCGGGAAAAATAATGCGGATGCTCAGAACAAAGGGACCGATCGAGGCGAATATGTCCGCTCTCCAGCCCCTTCACCGCATCGCTTTTCCAGCGCTCAAATGATCCATCGTCTCTTTGGCGCAGTGCGCTCAGCTCCTCCTGCATGCGGTCCAGCTGCTCCTTCCAGCCTGGGCTTTCCGCCATTACAAGGGGAACGATGTGGTTCCTGATCCGATTGCGCAAATAGGCGTCGGTATCGTTGGATCGGTCTTCCAGAAAGGGAAGCTGAGCAGAATGGGCGTATGAACGTATCTCCTCTTTGGTGAATCCCAGCAGAGGACGCGCCAATTCGTTGGTCTTATCGGGCATTCCGCAAAAGCTTCTCCACGATTCTCCGCGGATCAGAGAAATGAAAAGCCCTTCCAAGCGGTCTTGTGCATGGTGCGCCGTCAGGATGTATCTCGCCGTATGGGCCTCGCGTTCCTTTCTTAATTCCCGGTACCGGATCCTGCGGGCGGCATGCTGCAGATTTTCGCCCTTGTCGAGGGCATCCGACAATTCCTTCTGGGCATCGAATACCCGAATGGAAAGTCCTTTGGTCTGTGCCCAGCGTTCAACCAACTCCTTCTCCTTTTTAGAATCGCTTCCGCGAAGCCCATAATGCACGTGCAAAAGGCGAAAGGCGAATCCGCCATCATGCATCAAAGCGGCCAAAGTCATGCTGTCCACACCGCCGCTGCAGGCCACGATCGAGCACACATCCGACCGAATGCCCAGCCGTTGCGCTGCTTCTGCAAAACGATCGGTCAGCATGCATCAAAATTAGGGGTGCAGATCGGAGTGCTGTGTTTTTGGCTGGATGCGGCCACCCAATGAATGAATGATGCTCTCTGCTTTCCACTGGGTTTCTCTGAATTCAGAGGCGCATTCGCTTCCAATGGTAATGGCACCGCCCGCACCGACCATGCCTTTGGCTGTCTGTACATTGACAAAGAGTGTTCTGATGAGCACATTGAGATCGAAATCTCCGCCCGGTGCTCTGTAGCCCATGGCACCACTGTACCATCCGCGCCGAAAGGACTCCATTTGGTCTGCTGCCTGCATGGCGGCGATCTTCGGTGCGCCCGTCATCGAACCCATGGGGAAGGTGGCCTGTAAGATCTCTGAGAACGAGCGATCGGCATCCAAGGTTCCGCTGACCACGGAAACCATTTGATGCACATTGGGCAGACTGCGGATGGAGAACAGTTCGTCTGCCTGCACACTTCCCGGACGGCAAACGCGTGAGAGATCATTGCGCACCAGATCGACGATCATGACATTTTCGCTCCGCTCCTTCTCATCCTCGCTCAGGATCTTCTTCAATCGCTGGTCCTCAGCCGGATCCTTGGATCGCGCCAGGGTTCCTTTGATCGGCTCAGACAACAATCGCTCTCCTCTACGGCGGAGAAAACGCTCCGGAGAAGCCGACAAGACCCGATGCACCCCAAAACGAAAAAAGGCCGACTGAACGGTGGGTTGCCGCTCGATCAGGTCGAGATAGGCCCGTTCCCAAAAATCTGCTCCGACAGGCAGATCGTCTGCTGTGAAGTGGCGGCAAAAGTTCATTTCGTAGAAGGAACCCAGTTGCAGCATTTCACGGATACGCTCAAAATGGGCGGAATAGGTGGATGGATCGGTCTTCGAAGAAAAGATGAGTTCCGATCTTTTGGAAGCTGCGGTCAGCCCATCGGACAGCTGCGTTTCAGAAATCCCCTGCCAGTGGATCGTCCCTTCTTTACAGTACACATATGCATCCGCTTTGAAGAAGGCGACATCGGGCTGATCCAGTTCATTGACGTGCCGGTCGCTCAGCGCTTCGAACTGCAGCCTCAGGTCGTAGCTCAATACACCGAAGACATAAGCGTCTTTATTTGCCTCCAGCCATGCATCAAAGGCCCTCAATTCTACGGGATCGGATGCGAATGACTCTTTCCCCACCGCAAAGAACCAATCGAACTGACCAGCAGGATCTTCAATTCCGTTGGAATGCAACAGGGCACAATATGGATAGGAAGAGCCCCACTTCAGGAGCCTTGAAAGAAGTTCCCGATGGGGAAGGGAGCGCATGGGCAGCCGCTCAGACACAGCAGCCGTTGGGATCAGGCATTCATACCCGTGAGCTCGAGCTCGATCTTCTTGTCCTCTGCACGGTCCGCAAAGGAATTGATCACCTCTTCCACATCGTGGTCCATGCTCTCATTGACCGTTCCGTCAATGGTGATCTTGCTGTTGTCGGGAGCAGATTCCAAGATCTCCAGCAGTTCCGCCTTGTTCAGGAAGGAAACGTGCT